>DATAMX010000068.1:0-10817 GCA_036260475.1 Gaiellaceae bacterium | reverse complement strand
GACGATCGCGCAAGAGGGCCTGCGCGCGTTCAAGCGCACGACGATCCTCGGCTACGAGATCCCGTGGAACAACTTCGACTTCGCGTACCAGTGGTACGTCTCCCTCGAGCAGAAGCACATCGAGCGGAAGGTGGCCGCGCTTGAGAAGTACGCGTCGCAGCAGCACCGGCGGTATGCGAACCCGGAGTACGTCTGGAACGTGGCGCGAACGCACGGCATCAACGTGAACCGCGAGTACGCCGAGGTCTTTCAGGTGTACCGCGTCATCACCTGAGGAGCCGCTCGATCGGGTGTCGAGCCGGCGATGGCGGTCGTGGGCTTACCGAGCCTTCCTCCCCGCCGTGCGATCGGGGTCGACGTCGATCGCGCGCTCGTGCCCGTCGCGGTCTCGCGCCATCGGCTCGTCCCGGTCGGCTTCGAGGAGCTCGTCGAAAAGTGCGCGGTAGTGGCGCATCGCCTGTCGCAGGTCCTCGGTCGACTCGTCGCCGTTCGCGCTCGCCTGCGCGAGCCTGTGACCCTCCCGGTAGTTCTCGACCACGCGCGGGTGATCCACCGAGATGTCGCTCGTCCGCTGCTCGAAGTCCTCGACCGGATAGCCGCGCTTCGCCATCACCGACTGGATGAGGCTGTCCGCGGTCGCAACGGCGCCGCGCGGATCGTCGACGAACTGAGCCTGGACAGTTTGCCAGTCCCGAAGGTAGCGGTCGCGCGACGCCTCCGAAAGCGGCCGGATGTCGAGCCGGCGTCGGCGTTCCTCGCGCGCGTGCAGCTCCGATTCGGCATCGCGCCTCGAATCCGCCGAGTTGACCAGGCGGTTGTACTCGGGCCCGAAACGCTCCTGCAGCCGGCTGCTCCTCCGACGGGCGAGCGCCTGCCAGGCCACCACACCGACCACAGCCACGATCGCGATCGCGACGACTACCCAAACCCACGCAGCCACGACATACCTCCTGATCTCGGACAAGGCGCGCCCACAGGTCGCATTCAGGTCGCATCGGGCGCACTGGACAAACGAGCCGACGGCCCCGAGAGGTACGGCGCTCAGAGATGGTCGAGTCGACCTACGGACGCCTCGACCCGCTCGCCGGTCTCGGCATCCACGAGGAAGACCCGACGCGCCGGGATGCTCATCGGCGATACCCCGGCGACGATGCACACGCGCCCGCGAAACGTCACGCGCTCGCCGATTCGAAGATCTGCCATTCGCCCTGGTTCCGCGGTGCACGTTTGCTGCATACGAGACTTCTCGTCTGAGAACCGCCCATTCGTGCCACTTGGACGAGGGATCGGGGGTATGAATCGCGTAGGGAAACCGCGAGCACGGACCACAGGTGCGCGCGCGCACGCGACGTTCGTGGCGCTTCACGATCGGATCGACGAGCTCACCGAGGAGATCGCGCGACCCGCAGCCCAGGGAACGCGACCGTCGTCGACCTCGGGTTCAGGCATGCTGTGGGGGCGGTTTCGTCCTGCGGCAAAAAGAGAGGGTGTCTTGTGGCTGTGCGGTCTGCTGGAGGTGTGTTCGGCCCCGGGGAGTGGGCGGTGATGGGCAACGACGGCGTCGTGCACCTGGCCGAGACGCAGAGCGGTCTGCCGTCGAGCGGCGCCCGTTGCGGCGCGGTCGGTACGGCGTTCCTGGTCTCGACGCCCGACTGGGGAGCGGCGCGCGCGTGCCCGCGCTGCATCGCTCTCGTCGAGGCCGAGGCCGGGGCAACTGCCGCATGATTCGACGCTCGTAGCTTCAGCGCTCGCCGCCCGGCGCCGATAGAAGCGCCATGACGCGGCTTCTCGGCCTCCCGGCGCTCCTGATCGTCCTCGCCGTCGGCGGCTACCTCTACGCGAAGGACGCGAAGTCGAACGGGCCCACCTCCGGGGCCGTCAGCCAGGCAATCGCAGGCGCCGACACCGCCGTTGCGGCGACGAACTTCCGGGGAGCCGACGCCGCCCTGCAGGCGTTCTTCGCGCAGAACGGCACCTACGCGGGCGCGACGCTTCCGCCCGGATCCGGCGTCTTCCTCGTCCGCTCCGACGCGGGCTCGTACTGCCTCCAGGCGACCGGAGCCGGCGGAGCCGCCGAGCACGAGAACGGCCCGGGCGGCGCGGCGCTGCCCGGCGCCTGCCAGACGAGCTAGAGGAGCTCGACGATGCGCTCGGCGAGCGCCGAGTGGCGCCGCCGTCCTTCCGCCCGCGCGACCGCTGTTGCGAGCGCACGCCGCTCGCCGACGATCACGCACAGCCGTTCTGCGCGCGTGACCGCGGTGTAGAGGAGCGGCCGCGACAGCATCACCGCGTACGCCGTCGACCACGGCGCGACGACCGCGGGGAACTGCGAGCCCTGCGCCCGGTGCACGGTCAGCGCCCATGCGAGGACGTACGTCTCCAGCGCGGCCGCGGGCACGATGATCTCGCGCTCGCCGTCGTCCAGCGAGAGCCTCGCCTCCTGCTCCTCCTCGTCCCACGCGACCACGAACGCGACCTCGCCGTTCATCACCTCGCGGTCGGGCGTGTAGTCGTTCTTCGTCTGCACGATGCGCGAGCCGACCCGAATCCCCGCACGCGCGAGCACGACCGCCGGCTCGCCGGGATTGAGGCGCCGCTCGAGCTCCTCGTTCAGCGCGTTCAGGCCGACCGGGCCGCGCCGCATCGGCACGAGCGTCATCACCTCGGTGCGCGCGTCGAGGCCGTAACGTGACGGGATGCGTTCGCATACGAGCTCGAGCACCGCAGTGCGGATCGCCTCCTGCTCCTGCTTCGCGACGAAGAAGAAGTCCTCGTCCAGCTCGACGTCGGCGCCGAGCGTTGCGCGCGCGTCGCCGGGCGATATGAACGGCGGCTCGCCGGCGTTGATCCTCCGCGCGCTGCGGACGATGAGCGACCGCGCCGCCTGCCGGTAGATCGCCGTCAGGTGCGCTCGCGGGACGACGCCGGAGTCGACCAGGTCGGCGAGCACGCGGCCGGCGCCGATCGGCGGGAGCTGGTCCGTGTCCCCGACGAGCAGCACGTGACAGTCGCCTGCAGCCCGGAACAGCGCGTCGGCGAGCTCGAGCGAGAGCATCGACGCCTCGTCCACGATGACGAGCTCGTACTCGTTCGAGAGCGGATCGTCCTCGTTGCGCTGGAAGCCGCCCTCGAACGGCGAGTAGCCGAGCGCGCGGTGGATCGTCATCGCGTCATGTCCGGTCAGGTCGCGCATCCGCCGCGCCGCCTTGCCCGTCGGCGCGCACAACAGGACGCGCGTCCGCGCGCGGCGCACAATCTCGACGATCGCGCGCTGCGTGTGCGTCTTGCCCGCGCCCGGGAGGCCCGTGAGGAGCACGAGCGGCCGCGTGCGCACGAGCTCGACGACGCCCCACTGCTCGTCGGACACCTCGACAGCGGGACGTTCCGCGGCGTCGAAGAGCTCCACCGCCGCCCCTCGAGCACGCTCGGCCAGCGTGTCCGCGAGGCGCCGCTCCATCTCCCAGAGCTCCGTGCGGTAGACGCGGTCCCGCTCGACGACGACCTCCGCGTCGCTCACGAGCGCGCGCGCCGCCGACTCGAGCGGCTCCACGTCGCCGACCTCGAGCAACGTGCCCGCACGCTGCCACAGCTCGGCCGTCGGCAGGAACGTGTTGCCGTCGGCCTCCGACTCCTCGAGCGCGAAACGAAGGCCGGCGCGCAGTCGCTGCGGGTCGTCCAGCTCGACGCCGAGCGAGCGCGCGATCCGGTCCGCGGTCTTGAAGCCGACGCGTGGGAGCTCGATCAGCCGGTACGGGTCGTGCGTCAGGACGTCGACGACCTCGTCGCCGTACTCGCGCACGAGCCGGCCTGCGAGCCCGGCGGCGATGCCGTGCGTGAACAGGAACGTCTCGACCTCGCGAATGGTCGCCACCTGACGCCAGGCGGCGATCGCGCGCTCGACGCTCTTGCGCGAGATCGCGCGACCGGCCTTCGTGCGCACCTCGCGCAGCCGCTCGGGGTTGCGGTCGAGCTCGCCGAAGACCTGGGCGGCGCCGAAGTGGGCGACGATCGCCCGCGCGAAGGTCGGCCCGATCCCGGGGACGCGCGTCGTGAGCCAGCGCTCCACGCCTTCCGCGGAACGCGGCAGCGCCGCCCGGAACGTCTCCACCGCGAACTGCGGGCCGTACCGCTTGTGCTCGGCGAAGGCGCCCGAGCAGACGAGCTGGTCGCCGGCCGAGACGTGCCCGAGCGGGCCTGCGAGCGTCACCGGCTCCCCCTCGACGTCCTCTCCGAGCGTCGCCGCCCACACGGCGAACTCGAGGTCGGGCGAGACGTAGCGCGGTCCCGATCGCGAGAGCGTCACCTCGATCTCGCGCACCTCTGCCATTCGTCCGACGATACGCGAGGCGGGCGGGATGCAAGCCGCGCAGCCCGACGCCGGACTGGCAGGCTAGGGGTGTGGCCGACATCGCTGAGAGAGGCGCGGCCTTTCGTGCGTTGCACGAGGGCGAGCCGTTCCTCATCCCGAACCCGTGGGACGCAGGCTCGGCGCGCGTGCTCGAGGCCCTCGGCTTCCGGGCGCTCGCGACGACGAGCTCCGGGTTCGCGTTCACGCTCGGCCGCCTCGACGGCGGAGCGACGCTCGACGACGTCGCGACTCACGTGTGCTCGCTGACCCGGGCGTCGAGCCTTCCGGTCTCGGTCGACCTCGAGAACGGCTACGGCCCGGCTCCGGAGGACGCTGCGAAGGCGATCGTCCGGGTGGCGGAGGCCGGCGCGGTCGGCGGCTCGATCGAGGACTACGACCCCGGCGGCGGGCTCTATCCGGTCGAGCAGGCCGCCGAGCGCATCGCGGCGGCGAGCGAGGCGGCGCGCGGCCTCGGCTTTCCCTTCACGCTGACCGGGCGCGCCGAGAACCACATCCGCTGCAATCCGGATCTCGACGACACGATCGCGCGGCTCCAGGCCTACGAGCGCGCCGGGGCGGACGTCCTGTACGCGCCCGGCCTGCGTTCGGCCGACGAGATCCGCGCCCTCTGCGAGGCGGTCGGCAAGCCCGTGAACGTCCTTGCGACGCCCCGGCTGACCGTGCGCGAGATCGTGGACGCCGGCGCGCAGCGGATCAGCGTCGGGGGCCGCCTGGCCTGGGTCGCCGTGAGCGCGATGGCCGCAGCGGCCGAGCAGATGCGCGACGAGGGCAGCTTCGCCGGGCTCGACGTCTCCCCGCCCGTCGCGGACTGGCTCGCGGACTAGCTAAAAGGGCCCCAAGGCGTCGCTTGCGATGCCGACAAAAAAGGCCGATTCGGCTTTGCCGATTCGGCCGCTTAAATGCCTAGTCCCCGTGAACCCGAGGGCCCACAGGGACTTGGCAAACGGCAATCTCTCAGATCGAGAGGGGTCTGTCAAGCGGCTACGGAGTCGCGGTGGCGAACTCGATCTCGAGGTTGTACGGCTGCGGCGCGGCGACGCCCGTCCACGTCATGTACGCGGTCGTGTTCGTGGACGCGATCCCGTTGTAGTCGCCGATGAACGGCCGGAAGCTCGAGCCCGACGGAACGCCCCACTGGGAGGGGTCGTAGCCGGACGGCGTCACGCGGGCCTGCCGCCAGGTGTGGCCGCCGTCGGAGCTCGTCGCGTACGTAAGGTCGACGAGCGCGTTCCCGGAGTAGCTGCGGTCCCAGTACGACGCGTCGAGCCGCCCGTTCGGCGCCGCTGAGAGCTCGCCCATGAAGTGGTCGCCCGAGCCGCCCGGGATCTGCGTAGAAAAGTCGAGGCTCAGGTCGGGCTTGAGCGAGTAGAAGTACATCTGGGCATACGGCCCGCGGATGTCGGCGATGAGCACGTCGAGCCGGTCGCGTGCGTTGTCGAACGCCGGCGCCGGGTACGAGCCGCCGGCGCGGAACTGGCCGCCTGAGATGTCGAAGCAGGACGGCGGGAAGACGCAGACGGGATCCGTGAGGGTCGCGAACTGCACCGGCGCGCTCCAGGTCGTGCCGCCGTCGGTCGACTTGGACGCATACAGGACGGTGAGGCCCTTGCCCCCGTTCACGCCGTTGTCGAAGACGAGGTACGCGTTGCCGGACGCGTCGGTGACGACGCGCTGGTCCTGGTTGTTCTTCACGGTCCCTGCGGTGACCTTGTTCACCGTCCACGTGTCGCCCTTGTCGTGCGAGACCGCGACGTAGACCGGCGAGTGCGTTCCCTGCAAGCCGCTGAACTCCGCCCAGGAGACGTAGACGTAGCCGTTCGTCGGATCGACGTGGATGTTCTCGTGGTCGGCGAACTTGCCGTTCGAGCCGCTCGTCGTCCCGTTGCCCTGGAACGTCGAGATCTGGACGAGCCCGCTGTGCTGCCACGTGAAGCCGCCGTCGTAGGAGCGGTTGAGCAGGAGCGCGATGTCGAACGGCGAGGTGAAGTCGAACGCCTGGCAGACGTAGTACGCGATCTTGCCGTCGGGGCTGAACGCGATGGTCGGGTCGCCGCCCGCGTCGTAGGTCCCGCTGCCGGCCACGTTCGGGTCGTTCGTGAACTTCGTGACGCCGGGCAGGAAGCCGTCCGGAAGCGTGGGCGTCCATGTCTTGCCGCCGTCGTTCGACGCGTTCACGGCGCAGCCGTCGTTGTAGTTCCAGTCGTTCGCCCCCGTGATCAGGTTCGCGGGATTGGCCGGGTTGACGGCGATCGGCGTTTCGTTCTGCGAGAGCTGGTCGCCTCCACCGGCGCTTACGTCGACGACGGGCGAGACGGTGATCTTCCCTCCGCCGGCTGCGGCCGAACCGGTGACGACGAGGAGCGAAACGAGAACGACGGCCATCCGCTTCACGGCAAGCCTCCTGTGAGATCCGACGACTCCGGGACGTTAACGATCAGAGCAGGAGCTCTGCCATCGTCTGGAGCGCCTCCGGCTGGGGCGAGCCGACGATCAGCGTCGTCACCGGCGTCTCCTGCCAGGCGGCGAGGCGATCTGCGATGCGCTCCTTCGGCCCGACGAGCGCCACCGCGTCGACGAGATCGTCCGGGACCGCCTCGATGGCCTCGCGCCGGCGCCCGCCGAGATAGAGCTCCTGGATGCGAGCCGCGTCCGCCTCCCAGCCGTAGCGGGTGACGAGCGCGTTGTAGAAGTTCTTGCCCTTCGCGCCCATGCCGCCGACGTACAGGGCGAGGCTCGGCTTGAGCGAGTCGCGCAGCCCCTGGACGTCGTCGCCGACGAGGACGTTGGCCGTGGCCGCGACCTCGAAGCTGCTCGGCGGCGGCGGGAATGCTTCGTGGAAGCGCTCCGGGGCAACGAAGATCGGCAGCCAGCCGTCGGCGATCTCGTACGCGAGCGCGACGTTCTTCGGGCCGATGGCGGCGAGGTAGATCGGGATGTCCGCCCGCAGCGGGCGCAGCATCAGCTTGAGCGGCTTTCCGAGCCCTGTCGCTCCGGCTCCGTCGTACGGGATGCGGTAGTGCTCGCCGGTGTGCTCGACCACGTCCCGCCGGAGCGCTGCGCGGACGATCTCGACGTACTCGCGTGTCTTCACGAGCGGCTTGCCCCACGGCTCGCCGTGCCAGCCCTCCACCACCTGCGGCCCGGACGTGCCGAGCCCGAGCAGGAAGCGTCCGTTCGACATGAGGTCGAGCGTTGCGGCGGTCATCGCCGTGTTCGCCGGCGTGCGACCGGGGATCTGCATGATCGCCGAGCCGATCTTGATGCGGCTCGTGCCGGCCGCCATCCATGCGAGCACCGTCACGGCGTCCGTCCCCCACGCCTCGGCGGCCCACACCGAGTCGTAGCCAAGACGCTCCGCTTCCTGCACGAGCGGGACGAGCGACGCCGGGTTCGTTCCCGGCGAGGCGTAGCCGAGGTTGAGTCCGAGCTTCACTAGGCTGACTCTATGCCGCACCCCGAGCTGGCATCGGAACAGGCCTACGTGGACAACGCGTACGCGTGCCTCGACAAGATGCGCACGACGCTCGAGGGCTCGCAGGACCGGATGGCGACCGAGTTCGCCGCGGTCGCGATGGAGGCGTGGCTCAAGCGGCGCCGGCGCACGTTCCAGGACGCGGAGCGGGGCCTCTGCTTCGGTCGGCTGACCTTGGACGGGACGCTGCGCCCGCTCTACGTCGGCCGTCGCTGGGTGCACGACGACGCGCACGCGGCGCTCGTCGTAAACTGGCAGGCGCCCGCGGCGCGCCCGTTCTACACGGCCACGCCGAGCGATCCGCAACGGGTGACGCAGCGCCGGCGCTTCCGCACGGAGGGCCGCAGGCTCGTCGACATCTCCGACGAGGCGCTCGACGGCTCCGGCGTCGAGGGCGCGACCGTGAGCGACTTCCTGCTGGAGGAGCTCGACCGGCGGCGCGAGGGGCGTATGCGCGACATCGTCGCGACCATCCAGTCCGACCAGTACCGGCTCATCACCGCGGAGCCGGAGGGCGCGCTCGTCGTCCAGGGCGGCCCGGGAACGGGCAAGACGGCGGTCGGGCTCCATCGCGCGTCGTGGCTGCTGTTCACGCACCGCGAGCAGCTCCGCCGCGTGCTCGTCGTCGGCCCGAACCCGACGTTCATGGACTACGTCTCGCACGTCCTGCCGGCACTGGGCGAGGAGGCGGTCGAGCAGCGCGCAGTCACGGAGATGCTCGACGGCATACTCGTCGAGCGCGAGGACCCGGCCGACGTCGCTGCGCTCAAGGCCGACCCGCGTCTGAGCGAGGTCGTGCAGCGCGCGGTGGAGTTGTCGGTGGAGCCGGCGCCGGAGGAGCTCGTGCTGTACGTGGACGGGGTGTTCGTGTCCGTCCGGGAGCGCGACGTGCGCGATCTCCTGCAGGCCGCGCTCGACGCCGGCCTCGCCCTCGCCCCGGCGCGGGAGCGGTTCCGCATGACCGTGCTGCGCCGCTTCTACGAGCGCTACGGCGAGCTGCTCGGCCCGCGCGCGCTGCGCAGCTTCGACGATCTCGAGCGCGCGCTCCGCCGCAACGGGTTCCTCGCGAAGTACCTCGACCGCGTGCTCCCGCTGCCGCGACCGGAGAAGGTCGTCGCCCGGCTGCTCACGTCGCCCTCCGCGCTCGCGGAGGCGGCCGCGGGCGCGCTCGACCGCGACGAGCAGCGGCTGCTGCTGCGCGACCGTCCACGCCGCATCTCGGAGCTGCGCTGGAGCGACCACGATCTGCCGCTGCTCGATGTGGCGCGAACGCTGGTCGAGGGCCCGGCGCGGGCGTACGGGCACGTCATCGTCGACGAGGCGCAGGACCTGTCGCCGATGCAGCTCATGATGGTCTCCCGCCGCGCGCTGGACGGGTCGCTGACGATGCTCGGCGACGTCGCCCAGGCGACCGGGCCCGTGACGTACGGCCGCTGGCAGGAGCTCGCGCCGTACCTCCCGGAGGACCTGGAGGTGCGGATCGAGGAGCTGCGCCATGCGTACCGCGTGCCGGCGGAGATCATGGACATCGCCCTCCCGCTCCTCGCCCGGATCGCGCCCGACGTCGAGCCGCCGCTCGCCTACCGGCAGGGCGGGGCACGTCCGAAGCTCGTGCGGGTGGCCGAGGACGAGCTGATCGAGACGGCGCTACGCGAGGCGGGCGAGCTCGATGGACTGCTCGCGGTGATCGCGCCGCGCTCGCTCGTCCACCCCCACGGTGAGGTGTTCGACGAGACGCAGATCCCCTTCATCACCCCGCGCGAGGCGAAGGGGCTCGAGTTCGACCACGTCGTGGTCGTCGAGCCTGCGCTGATCGTCGACGAGGGCGGCGAGCGCGGACTGCGCGAGCTCTACGTCGCGCTCACGCGGCCGACGAAGACGCTCGTCGTCGTCCACTCGCGGAACTGGCGATGAGGTACTGGGAGGATTTCGTCGTCGGCTCGGAGATGATCCACGGGGAGCATCGGATCACGGCGGACGAGATCGTCGGCTTCGCGCGCGAGTTCGATCCGCAGCCGTTCCACACCGATCCCGACATCGACGGGCCGTTCGGCGGGCTCATCGCGAGTGGCTGGCACACGGCCTCGCTGTACATGGGCATGTTCGTGCGCAACGTCCTGCTCGACAGCGCGAGCATGGGCTCGCCCGGCGTCGAGGAGCTGCGCTGGCTCGTGCCCGTGCGGCCCGGCGACGTGCTCACCGGCCGCAGCCGCGTCGTCGACGCATGGCCGAGCGAGCGCGATCCCGGGCGTGGCACGATCGTCGGCGAGCACGAGCTCGTCAACCAGCGGGGAGAGGTCGTCATGCGCATGCGCGCGAGAGGATTCATCGCGAAGAGGCCCGCTTGAAGACGCGTTCGCTCGGCGTGGAAGGGCCCGAGGTCTCGGTCGTCGGGCTCGGCACGAACAACTTCGGGGGGCGCATCGACTACGAGCAGTCGAAGGCCGTAGTGGACGAGGCGATCGAGCAGGGGATAACGCTCCTCGACACCGCGGACATCTACTCGCAGGGAACGAGCGAGGAGTTCATCGGACGTGCGCTCGAGGGCCGCCGCGACGCCCTCCTCATCGCGACGAAGTTCGGCAAGCCGATGGATGCGAACCCCTCCGAGTCCCGCGGCTCGCCCGAGTACATCCGCTGGGCGGTGGAGGGTTCGCTGCAGCGTTTGCGCACCGACGTCATCGACGTCTACCAGATGCACGAGCCCGATCCCTCGACGCCGGTCGAGGAGACGCTGGGCGCGCTCGACGAGCTCGTGCGCGAGGGCAAGGTCCGCTTCATCGGCTCGTCGAACTTCTCGGCGGCCCAGATCGAGGAGGCGGACACGATCGCTCGGGACCGCGGGCTCGCGCGCTTCGTCGCGGCGCAGAACGAGTACAGCCTCGTCGTGCGCGACGCGGAGAACGACGTGCTCCCGACCTGCGACGGCCTCGGGATCGGCGTGCTCCCGTACTTCCCGCTCGCGAGCGGGCTGCT
>DATAMX010000041.1:0-30634 GCA_036260475.1 Gaiellaceae bacterium | reverse complement strand
GCGTTGTCGTACAGCATCTTCTCGAAGTGCGGGACGAGCCAGCGCTCGTCGACCGAGTAACGGTGGAAGCCACCGCCGACGAGGTCGTACATTCCCCCGGCCGCCATGGCGTCGAGCGTCTTCGTCGCCATGTCGAGCTCGCCGATACGGAGCAGAAGCTCGATCGTCGGCGCCGGCGGAAACTTCGGCGCGCGTCCGAAGCCGCCCCACTCCGGATCGAACTGCGCGCGCAGCACGCGCACCGACTCCGAGACGATCCCGCGCTCGAGCGGCTCGCGCGAGGGCGGAATCTGCGCGCTGCGACGCATCGCCTCGACGAGGACTCCGGCCTGCTCCGTCACGTCGCCGCGCCGCTCGCGGTACGCATTCGCGACGGCGAGCAGCAGCTCGCGGAAGGAAGGCAGCCCGTGGCGCGGCGCGGGCGGGTAGTACGTGCCGCCGAAGAACGGAGCGCCGTCCGGAGTGATGAACACCGTCATCGGCCAGCCGCCCTGCCCGGTGAGCGAGACGACGGCGTCCATGTAGAGCGCATCGACGTCGGGACGCTCCTCGCGGTCGACCTTGACGTTGACGAACAGCTCGTTCATCAGGCGCGCCGTCTCGTCGTCCTCGAACGACTCGTGCGCCATGACGTGGCACCAGTGGCACGCCGCATACCCCACGGAGAGCAGCACCGCCTTGTCCTCGGCGCGCGCGCGCGCGAACGCCTCGTCGCCCCACGGGTACCAGTCAACGGGGTTGTCCGCGTGCTGGAGGAGGTATGGGCTGGTCTCGTGCTCGAGTCTGTTCATATGATCGACGGCGTGGGCCGCTCGTACGAAGAGCTCGGAGTCGGCGACGTGTATCGGAGCCGCTTCGGCCGCACCGTACTCGACGCGGACAACGTCTGGTTCACGCTGCTGACCATGAACACGAATCCCATCCATTTCGACGCCGAGTACGCGGGCTCGACCGAGTGGAAGCGGCCGCTGGTCGACTCGACCTTCACGCTCGCGCTCGTCACCGGCCTGTCGGTCGCCGACGTCTCCGAGCAGGCGGTCAATCTCGGTTGGCGCGAGGTCCGGCTTCCCGCGCCGGTCTTCGCAGGCGACACGATCCGCGCCGAGACGGAGATCCTCGAGAAGCGCGAGTCGCAGTCGCGGCCCGGCCGGGGCATCGTCACGGTGCGAACGCGCGGGCTCAACCAGCGCGACGAGGTCGTGATCGAGTTCGAGCGAACCATCATGGTGCCGCTTGATACGGACTGAGCGCCTCCTGCTGCGGAAGCCGCGGCTCGAGGACGCCGAGGCGTTGCTGCCCGCGTACTCCGACCCGGAGACGATGCGCTTCATCGGTGACGGAAGCACGACCGACCTCGACGGGATGCGCGCGGCGATCGGGAAATGGCTCGCACGCTGGGAGGCGAACAGCATCGGGTTCTTCGTCCTCGAGCGTGACGGTCTCGTCGTCGGCCGAGCAGGCTTCCTCGTGTGGGACCCGGAGACGTGGACGGTCTCGACGCTCGACGACCGCTCGGAGGTCGAGATCGGCTGGACGGTCGCGCGCGCGTACTGGGGCCACGGCTACGCGACCGAGGCAGCGCTGGCGCTGCGCGACTGGACCGACCGCCGACGTCTGATCTCGCTCATCCAGCACGGAAACGAGCGCTCGGTCCGCGTGGCCGAGAAGCTCGGCGAGCGCTATGAGCGGGACGTCGAGGTGAGAGGCGTTCCGACGCGACTCTTTGCGCTGAACCGATGAGCTTCCGACCGCTCGAGGGCACGCTCGTCGTCGACGTCACGTCGTCGCTCGCAGGGCCGACGTGCACGCAGCTCCTCGCGTCCCTGGGCGCGGACGTCGTCAAGGTCGAGCCCCCCGGCGGCGACCACGCGCGCGCATGGGGCCCGCCGTTCATCGACGGCGAGGGCGCGCTCTTCCTCGCCGCGAACGCGGGCAAGCGCTCGCTCGTGCTCGACCTCTCGACACAGGAGGGAATCGACGAGCTGCTCGAGCTGGCGGGACGCGCCGACGTGTTCGTCCAGAGCCTGCGGCCGGGCGCGGCCGAGGAGCACGGCTTCGGCGCCGGGGCGCTGCGCGCCCGCCGGCCGGAGCTCGTCCACTGCTCGATCGGCGCATTCGGCTCGACCGGCCCGTTGCGCGACCAGCCCGGCTACGACCCGCTGCTGCAGGCGGCGAGCGGGATCATGAGCGTCACCGGCATGGACGGCATGCCGCCGGTGCGCGTCGGCGTCTCGCTGATCGACCTCTCGACGGGTCTCTGGGCGGCGTTCGCGATCGTGTCCGCGCTCGCGCGGGGCGGCGGAGCGACGATCGAGGTGTCGCTGTACGAGACGGCGCTGTGGCTGCTGTCGTCGCAGATCGTCGGCTATCTCGGCACGGGCGACGTGCCCCGGCGCGAAGGCAGCGCCTTCGCCCAGATTGCGCCGTACCAGGTGTTCGCGACGGAGGACGGAGAGCTGATGGTCGTCGCCGGAAACGACAAGCTCTTCCGGGCGTTGTGCGCCGTGCTCGGGCTTCCCGAGGACGTGCGCTTCCGGACGAATCCCGATCGCGTTCGCCACCGGGCTGAGCTGGCCGCGGCGATCGAGGAGCGTACGCGTGCCTGGTCGACCGACGAGTTGCTCGCGGCGCTCGTCGCCGCAGGCGTGCCCGCGTCGCCGGTGCGCAACGTCGGCGAGGCCGCCGACCACGAGCAGACGCTCGCCCTCGGGATCCTCCAGCAGCTCGGGACGTTCACGACGGTGGCGCAGCCGTTCTCGGTCGACGGCGAGCGCGTCGTCCATCTCTCGCCGCCGCCCAAATTGCCGCCGCAACGGCGAGCGTCGCGCCCCACAGCCAGTTGACGGAGAAGCCGAGCACGCTCGGGACCGGATGCGAGCTCCAGCCGCGCTCGACCACCTGCTCGAGCCAGCCGTCGTTCAGCATGTTCGCAGCGCCGAAGGCGAGCAGCAGCGCGAGATAGAAGGAGATGCGGTTCGGCACGCGCGAGAGGATCAACGCCGTCAGGGCGAACAGCAATCCCTGCAGGCCGTGGTGCACGCCGTGATGGACGGCGTGATGCAGCGGATCGTGGAAGCTCGCCATCCTGCCGGTCTGGAAGAGCCGGCCGAGCACCGGCACGCCGTCGAGGTAGAAGCCGAGCGCGGCGGCGATCCACGGCGCCGCGAGCACGACGAGAACGGCGCCGACGACGATGCGCGCCCGGTCTCCGCGCGGCCGGGACCGGCCGGGCGGACGGGCGAGGAACGTGAGCGCGAGGGCGAGGCCGACGCCGATCGCGGGGACCGCGTTGATCCACCTCGCGTCCAGATCGTCCTGGGACACGACGCCCGGCAGGACGGCGACGATGCAGAGCAGCGCCGCCGCCCCTGCGACCGGTCGCAGCCGCGGCGAGAGCAGGGGAGCGATCACGCCGAGGATCGCCAGCGCGATGAGCGCGTCCGGGAAGTCGAGCTCGACGACGACGCGGCTCAGTCCACCGCGTAGGCCGCTGCCGTGGACGTTGTAGAGCTCGTTCGCCGGGAGACGCGAGTACGTGACGAGGACGGCGACTGCCTCCGCCGCGAGCAAGGCCCATACGGCGCGGACCTCACGCATCGTCTACGGCCAGTTGCCGGCGCGGTAGAGATAGCCCTCGAGCCTCCGCCCGAGAAGGCTCTCCAGCCACGCCGAGATGCCCATCAGCGCGTCGAGGTCGACGCCGGTCTCCCACCCCTCCTCCTCGAGCAGATAGACGAGGTCTTCGGTCGCCACGTTGCCGGTCGCCCGCGGCGCATACGGGCAGCCGCCGAGGCCGCCCACCGACGCGTCCAGCAGCCGCGCTCCACCCTGCACGGCCGCGAGCGCGTTCGCGTACCCGGTGTTGCGCGTGTTGTGGCCGTGGAACCCCGCCGCCCCGGCCCGCTCGACGAGCGTCTGCACGTGTGACGGGGTCGCGACGCCGATGGTGTCGGCGAGGACGACCTCGGCGCGCCCGGAGAACCGCGCAGCGAGATCGGCGACGACACCCCGATCGACGCGGCCCTCGAACGGGCAGCCGAAGCAGACGGAGATGGTCACCGTCGCGGGCACGGTCGCGGCGGCGACGATGGATTCGGCTGCGGCGACGGCTTCGGCGAGCGTCATGTTTCCATTCGCCCGGTTGAAGGATTCCGTCGCAGCGAACGTGACGTTGACGCGATCGAGCCCGGAGGCCCGGAAGCGCTCCCAGCCCCGTTCGTTGAGGACGAGGCCCGACAGCTCGAGGCCCGGGCGCCGCTCGACCGCCGCGACCACCTCCTCGGCGCCGGCCATCTGCGGCACGCGGTCGTCGCGCACGAAGCTGACGGCCTCGATGCGCGGAAGCCCGGCCGCACCCAGGCGGCCGACGAGCTCGGCGCGAACCGACGGGGCGAGGGTCTCGGGCTCGTTCTGGAGGCCGTCGCGCGGCCCGACGTCGCAGAGGGTTAGCCGCACCGACAGAGCGTAGTTGGCCACGATGACGGGCGGCCCGGCCCGGCGTACCGTCCGTGCATGCACCCGTCGGCGTCGTTCAGCGCCACCATTCGCGTTCGCATCGAGAACCATCCCGGCGCCTTCGCGCGGCTCGCTGCGGGCGTCGGCGAAGCCGGTGGCCTGCTCGGCGCGATCGATCTCGTGCGCGTCGAGCGCACGACGAAGATCCGGGACGTCAACGTGCTGGCCGGGAACGAGGCCCACCTCGACGCGATCGTCGAGACGGTCCGGGCGGTCGACGGCGTGGACGTCGTCCATGTCTCCGACCGGACGTTCCTCGCGCATCTCGGAGGCAAGATCGAGATCAGGCCCCGATTCCCGGTGAAGACGCGCGACGACCTCTCGATGGCGTACACGCCCGGCGTCGCCCGCGTCTCCCGCGCCATCGCCGACGATCCGGAGAAGGTCTGGAACCTGACGATCAAGCGGCACACGGTCGCGGTCGTCAGCGACGGAACGGCCGTGCTCGGGCTCGGCGACGTCGGGCCGGAGGCGGCATTGCCCGTGATGGAGGGAAAGGCGGTCCTCTTCAAGGAGTTCGGCGACGTCGACGCGTTCCCGGTCTGTCTCGACACGAAGGATCCGGACGAGATCGTGCGCACCGTCGAGGCGATCGCGCCCGCGTTCGGGGGCATCAACCTCGAGGACATCTCCGCGCCGCGCTGCTTCGAGATCGAACGGCGGCTGCGCGAGTCGCTCGACATCCCCGTCTTCCACGACGACCAGCACGGGACGGCGATCGTCGTCCTCGCCTCCCTGCTGAACGCGCTGCGCGTCGTCGGCAAGCGCATCGAGGACGTCCGCATCGTCACCACCGGCTGCGGTGCGGCGGGGATGGCCGTCACACGAGCGCTCCAGCGGGCAGGCGGCACGTGGATCGTCGGCTGCGACGAGGGCGGCGCGTTGTATCGCGGGCGGCCCGATCTGAACGACGCCAAGCGCGACTATGCCGAGACGACGAACCCCGAGAACCTGCGCGGCACCGCGGACGAGCTGCTCGAAGGCGCGGACGTCTTCATCGGTGTCTCCGTGCCCGGGGCGGTCTCGGTCGAGGGCGTGCGCCGGATGGCCGAGCGCGCGATCGTCTTCGCGATGGCGAACCCCACGCCGGAGGTGGACCCGGAGGCGATCGAGGATCTCGCGGAGGTGATCGCGACCGGCCGTTCCGACTATCCGAATCAGATCAACAACGTGCTCGCGTTCCCCGGAGTCTTTCGCGGCGCGCTCGACGTCCGAGCCCGCACGATCAACAGCGAGATGGAGCTGGCGGCCGCGCGCGCGATCGCGCAGACGATCGCCGACGACGAGCTCTCCGCCGACTACGTCGTCCCCAGCGTCTTCAACCGCGCCGTCGCTCCCGCCGTCGCCGCGGCGGTCGCCGAGGCGGCGGCGGCGACCGGCGTCGCGCGGGCGGCCCGCGACGGCGGCCGCGCCATCGCCGTCGTAGGCGAGGCCGCGGCGCCGGCCTAACCGGTCGAGAGGCGCCGCGCGCGCCGGTTCTGGAAGAGGACGTTGACGAGCATCCCGCCGACCGCGATGACGAAGATGCCCGTGCCGATGACGTTGATCTGCGGTGGAAGCGCCACGCGCGCCGCTCCCCATACGAACAACGGGAACGTGATCGTCGAGCCGGCATTGAAATAGGTGATCACGAAGTCGTCGATCGAAAGCGCGAACGCGAGCAGCCCGGCGGCGAGGATGCCCGGGGCGATCAGCGGCAGCGTCACGCGGAAGAACGTCACGAGCTCATTCGCGCCAAGATCCATCGCCGCCTCCTCGAGATGCCGGTCGAAGCCGACGAGCCGAGCGCGCACCGTCACGACGACGTACGAGATGTTGAACATGATGTGTGCGATGAGGATGGTGGTGAATCCCTGAGCGACCTTCCAGTTGAGGAAGAGCGTCAGCAGCGACGCGCCCATGACGATCTCGGGGGTGGTCATGGGGATGAAGATGAGGAGGTTCGTCGTCGCCGAGCCGCGGAACCGGTAGCGCACGAGGGCGAGCGCGATGAGGGTCCCGAGGGCGGTCGCCAGGAGGCTCGACAGCAGGGCGATCTCGATGCTCACCTTCACTGCTCCGCCCAGGCCGGGATAGCCGAACGGATGCAGCCAGTTGTCGAACGTGAAGCCCTGCCACGTGTAGTTGAAGCGGCCGATCGGGTTGTTGAACGAGAAGGCGATGACGACGCTGATCGGCACGAACAGGTAGACGACGGCCAAGAGCGCATACGCGTCGAGCAGATGGCGGCGCACCCACCTCATGCGGCCGTCCCGGCGGTGAGACGATCGGTGCCGAGCGCCCGCGCGAACACGAGCACGAGCACGAGGATCGAGCCCATGAGGACGAAGGAGAGGGCGGCGGCGGTCGGGTAGTCGCGCAGCGACAGGAACTCCGACTCGATGACGTTGCCGATCATGTACTGCTGCGGCGTCCCAAGCAACTGGGCGTTGATGAAGTCTCCCGCAGCGGGGATGAACGTCAGGAGCACCCCCGCGAAGACGCCCGGCAACGACAACGGCAGCGTCACACGGAGGAACGAGTTCGGACGCGACGCGTACAGGTCGGACGCCGCTTCGATCAGACGGTGGTCGATCTGCTCGAGGCTGACGTAGAGCGGAAGCACCATGAAGGGCAGGAAGTTGTATGTGATGCCCGCGATGACGGCGGCGGACGTCGCGAGCAGGCGGCCGTCGGAGCCGAGGATGTGGACGTCCTTCAACACCGACACGACGACGCCGTTGTCGGAGAGGATCGTCTCCCACGCGAGCGTGCGGATCAGATACGTGACGAAGAACGGCGCGATGACGAGCAGCAGGAAGAGGTTCTTCCAGCGGCCGCCCCGGAACGCGATCCAGTACGCCAAGGGATAGCTGATGGCGAGCGCAACCGCGGTCGCGATCCCGGCATACTCGAGCGAGCGCACGAACTGCGTGCTGTACGTCGAGACAGCGTACGAGAAGTTGCCCCAGGCCCAGCCGAAGCTGAAGAGCGGGAAGAGCCCCTGCGAGAGGGCCATCTTCCCGAGGTAGTACATCGGGAAGAGGAAGAAGACGAACAGCCATGCCATGCCGGGCGTGAGCAGCGCATACGGCGTCACCCACGCCCGGCGGTGGAGCAGCTTCCCCAAAGCTCTAGGCGCCGATCAGGTGCTGGAAGTCCTGCTTGTACTTCTGGTTGTTGATCGCATTCGCGTCGAACTGATGCAGCTTCGCGAGCAGTGACGCAGGCGGGAAGATGAGCGGATTCTTCGCCACGGCGGGATCCGACTTCAACAGAATCTTGTCGGCGCCGGTGACCGGGCAGATGTAGTTGACGTAGTCCTCCACTTCGGCGGCGATCTTCGGAATGTAGAACCAGTCCGCGAGGACCGATGCGGCGTAGGCGTTTCCGCCCTTGGGAATGAGCATGTTGTCCGTCGAGAAGATCGCTCCGGTCTTCGGCGCGACCCACTTCAAACCCGGATGGTCGACCTGGAGCTGAACGAGGTCGCCCGACCAGGCGAAGGCCGCCCAGACGTCTCCCTTCGCGAGCAGCGGCGCGTAGTCGTTGCCGGTGAACTGCCGAATCTGCCCGGACTGCACTGCCTTCTTGATGCGCGCGACCGCCGCGTCCCACGTCTTCTTCGTGACGTGAGCCGGATCGTCGCCGTTCGCGAGCATGACGAGGCCGATGGTGTCCGAGAGCTGCGTCAACAGGGTGACCTTGCCCTTCAGCTTCGGGTCGGTGAGGAGCTTGTCCACCGAGTCGAGCTCGTAGCCGACCTTGTGAGGGTCGTATCCGATCCCGGCCATGATCGACTGCCACGGCAGGCTGTAGTCCCGGTGGGGGTCCCAGGCCGGGTGCTGTTGCGCCGGGATCAGATTCTTCACGTGCGGCATCGCCGACTTGTCCCACTTCTCGACCCAGCCGAGCTGGATCATCCGCTGCGGCAGCCCCGACGAATCGGTGAGGACGATGAGGTCGCGCCCCGTCGACTGGCCCTGCGAGAGCGGTCCCTCGATCTTCCCGAAGAACTGGTCGTTGTCGTTGATGTCCTCGAGGTATCGGACGGTGGTGCCGGGATGAGCCTTCTGGAACTGCAGGATCGACGGGTGCGTCTTCTTCTTCACGTCGATGTACAGCGGCCAGTTCGAGAAGACGATCGTCTTGGGAAGCTTCGCGGCGGTGGAGCCGAACGCCGCCCCTGCCCTGAGCAGGCCCGGAGCGGTGAGCATCGCGCCTCCGGCGGCGGCGCGACGGAGGAAGACCTTACGAGATATGCCTTGAGACATCACGAACCCTCCTGAGCTTCGACGACGAACGTGCACTCCGGGCTCCACGTGAGCGTGAGCCGGTCGCCGGGAGCGATGCCATTCGCACCCGGCCGGTCGTTCTGGACGTAGACGGTCACCGTGCCTGCGGGCGTGTCGACGATGTACTGCGTCGAGACTCCGATGTACGCGCGCTCGGAGACCGTCCCCGAGAGCGCGTTCGGGTCAGCGCCGCTGAGGCGGATCTTCTCCGGGCGGACGCCGATCTGCACGGCCCCACTCCGTCCCGCGAGCACCGTGCGAGGGACGCGAACCTCGACCCCGCAGTCGAGCCGCACCTGTTCCTCCCCGACGACCGTGCCGGAGAGCAGGTTCGAAGCGCCGAGGAAACCGGCGACGAATCCGGTCGCCGGCGACTCGTACAGCTCGCTCGGCGTCCCGAGCTGCTCGACCCGGCCATGGTTCATGATCACGATGCGGTCGGCCATCGTCATGGCCTCTTCCTGGTCGTGCGTCACGTGCACGAAGGTGATCCCGACCTCGTGCTGGATCCGTTTCAGCTCGAGCTGCATCTCCTTGCGGAGCTTGAGGTCGAGCGCGCCGAGAGGCTCGTCGAGCAGCAGGACCCGCGGCTCGTTGACGAGCGCGCGGGCGAGCGCGATGCGCTGCTGCTGGCCACCGGAGAGCTGGCGCGGCTTGCGCCGGTCCAGGCCGGCGAGCCCGACGAGCTCGAGCGCGGTGACCACGCGACGGCGCAACTCGACTCCCCGCACCTTCTTCCGCCGCAGGCCGAAGGCGACGTTCTCGTAGACCGTGAGGTGCGGGAACAGCGCGTACGACTGGAAGACGGTGTTCACGTCGCGCCGGTACGGCGGCAGCGTGCTCACGTTGCGGCCGCCGAGCTCGATCGTGCCCGACGTCGGCTCCTCGAAGCCGCCGATCATGCGCAGCGTCGTCGTCTTCCCGCAGCCCGAGGGGCCGAGCATGGCGAAGAAGCTGCCGCGCTCGATCTCGAACGAGATCCCGTCGACGGCGACGACGTCGTCGAACCGCTTCGTCAACGATCCGAGTGCGATGTCCGCAGCTAGTGGATCTGCCGCCATGCCTCGTCCAGAACGTCGCCAAGCGTACCCGCGATGACGTCGAACTCGCGCTGGGTCGCAATCAGCGGCGGCGAGATCTGGATGACGGGGTCGCCGCGGTCGTCTGCCCTGCAAATGAGGCCCTTCTCGAACAGCCGCGGCGAGAGGAAGCCGCGCAGCAGCGTCTCGCACTCGGCCTCGTCGAAGCTCTGCCTCGTCTCCTTGTCCTTGACGAGCTCGAGCGCGTAGAAGTAGCCCGTCCCGCGCAGGTCGCCCGCGATCGGCAGGTCGAGGAGCTGCGCCAAGGTCGAGCGGAACGCGTCGCCGTTGTCGCGCACGTTCTCGACCACCCGCTCGCGCTTCATGATCTCGATGTTCTTGAGCGCGATGGCGCACTGCACGGGGTGGCCGCCGAACGTGATCCCGTGCGCGTACATCTCCCTCTCGCCGAGGAACGGCTCGACGACGTGGTCGGCCGCGATCACGGCGCCGATGGAGGCGTACGCCGACGACAGGCCCTTTGCGCTGAGGATCAGGTCCGGACGGATGTCGTACAGGTCCGAGCCGAACCAGGAGCCGAGGCGGCCGAAGCCGGTGATGACCTCGTCGGCGCAGAGAAGGATCCCGTACCGATCGCAGATCTCCCGGACGCCCTTCCAGTAGCGCGCGGGCGGCGTGAACGAGCCGCCGGCGTTCTGGACGGGCTCCATGATCACCATCGCGACCGTCTCCGGGCCCGCCTGCACGATCGCCGCGTCGAGGTCGTCGAGGAGGAACGCCGTGAACGCCTCCTCGCTCTCGCCCGGCGGACGGTGGTAGCGATTCGTATTGCGCACGTGGACGACGTCGGGCACGAGCGGCTCGAACGGCGCCCGCAGTGCGGGGATGCCGTTGATCGAGAGCGCGCCCATCGTCGTCCCGTGGTACGCGAGGCGGCGCGAGACCGCCTTCCAGCGGCGCTCGCCGCGCGCCTGGTGGTACTGGCGTGCGAGCTTCCAGGCCGACTCCACCGCCTCCGAGCCTCCGGAGACGAAGAACACGCGATTCAGGTCGCCCGGCGTCAGCTGAGCCACCTCGTGCGCGAGCTCGATCGCCCGCGGATGCGCATACGACCAGTTGGTGTAGAACGGCAGCTCGCGCATCTGGGCCAGCGCGGCTTGCCCCATCTCCTCGCCGAACGAGTAGCCGACCTGGACCGCGAACAGCCCCGCGAGCGCGTCGAGATAGCGCCGCCCCTCGATGTCCTCGAGGTAGCAGCCCTCGCCGCGGACGATGATGGGCGGCTCGCCTCCGCCCATGCGCGTGAAGTGCAGCCAGAGGTTGTCGCGCGCAGCCTGGCGAAGGTCAAGTACCACGTGTCCCCCAGTCGTAGAGCTGTTTCCACATCTCGAGATAGAAGAAGGTCTCCGTCGACACGACGCCGTCGAGCGCGCGCATCCGGTTGGTGAGGTCGAGGAGCTCGCGGCGGGTGGCCGCGACCACCTCGACGACGATGTCGAACTGGCCGGCCGTGACCACGACGTAGTCCGCCTCGGGCCAGCGGGAGATCTCGTCCGCGACCGCGTCCGGCGCGCCCGAGGTCTTCACGCCGACGAGCGCCTGATCGAAGCCGAGCCCGAGCGGATTCGTGACCCCGACGACCTGGAGGATGCCTTCGCTCGTCAGCCGCGCATAGCGCGCGCGGACGGTCGCCTCCGAGACGCCCAGCCGCACGGCGATGCGACGGAACGACTCGCGGCCGTTCGCCTGGAGCTCCTCGATGATCCGCCGGTCGAGGTCGTCGACCGTCCGCGCCGGGGTGACGGGCCCCCTCGGCGGTTCGAGCGATCGCACGTGAGGCTTGCGCAATGCGCGGCATTCGTACCAGGAAACGACGCATTGCGTCAATGGGCTTGACTCATCTGCGCTGAATGCGAGAATCGCAGCCATGCCCAGAACTCCGTTGTTACGCGCGCTCCGGCGCCTGGCGGACGAGCATCGCGCCGCCGACCGGCTTGGAATCGACCCGAACGACCTCCACGAGGAACGGATCTCGCGGCGGGAGCTCGTGCGCCGCGGCGGGATCGCGACGGCGGCGCTCGCGCTGCCGGCCGGACTTGCCCAGGGAGCCAGGGTGACTCCCGCTCCGCGGATCGCGATCATCGGCGGCGGCATCGCCGGCCTGACCGCTGCGCTGACGCTGCAGGACAAGGGCGTCTACGCGGACGTCTACGAGTCGTCCGGCCGCGTCGGCGGGCGCATGCACTCCGACTGGACGGAGTTCGGAACCGGCTTCTGGGAGAACGGCCAGCAGGCTGAGCTGTGCGGCGAGCTGATCGACACGAATCACAAGACGATCCTCCAGCTCGCCCAGCGGTTCGGCCTCCCGGTCGTCGACATGCTGCAGGCCCAGCCGAACGGGACCACCGACACGTACTGGATGTTCGGCGCCGACTACCCGTACGCGCAGGCGAGCATCGACTTCAAGCCGGTGCACAACACCCTGCAGGGCCAGATCCAGCAGACGAGCTATCCGACGCTCTACAACAGCTTCACGTCCGCGGGCCAGTTCTTCGACCAGATGACGCTGCACGACTGGATCGCGCAATACGTGCCCGGCGGCCACTCGTCGCGGATGGGCGCGCTGCTGAACGCCGCGTACAACGAGGAGTACGGCGCGGAGACCACCGACCAGTCCGCCCTGAACCTCATCTACCTGCTCGGCTACAAGTCCGGGCCGGGAACGTGGTCGATCTACGGCGCGTCGGACGAGCGCTACCACATCGTCGGCGGCAATTCGAACCTCCCCGTCGCGATCGGGAACGCACTGCCGAGCGGCAGCATCCATCTCGGCTACCGCATGACGTCGATTGCGTCGAACAGCGACGGCTCGACGAGCGTCACGTTCGCCAACGGGAAGTCGATCACCGCGGACCACGTGATCCTCTGCATGAGCTTCGCGGTGCTGCGGACGCTCAACTACAAGAAGGCGGGCTTCGACCAGCTCAAGCAGACGGCGATCACGCAGCTGGGCGCGGGCCGGAACGCGAAGCTGAACCTCCAGTTCACGTCACGTCTGTGGAACGCGTACGGCAGCACCGGATCGCTGTATTCGGATCAGTCGTTCCAGAGCGGCTGGGACGTCACCCGCGCGCAGAGCGGATCGACCGGCATTCTCGTCGAGTACCCCGGTGCGAGCACGGCGGGCGCCATGGGCCAGTCGAGCCCGTACACGACGACTGCGACGAATGCGGCGGTGACGACGTTCGCGAAGCAGTTCCTCGCGCAGATCGAGCCGATCTTCCCCGGCATCACTGCTCAGTGGAACGGCAAGGCGATGCTCTCGACGCCGGTCACGGACCCGAACTTCCTCTGCTCGTACTCGTACTGGAAGCCGGGCCAGTACACCGGCTTCAGCGGCTACGAGGGGATGCGGCAGGGGAACATCCACTTCGCCGGCGAGCATTGCTCGATCAACTTCCAGGGCTTCATGGAAGGGGGCGCGCAGGAAGGCCAGCGCGCGGCGAACGAGATCCTCTCGGACCTGAAGAAGATCTGAAGTAACGCCGGTGTCGGACACGGAACTTCGTGTCTGACACCGGTGAACTACAACCCGTAGACGGTGACGTGCTCGGGGGCCACGCGGACCCGAACACGTCGCTGGCCTGCGACGTAGCCCCACGGCTTGCCGTCGTACTTCCGGCTGAGCCGGTCGATCTGCTCCTCGGCGCCGTCCGTCGTGAGCTCGGCCGCGCCCGAGACGGCGATCCAGTGGTAGAAGTCCGGCGCCGAGACGAGGACGGAGACGCGTGAGTCGCGCTCGAGGTTTCCCGGCTTCGCGCGGCCGTAGGCGGTGTTGAACGAGACCGAATCGCCGTCCCGCTCCACCCAGACGACGGTGCTCTGCGGTGACCCGTCGGCACGCAAGGTCGTGACCACGCCGAAGTGCGTCTCGTCGAAGAACGCCAACTGGCTCTCGGTCAACGGACCTCCCACGTGTGTGCAACCGTATCTCCACCGTGTCCTCCAGCGCCGGAGCGACTCTCAGGCTGGACCGGCCCGTGGTCGCCGAGCGGCGTGAGCGTGCCCTCGTCCGGGACGCGCAGGGCGGATCGGCCGAGGCGTTCGAACAGCTCTTCCGCAGCCACTGGCCCCGCGCGTACCGCGCGGCGCTCCTCGTCGTCGGCGACTCGGCCGCCGCGGAGGACATCGCCCAGGAGTCGTTCCTCGCCGCCGTGCGCGCGCTCGACCGGTTCGACCGGCGGCGCCCCTTCGGCCCGTGGCTTCATCGCATCGTCGTCAACCGTGCGATCGACTGGGCGCGCGCACGCGCGCTCCGCCGGGAGACGTTCGGCGACGGCGGGCCGGACCCGGCGGCGCGAGAGCGCGAGCCGTCCGAGCACGCCGACGATCTCGCACTCGGGCTCGCGCGCCTGCACCCGGAGCAACGGGCGGTGATCGTGTTGCGGTACCTGCTCGAGTACACGCCCGGAGAGATCGCGCAGATGCTCGACCTGCCGCGCGGCACGGTCAACTCGCGCCTGCGTCGAGGGCTCGACCGGCTGCAGTGCGCCGTCGAGGGGGAGCGGCCGTGAAGCGCGCGCTCGACGCGATACCGACGGACGCCGGCGCCGAGGAGCGCGCGTGGGCGATCGTGCGCGAGGCGTACGCAGGGCGTGAGCCGGGCGTGCGCCGTCGCAGCCCGGTCCGGCCGGCATTCGCTCTCGCTGCTGCCGCCGTCGTCGCCCTCGCCGCCGCCGCGCTCTCGGCGCCCGGTCGGGCAGTCGTGAACGCCGTGCGCAAGTCGATCGGCATCGAGGGCGCGCAACCGGCGCTGTTCCAGCTTCCCGCGCCTGGTCGCCTGCTCGTCAGCGGCGCCGGCGGAACGTGGGTGGTCGCGGCCGACGGGTCGACGCGCCGGCTGGGCGCGTACTCCCAGGCCTCCTGGTCGCCGCACGCGCTGTTCGTCGTCGCGACCACCGGCAACGAGCTCGCGACGGTCGAGCCGGCGACGGGACGGGTGCACTGGCAGCTCGCGAGGCCGGCGATCGGCTTTCCGCGCTGGGGCGGAACGCGCACCGATACGCGCATCGCGTACCTGACCACGGACCGGCTGCACGTCGTCGCGGGCGACGGCACCGGCGACCGCCGCCTGCGCCCCTCCGCCCGAGTGGCGCCTGCATGGCGGCCCGGAACGAGCCGGCACGTCCTCGCCTACGTCGACGTGCGCGGAAGGCTCACGATCATGAACGCCGATCGCGGCGTCGCGACGCGCCTCTCCCGGCCGTACGCCGAGGTGCGCGACATCGCGTGGTCGGCCGACGGCAAGACGATCGCGCTCGCCGCACGGAACGAGGTCGTCCTCTTCGAGCTCGCGACCGGGGATGCGCACGTCGTCCACGTGGGCGGCGTTCGCGCGCTGGCATTCGCGGCCGACGGCCGGCTCGCGCTCATGCGCGGCGACGCCGTCCTCCTCGTGGACCACGGTCGCGTGCGATCGCTCTTCGCCGGGCCGAGCAGGCTCGCCGGCCTCGCCTGGTCGCCGAACGGCCGCTGGCTGCTCTCCTCGCTGCCCGCAGCCGACCAATGGGTCTTCGTCCAGACGCGCGGCGGCCACCGAATCCTCGCGGTGTCGCACATCCGGAGACAGTTCGGGAGCGAGCCGTCGCTTGACGGCTGGGCGCCCGAGGCCTAGCCTTCCAGGCGGCTCCGTCCCCGACGCAGAGGAGGTTCGAACACATGTCCATGACTGTCGCCTCCTCGGTCTTCCCGACCTAGCGCCGGCGCTCCTTCGGGACGCGCGGCGTCCCGTTCCCGTCTCGAAGGAGATCTGCGTTGCCTGGATTCGACTTGGGCGCGCTCGGCTGGAGTGCCGAGCTCGCCGAAAACCTGGAGCAAGGCCTCGAGCCCGGCCGCATCGTCGCGGCGCACCGCGGTGCGTTCGACGTCGCGACGGCACACGGCAGCGTGCGTGCGCGGTTGCCGGGCCGGATGGTGCACGAGGGCGCCGACGTCGCCGTCGGCGATTGGGTCGGCGTGGCGGGCGCCGTCATCCGTGGCGTCCTTCCGCGCAGGAGCGCGATCGTGCGGAAGGCGGCCGGCCTCACGTCCGAGTCCCAGACCCTCGCTGCCAACGTCGACGTGGCGTTCGTCGTCAGCTCGCTCGGGCCGGACCTGGAGCCCCGCCGCATCGAGCGCTATCTCGTCACGATCTGGGAGAGCGGCGCGACGCCCGAGATCGTGCTCACGAAGGCGGATCGCATGGACGATCCGTGGGAGCTCGTCGCCGCCGTCGAAGCGGTGGCGGTCGGCGTTCCCGTCCATGTCGTGTCGGCGATCAGCGGGCAGGGGTGCGATGCGCTGCGCGCCCGGATCCCGGCCGGAGCGACGGCGGTGCTCCTCGGCTCGAGCGGCGTCGGCAAGTCCACGCTCGTGAATCGATTCGTCGGGCGCGAGCGGATGGCGGTGAAGGAGACAAGAGTCGACGACGACGAAGGACGGCATACGACGACGCACCGGGAGCTGATCCTCCTCCCGGGCGGCGGCGTCGTCATCGACACGCCCGGCCTGCGCGAGCTGCAGTTGTGGGACGGCGGCGCCGCGGCGATCGATGCGGCCTTCGCGGACATCGAGGGCCTGACGCTCGAGTGCCGGTTCACGAACTGCTCGCACGAGACCGAGCCCGGCTGTGCGGTGCAGGCGGCGCTGCGCTCGGGCGCGCTCACGTCCGAGCGGCACCGGAGCTGGCTCGAGCTGCAGCGGGAGCTGCGGGCGATCGCCGTGCGCTCGGATGCCCGTCTCCGCCGCGAGGAGAAGCGCAAGTGGCAGCAACGCGCCCGCGAGGGACGCTCGAGGGCGAGGCACCGGTAAGTGCCGGAGCGCATGCAGGAGTAATGGCTAAGCCCGCCCGAGTCATCGTTCCGCTACAGGCGGGAGCTAAGACGCGGAACGGCTTGGCGAGCGCCGAACCGCGTCCGGGGATGGCCGAAGGCTCCTCGGAGTAAGCGCCGCAGGCGCTTACGACGACGCAACGAGGTCGAGCGGCTTCACGATCTCGGCGAAGTGACACGCGGACGGATGGCCCTGCCCACGGTCGATGAGTGCGGGCTCTTCCTCGGCGCAGATCGGCTGCGCCTTCCAGCAGCGGGTCCGGAACCGGCAACCCGAGGGCGGGTTCGCCGGGCTCGGCACGTCGCCCTCGAGCACGATCCGCTTCCGCTTTCCGCGCTGCGACGGCTCCTCGATCGGCACCGCCGACAGCAGCGCCTGCGTGTACGGATGCGTCGGCTCGTTGTAGATCTGGTGCTTGTCGCCGATCTCGACGATCTTCCCGAGATACATGACGGCGACGCGGTCCGAGACGTGCCGGACGACCGAGAGATCGTGGGCGACGAAGATGTACGTCAGGCCGAAGTCGCGCTGCAGCGACTCGAGCAGGTTCACGACCTGCGCCCGGATTGAGACGTCGAGCGCCGACACGGGCTCGTCGAGGATGATCACCTGCGGGTTGAGTGCCAGCGCGCGTGCGACTCCGATGCGCTGCCGCTGACCGCCCGAGAACTCGTGCGGGAAGCGGTTCGCGTGCTCGGGCGAGAGACCGACCGTCCGCAGCAGCTCGTCCACTCGCTGCCGTCCGCGGTCGCCACCGTACGATCCCGCGATCCGGAGCGGCTCGCCGATGATGTCGCGCACGGTCATGCGCGGGTTCAGCGACGCGTACGGATCCTGGAACACGATCTGCATCTCGCGCCGCACCGAGCGCATGCGCCCACGACTCCAGCGGCTGATGCCGCGCCCGTTGAAGTAGATCCGGCCGCTCGTCGGCTCGACGAGCTTGAGGATCGTGCGCGACAGCGTGGTCTTGCCGCAGCCGGACTCCCCGACGAGGCCGATCGTCTCCCCCCTGTAGACCGTGAGGTCGACGCCGTCGACGGCGTGGATCTGACCGACCGTGCGCTTGAGCAGCCCGGCCTTGATGGGAAAGTGCGTCACGAGGTTCTCGATGCGCAGGAGACCCGGCTTGTCCGCCGCGAGCGCGGTCTCCGCACGATCGAGCTCGTCCTCCGCGACGTCCCACCGCTGCGTCAGCACCGCGACCGCCGCCATTCCCACGCCCACGAACGCGCAGATGACGACGCTCATCACGAGCCCCCACGCCACCGTGACGGGCGCGCCGTGCGACGGCCCATGACCGAGATGGAGATACGGATGGAAGCTCCGCGGCGATGCGGCGATGGCCACCAGGACTGCGGTGACGGCGAAGCCCGCGAGCGCGCCGAGCGCCGCAAACCAGAAGACGCGGGCCTTGTAGCCGATCGTGCCGAGCACGAGCGCGACGACTAGCGCGACGACGACGAGCCAGCCTGCGCCGCTCGTGCCGGTCGCGGTCTTCGCCACGGTGAGACCGTGAACGAGGGGAACACGCAGCCACGGCGTGAAGAGCGAGACGAGCGATGCGCCGGTGACGGCCACGCTCACGGTCAGCACGCGCTGCCCGAGGCTCTTCAATCTGTCCGCACGGCGCTCCCAGCCTTCGAGGCCGGCCTCGAGCGCAGCGAGGTCGTGCAGCTGGTTGCCGTTCGTGGCGCTCATGCCCCCACCGGCTCCGAGAACTTCGACTTGTGCCCGATGAGCTCGTCCGAGAAATGACAGGCGGCGCTGTGCCCGGCGCCCTCCGCGACCTGCAGCACCGGAACCTCCTCGCGGCAGCGTGGGCGCCCCTGGGAGAGGAAGCATCGCGGGTGGAATGCGCAACCCGGCGGGCGGGTGATCAGCGACGGCGGCGACCCGGGGATCGGGCGCAGCCATTCCTCGTCCTCGGTCAGCTTCGGAAGGCTGTCGAGCAAACCGACGGTGTACGGATGCCGGGGCGCGCGGAAGATCGTGTGCACGTCGCCGGACTCGACGATGCGCCCGGCGTACATGACGAGCACGCGCTCGCACATCTCCGCGACGATCCCGAGGTCGTG
The DNA here is from genome assembly GCA_036260475.1 of Gaiellaceae bacterium. Lineage (GTDB taxonomy): Bacteria > Actinomycetota > Thermoleophilia > Gaiellales > Gaiellaceae > Palsa-739. Next base: position 11,857 of record DATAMX010000041.1, on the reverse strand, counting down.
CGTGATGAGGATCGTCGCCGCCTGCGTCTCCTCCTGCACGGTCTTCAACACCTCGAGCACCTGCGCCTGGATCGTCACGTCGAGCGCCGTGGTCGGCTCGTCCGCGATGAGTAGCGACGGCGAGTTCGCGATCGACATCGCGATCATCGCGCGCTGGCGCATGCCGCCCGAGAACTCGTGCGGGTACTGGTTGACGCGCTGGTCGGGGTTCGGAACTCCTACGAGCCGGAGCAGATCGACGACGCGCGACTTCACGTCGTCGCCGGACACCTTCGGATAGTGCGTCTTGATCGCCTCGCCGAGCTGGTAGCCGATCTTCAGGACCGGGTTCAGCGACGTCATCGGGTCCTGGAACACCATCGCCACCTCGTCACCGCGAAACTCGCGGAGCTCGCGCCCGCTCATCTTCAGGAGGTCGCGCCCCTTGAACGTCGCCGTCCCGCTGGCGATCCGTCCCGGCGGCTGCGGGATGAGCCCGAGCAGCGCCATCGTGCTGACGCTCTTGCCCGAGCCGGACTCGCCCACGATCCCGAGCGTCTCGCCCGGGAAGACGTCGTACGAGACGCCGTCCACCGCATGGACGATCCCGTCGTCGGTTCGAAACTCGACCGCGAGATCGCGGATCGAAAGGAGCGCTTCGGCTGCCATCTAGGCCCTGACGCGCCTCTGCTGCGGGTCGAGCGCGTCCCGGAGGCCGTCGCCGACGAAGTTGACGCAGATGACGATCATGACGAGGACGAGACCGGGCAGCACCGTCAGCCACCAGTCCTGCGGGTACTGCTGGCCGCCGTTCACGAGCTTGCCGAGCGAGGGCGTCGGATCGGCGATGCCGAAGCCGAGGAAGGAGAGGAACGCCTCGAGGATGATCGCGTCGGCGACGGCGAGCGTGCCGTTGACGATGATCGGCCCGAGTGTGTTCGGGAGTATGTGGCGGAACATGATCCGCAGGTCACCCGCGCCGACCGCCTTCGCGGCCTCGACGTACTCCTTCTCCCGCAGGGAGAGGAAGACGCCGCGCACGATGCGCGCGATCGGCGTCCAGTAGAAGGCGGCGAGGATCGCGACGATCGTCCACACGCTGCTCGACCGCCCGATGAGCGCCGCGACCGTCAGCAGGACGACGAGGACCGGCAGCGTCAGGATGAGATCGGTGATGCGCATGATCACGTTGTCGATCCAGCCGCGGTAGTAGCCGGCGATCGCGCCGATGAAGAGCCCGAACAACGTCGATACGACGGCGACGACGAGGCCGACTTGCTCCGACGTGCGGATGCCGTAGATGACGCGGCTGAGGTAGTCGCGCCCGATCTCGTCCGTTCCGAAGTAATGGTGTCCGACGGTCGTCGGCGCGTGCAGGACGTTGGTGAGGTCGATCTGGTCGAAGGTGTACGGCGCGACGAGGTTCGCGAACGCGCCGGCGCCGAAGATGACGATCAGGCCGAAGAGCCCGATGATCGCGAGCCGGTGGCGGAAGAAGCGGCGCCGCGCGTATGACCACTGGCTGCGGGTCTTGACTTCCATGCCCTCCGCCGCCGCGACGTTCACGTCGGCGGCCACCGCATCGGGCATGCCGTTCCCGTCGACGAGCGCCGGCGGAGGTCCGAGCTCTACGGGTGTGGCGGTCGGCTCAGTCATAGCGAATCCTCGGGTCGAGGAAGCCGTACAGGATGTCGGCCAGAAGGTTGAAGACGATCACCGTGATGGCGACGATCATGATGTAGGCCATCACCGAGTAGACGTCGCTCGTCTGCAGGCGCGTGATGAAGAAGTACCCCATCCCGTCGAGCGTGAAGATCGTCTCGGTGACGATCGCACCGCCGAGGAGCGCGCCGAACTGGAGCGCCGAGACGGTGACGATGGGAATGAGCGCATTCCGGACGACGTGGCGGAAGATCACCAGCCGTTCCGGCAGACCTTTCGCTCGGGCCGTGCGCACGTAGTCGCTGTTGATCACGTCGAGCATCGTCGCGCGCATGTACCGGCTGTACAGCGCGAAGCTGACGACGGTGAGCGTGAGTACCGGGAGCGCGATGTGCTGCAGCCGGTCGAGCGACCACGTATTGCTCGTGACGCCGCTGTTCAGCCCAGAGGTGTAGAAGATCCGCACGTGCCAGTGCAGGTAGATGTCGGTGAACGCGATCTGCAGCAGGAGCGCGAGCCAGAAGGTCGGCATCGCATAGCCCAGGAAGCTCAGTGACGTCATCGTGTAGTCGAAGACGGAGTACTGCCTGATCGCCGAGTAGATCCCGACCGCCACGCCGAGGATGAGCGCGATCACCTGCGCGAGCAGGACGATCTGCAGCGTGTGCTCGATCGCGACCGAGATGTCCGGCCAGATCGGCTGCGACGTGAGCAGGGACTGACCGAGCTTGTGGACGAAGACGTCCTGCAGCCAGTACCAGTAGCGGATCGGCAGCGACTGGTCGAGGTGGTACACGTGCGCCAGGTGATGGAGCAGCTGGGGCGAGTTCGTGCGCGGGTTCGACCTCAGATTCGCGAGCGGGTCACTCGCCTTCGTGATGAACGTGAAGCTGAGGAAGCTCGTCGCCAGAAGGACGGGGATGCTGTAGAGGATGCGCCGCGCGATGTAGGTGAGCATGTCCCAGGCCTTTATTCGACCTGGGGTCCCGTCGGCCTTCGGCGGACGGGACCCCAGGGAAGCTTCGAAGTGCGGGCTAGTTTAACCCGCTGTCTTCGTCGTTACTTCCAGTGCCAGAACTCGATGTTCCAGGTCGGACCGACGTTCGCCGGGTTGTTGACCATCCCGAGCAGGTTCGACTTGTAGATGAGCGGGTTCGGCCGCTGGTAGAGCGGGAAGACCGGCACGGTCGCCGCCATCAGCTTGTCCGCCGCCGCATAGTCGGCGGCCCGCTTCTTCGGATCGAGCTCGCCACCGCCGGCCTTGAGCAGGTTGTCGACCTTGTGGCTGCAGAAGCCCGTCCAGTTGCCGGCACCCTGGCACCGCCAGCCGTCGTAGAAGTCACTCGGGTCACCGAGGGTGACTTCGGCGAACTCGGCGACGTCGAAGTCGCCGGACGGCAGGCCCGACGAGCCGAAGATGACGTTCGGCGGGAGCGGCCGGTCGTTGACCTGAATGCCGATCGCCTTCATCTCGGCCTTGGCGATGGCCTCCGACGTCGCCCGAACGGCGTTACCCGAAGTCCACGACCAGTTGATGCTCGCGGGGAGACCGGAGCACGTCCAGACCTTCGAGTTGCTCGGATCGACCGAAGAAGGACCACCGGTGCAGTGCTTCGCCATCAGGGCGAGCGCCTTCTGCGGGTTGAAGTTCCACCGCTGGAAGTCCGGCGTGTAGGCCGCCTCCGTGGAGTAGTAGAGCGCGTTGTTCGCGGGCTTCGTGTTGCCTGCGAGCGCGCCGTAGATCGTGTTGATGATCGACTGGCGGTCGATCGACAGCGCGATCGCCTGGCGGAACCACGGCGCACGGAGGAGCTTGTTCGACGAGCCCTTCGTGACGCTGTCTCCGGCCTTCGCGTCGCCCTCGCGGAACTCGAGGTGCTCGAAGTAAAAGCCGGGGACCTGGTTGAACGTGATCCCTGGCGTGCTCTTGAGCGGCTGCAGGTAGAGACCGAACGTCGGCGAGATCGCGTCGACCTCACCGCCGCGCATTGCCTCTTCCTCCGAGTTCGTGCTGGCGATGATCTTGAAGTCGACCTCCTGAATGGCCGGCTTGTGGCCATAGAAGAAGGGGTTCGCCTTCAGGACCGTGCCCTGTCCCTTCGTGTAGTTCGAGACGTAGTACGGACCGTCGGAGACCGGCTGGCCGTCGTTACCGCAAACGCAGTTCGTCCAGGTCTTGTTGAAGTCCACGCCCTGGAGGGCAGCGGACGGAAAGACCGTGGAGAAGATGTACTGCCAGTTCGCGAACGGCCCGCACGGGTAGTCGCTGCTGCAGTTCTTCGTCCGCCAGAAGAACGTCACCTGCTTGTCGCCCTTGTGCGTGAAGCGCGTCGGGTCGAGGTTGCTGTACCCGGTCCGCCCCGACGAGTCCGTGTTCGGATCGTCGATCTTCTGGAGCGTGTACACGAAGTCCTTGTAGGTGACCGGGAGCTTCTTGCCGCCCCAGTACCAGTACGCGTTCGGCCTGATCGTGTACGTCACGCCCTTCGAGTTCGCGGACGCCGCCGAGGCGAGGTCGAGAGTCCACTGAGCCTTGTTGTTCAAGACGAACGCACCGCGGGTCGTCTCGTTCTCGCCCATCTGTGCAGCCCAGTACTCGTTGCAACAGCTGAGGAACGTGTTGAACCCGTCGATGTCCTGTTCGGCGCCGAACACCACGACGTTCGCGGCCCTGCGGCCCGCTGTCGTTCTCGGCACCTGCGCCCACGCCTGGGCGAATGGCGCAGCGGCCGGCGTGCCGTCAGCAACGGCTGCCGTGCCGGCGACCTTGGTCGTCGCGGTGGCGGATGCAGCCAGAAGAAGCACGGCTGCTGCCGCTCCCACGAGGAGCCAGAGGCGTCTGTGCATCGATTTCCCTCCGATTTTGTTCGGCGCCGGGAGCTGATCCCTGGTCGGCGGCGCCTGCTCGCTCCACGCCCCACGGGGCGTCCCGTTACGTCGTATGACGACGGCGCCGTAGCTTAGTTAGGCGGCGGCGAAAAGGCTAGAGCGCGAGGACGGGGCCGAGACGGAGGGTGCTCGCGGGCACGAGCTTCCGCTCCATCGCGAGGATGTGCTGGCTGACGATGTCCTGCTGGAGGCTCGGCGAGGTCACGATCCGGGTGGCCGTCCGAGCCGGCCCGGCGGAGGAGCGGAGCGAATGGGCGAGCGCGAGCGACGACGCGGCTGCGACCGCCACTGCGGCGGCAGCCGCGATCTGCATCCCCGCGCGCCGCCTGCGGGCCGGAAGCGCGACCCCTGTTCCAGGGCGTTCGAGCGGCGCCGCCCGGAGTCGGGTCGCGATCGCGGAAACCTCGAGTGCGTAGGCGGTGCAGGCCTCGCATTCGCGCAGGTGCGCGGACAGGCGCGCCGAGCCGAGCTCCGACAGCTCGCCGTCGAGCTGCGCGGAAACGGACTCACGCGCCCGCTGGCAATCGGATGGCGGCACGGGCGTCAGCATCGTTTCCTTCTATCTGTTCAGACGACGGGGCCAGACGAGAGTTAGGCCGACCTCCGCAACCCGTCGCGCACGACCTGGGCCATCGCCTGCGGGAGGTTGGCGATCAGGGAGGATCGCTGCGCGGCCGTCAAACGGGCCCGGAGCGCCTCCCCGAGCAGCTTCGATCCGCAGCTGCGCGCCTCGAAGTCGGCGAAGTCGCTCCGGATGATCGTGTAGTAGAGGTCGGCCGGGTACGCCGCGTTGGAGCTCGCATGGTGGACGAGGGTGAGCGCATCGTGCGCGAAGATGCGGGCGTCCTTGGCGCACTCGGCCGCGCTGTACGCCCCGGAGACGGTCGCCGCCGGATGCTCGCCGTAGGCCGGGACCGTGACGACCTTGGGGCCGCGACCCGTGCCGCCGCCGCCGCAGCCGGCAAGCAATCCGGCCGCCAAGGCGACAATCCATACGGCTTTCACACGCCGAATCACCTTTCCGGGTGGCGGGCGGGCACCCGCTTCCGACGACGCTTGTAGTGCATCACTGCGGCAACGTAACTGCGGCGAAAAGAGAGCAGATGTTCGATGCGCCCGGCGCGGGCGGTGCGCTCGTGCCTGAACTCGAAGTGCCGGCTCCGCCCCTCGCGCGGCTGCTGATCGAACGCGGGCACATGACCGAGGCGCAACTGCAGACGGCGCTCGCCGAGCAGTCCCGCACCGGCCTTTCCCTCGGCCAGGTGCTCGTCAGCCTGGGCTACGTGACCGCGGCGATGGTCGCGCAGGCGCTGGTGACGGAGCGCGGCGGCCCGGTCGAGACCGATCACGGGCACGCCGCCGGGTTCGGGACGCCGGCCCTCGTCGCGTTCCCGCCGGTCAGCGCCCCGCCGGCGCCGCCGCTTTCCGGATCGTCGATCGAGCCCGAGCCGAAGGCCGACGTCGAGGTGGCGCCGGCTCCGGAAGCCCACGTGCGCCCGCTCCCCGTCCACGACGTGAGTGCGACTCCGGCCGGCCCCGAACCGGCGCTCGCGGCCGCGCAGGCGCGTGTCACCGAGCTCGAGCTCGAGCTCGCAGGAGCGGTCTCCACCGGCCCCTCGCTCGAGGCTGCAGAGGAACGGATTCAGTCGCTCGAGACCGAGCTCGCCGCGGCGCGGATGGCCGCCGCTCGCGTCCCGGCGCTCGAAGTCCACCTCGCTGCCGCCCGGCAGGCCGAGGCCGAGCGCGACGCCCACCTGCTGGAGCTGCAGCGGGCGAAGGCAGCGCTCGAGGCGACGCAGAACGAGCTCGCCGCGTACGCCGCCGACCGCGCGGCCATGATCGAGAGCCTGCGCGCCGCGCGGGAGCGCGCGCACGAGGTCGAGGCGACGGCTCCCTCCCAGCCGCGAGCTGCATCGCCGTTCGCCTGGCAGAGCTGAAGAGGCACCGCGCGGGCTCATTCGCGGTTGTGGTTGACGACCTCGACGTTGTGCCCGTCCGGGTCGAGCACGAACGCGCCGTAATACCCCGGGTGGTACACCGTGCGCTCCCCCGGCGCGCCGTGATCCTCGTAGCCCGCTGCGAGCGCGGCGGCGTGGAACGCGCGCACCGTGGCGTCCTCGCGCGCGGGAAATGCGAGGTGGACGTGCTCCGTGAGCGGCCGCCCGTCCCGGACGAGGGAGAAGCTGTAGTCGGGGCCGGAGAGCTGCACGCGGTCCGGCTCGTCGTGCACCAGGCGTAGCCCGGCGTGCGGCGCGATCGTCGCGTAGAAGCGGCGGGAGGCTCGGGGGTCGCGGACACGGAGCCAGATGTGGTCGATCCGGCCGGCGGGCACGGCGTTCTCGCGGTCGCCGTGAACCGCCTCGACGCTGTTGCCGTCGGGATCGAGCAGGAAGCCTCCGTAGTAGGTCGGGCCGTAGCGCGTGCGCGGCCCGGGCGGGCCGTCGTCGCGGTACCCGGCGTCGATGCCGGCCTGCCAGAACGCGTCGACCTGCGCGCGGTCGCGGGCGCGGAAGCCGACGTGCAATGCGCGGGTCACCGGGTGCTCGCGATCGGTCGCGGCGATGTCCCAGTCGTCCCACTCCACCAGCTCGGCGTCCGCATGGCGCGGCTCGACGCCGAGAACGCCCAAGACCGTGCGGTAGAAGCGCTCCGACGCCGCGAGGTCCGAGACCGCGATACCGACGTGGTCGAACACCCGGCCGAGGCTATCGAAGCGAGGAACAGCCCTTGCGCAGAGCCTTTCCGATGGAGCTAGGCGGGCTCGAACCGCCGACCTCCTGGGTGCGATCCAGGCGCTCTCCCAACTGAGCTATAGCCCCGTGCAGGGCTCAGTTTAGCCGGAGGCAGGAGCTGCCGAGCCGCGCGCCTTGTCCATCAGCTTGCCCGCGCGGATCGTCTGCGCCATGTCGGCGGACTCCTCGCGGTACCAGCTTCCGTCCTCGAACTGGATCGCCGGATAGAGCGGCTGGCCGGTTCCTTCCTTCACCGCAGCTCGGTTCTTGCGGCCCGGCCACGGGCCCGGCACGACCTCGTACGCGACGCCCTGCTCGTCGAGCGCCTTCTGCACGCGCCAGCAGGGGTGCCCGCCGATCTTCACCCAGATGTTGGGGCAGCGGTGGAGCTTCACAGCCATGGCGGCCTCCTCGTTAGGCCGCAAACAGTGTCAGGTCCGGCTCGCGCTCGCCACGCAGCACGGCCAGGTCGACCTCGACGCAGCGGATGCCGCGCGACTCGGCCAGCGCGACCGCCTGCGGCTTGATCGCCTGGGCGGCGAGGATCCCACGGCAGCCCGCCTTCGCCGGGTCCTCGCGGATGAAGCCCAGATAGCGCGTCAGCTGCTCGACGGCGTCGATCGTCCCGATGCGCTTGATCTCGACGGCCACCCATTCCCCGGCGGCGTCCTTGCACATGAGGTCGACCGGGCCGACCTCGGTGGACCACTCGCGCTTCACGAGCGTGAGCTCCTCGCCGAGCGCCGTCGGCGCGGCGGCGAGCTCCACCTGGAGGTCGCGCTCGACGCCGTCCTTCTGCAGCGCGGCCGACTCGCCCATGTCGTGGACGACGTCGCTCAGGACCTCGGCGAGGCGGATCTCGAGCACGTCGTCGGTCTTCGCCTTGCGGACGACGAGCCGGTCTCCCTCGTCCTCGACGACGGTCGGCGCCGTCATCCAGTTGAGCGGCTTGAAGCCGCCGGCGTCGTCGTGCACGAGGACGGATCCGTCCGCCTTGAGGATGAGGAGCCTGACCGCCTCGGGAAGAACGGCGCTCAGGCGGCCGGAGTAGCGGACCTCGCAGCGGGCGACGAGCAGGCGCACACCGGCAACCTACTGTCGGTTCCGGACAGGTCCCGCAGCGCCGCTGCGGGACCTGCCGGATGGGTCGATCGGCTTACCACCAACTGCCGCGAGTGCGGCCGCCGGCGCCGCCTGCAAACAGGCTGATCAGCCAGACGAGGGCGAGCACGACGGCCACGATGAACAGCCAGTGCACGGTGAAGCCCACGCCGAAAGCGATGATCGCGAGCAGGGCCAGCAACACGAGGAGAAGCATCGAGCCTCCCTTGGTCTCGGGTGTGAGTCGGTAGAACGGTCGAGCCCCCGCCTGGGTTTCGCTCTAGCGTTCGACCCGGGAGCCGCCGACGATGGCCTCGCCGCCGTCCTCGAAGCGCACCCACGCCTTGCCCTTGCCGTCGTAGTCGGGCGACCAGACGAGGAGCGTCGCCGCGCGACCGCCGACGGAGACGCGCTCGCTTCCCTCCGGCTCGGCCCCGGACCAGACCCGCACGAACGGGTTGTGCTCGCGCTCGCGTCCGATCGTCGTCTCGTCGGTATGGCCCGGGAGCACCTGCATCGCATCGGGCAGCGCCATGAAGACGTCCATCACGGAGGAGCGAACGAGCGCAGGGTCACCGCCCCCGACCGCATCCTTGAACAACGTGTCGCCGCTGAAGACGAGCTCGCCGCCGGCGACGAACGCGACCATGTCGTCCGAGTGCCCGGGCGTCGCGACTCCGCGCACGTGAATGCCGCCGAAGTCCCACTCTCCCGGCTCGGCGACGACCGGGACGCCGAAGCGCCCGCGCAACTCGTCCTCGAAGGCGACGTGGTCGTGATGCGCATGCGTGCGCAGGATCGCCGCCGGCGCGGCGCCCCATCGCTCGACCGCGCTGACGAGCGGAGCCGGGTCTGCGCCGGCGTCGACGAAGACCGCCGTCCCGCCCTCGGCGTCGGCCACGACGTAGGCGTTCGAAAGCCAGTCCGGATGCATGCTCCGCGCGACGAGCACGGGCGCTAGGCTAACGGACACATGGCCGGCCTCCTGTCACGTACCGCGCTGATCATCAAGGCGAAGTACTCGAAGCTGCTCAACCGGGCGGAGAATCCGACCGAGACGCTCGACTACTCGTACGAGCAGATGCTCGAGCAGCTCCAGAACGTCAAGCGCGGGGTCGCGGACGTCGTCACCGCGAAGAAGCGCCTCGAGCTCCAGCAGCAGAAGCTCGAGCAGAACGTCGTCAAGCTCGAGACGCAGGCACGCCAGGCGGTCGCCGCCAACCGCGAGGATCTCGCGCGGCAGGCACTCGAGCGCAAAGCGGTCGCGCAGCAGCAGCTGCAGAGCATGGACGACCAGGTCAAGGGGCTCGCCGACCAGCAGGACAAGCTCGTCGGCGCCCAGCAGCAGCTGGAGACGCGCATCGAGTCGTTCCGGTCGCAGAAGGAAGTCCTCAAGGCGCAGTACTCCGCAGCCGAGGCGCAGGTGCGTGTCGGGGAGGCGGCGACCGGCATCGGCAAGGGCATCAACGACACCGGCCTCGCCGTGCAGCGCGCCAAGGACAAGACCGAGGAGCTGCAGGCCCGCGCCTCCGCCATCGACGAGCTCACGAGCACGGGGGCGCTCGAGGACCTGAGTGCGGGCGACCAGACGCAGCTCGACCGCGAGCTGGCGCAGATCTCCGCGTCGTCGCAGGTGGACAGCGAGCTCGCAAAGCTGAAGGCAGAGGTCGGGGCCGGCGACGGCCCGAAGGGCGAGATCGGTGCCGGCGACGCCGAGCCCGCTCCCGGCCCGCCCGCGCAGCAGCCGTAGCGCCTTGGGCCTCGGCGACGTCCTCTTCGGCCGCAAGAAGCTGAAAGCCCCCGCCGCCGAGCGGCTCTTCGCCATCTCGACCGCGGCGGTGACGCTCGAGACCGCGTGCTCGCTCACGACCGCCGGAGTCGGCGCCGTCATCTTCAAGCCGCTCTCCGCAGGTGAGTTCACGGCTGCAGACCAGGAGATCGAGCAGCTCTTGCAGGCGGTCGCGCAATCGAGCGGGTCGACGCTCGACCGCAAAACGGACTCGTTCGGCTACGAGTGGGTGATCGTGAAGGACCCCGACCTGGAGGACCAGGTCGCGGGCGTGCACACGGTCGCGTCGGAGCTGGAGGCAAAGGGGTTCGGGGCGCAGCTCCTCGCCGCCGCCTTCCGCTTCCAGGGCGGCAAGCACCCGGTGTACTGGATCTACGGCTTCAAGACCGGGACGTTCTGGCCGTTCGTCCCGAGTGGCGAGAAGAACGAGCGCGACAACGCGGAAGAGCTCGAGTTGAAGGCGAAGCTCGAGCCCGAGCTCCCCGTCGAGCAGGACCTCAGCCGCTGGCTTGCCCTGTTCGATGCACCGATCTAGCGGGAGGACGCTAGCGCAACCGACGAATTAGCCTTCGCCCTGCGATGGACGAAGTGCCGTTCCCGAGCCTGCCGCTGCTGACGAATACGGAGCAGGCCTGCCTGTCTCGCTATGTGAAGCTGCTCGGCGGTTCGCTCGGCCAGCACCTTGTCCGCGTTGTCGTCTTTGGGTCCGTCGCGCGCTCCGAGAGTTGGCCAGCGGGGATGCCAATCCGATCCGACCTCGACTTACTTGTTCTAACGCGAACGGCTGTCGACCAGGAGATCATTCAGATGCTCCTCGATGCGACCCTTCCGTTGTACCTAGAGCCGGGTCGGCAGATCAGCCCGCAGTTCAGAACCACTGATGAGTTAGAGGCTGACGACGAGCACGCAGCGACCTTTTGTGAACACGTAGCGCGGGACGGCATCGTGATTCTCGGCGTCTAGCCCTCAGGCGTCAATTCCGGAACACTGGCCCAATGGAGGGTTGGCTCTCTCGTTCGAGTGATTTGAGGCCGTTTCCCCCGGGCGGGGGATGATGCTCCTCCTCGGTCGAACGATCCTGAGCGCACTGCGGCGCCCGGGCGACCGGGCGGATTGGAGAGGGATATGCGGAAGTTTGGATTGTTCGGTGCTGCCGTGGCGGTCGCCTGCATCGCGGCGAGCGGCGCGGCAGCGAGCCCGGCCGACCCGACGCCGGGGACACCGGATTGCGGCGGTCATCTGATCGCGGTTTCGAACGGGGCAAGCGGGCACGGACCTGGCTACTACATGCATAGCGGCACCGACGCCGGGATCGTCGAGTACCAGTACGAGGTCTGCACTCTCGGCCTGCTCCCGTAGCGGGCGGGCAAACGCAGGCGGGCACCCTCGTACTGGGTGGGTGCCCGCCCGCGCGACCCTCCGCACACCAACCGTGGCTCTCCTGACCGCAGACCGTCTCAGGCGACATTCCTGAACGCTGGCGCAGGCGACGGCAGCCTCAGCGCTGAGGCGAAAGCCCGGCGTGCAGATCCAGGCGCCAGTCGTTGCAGGTCATGAAGTGCCCCTTCGGGAACTCGAACTCACATGTCTCGAGTAGCTCGAAGCCGAGCTTGACGCAGATCGCGTTCGAAGCCGCGTTGTCGACGTTCGGGAACGCGTGCATGAAGCGGTGCTTGTCGTCGCGCTTGGCGATCTCGATCGCCTG
>DATAMX010000013.1:0-1982 GCA_036260475.1 Gaiellaceae bacterium | reverse complement strand
ACCTCGATCACGGTCGGATCGGGCGAGAGCTCGCGCGAGACGAGCTTGTACGGCTTGAGGATCGGCAGCACCTGCTCGACGCCGGCGTAGCCCTCGAGCGGAAGCGCGGCAAGGAGCTCGCGCTCGCCGATGGCGCCGATGACGGTCGCCTCGCGGCCCGGCGTGACGACCGCGCCGCAGCCGGCCTCCTCGAGGCGCGCGACGACGTCGTCCACCTGATCGGCGGACGCGTTTGCTCCCATGACGATGAGGAGCTCGGGGGCACCGGTAACGGCCACGTTCACAGCTTAGGCAGAATCACCCGTCATGGCCGATAAGCCTCGCGTCTTCTCCGGTATCCAGCCCACGGGTCGAAAGACCCTGGGCAACTACAGCGGCGGCTTCCGGCAGTACGTCCAGACGCAGGAGACGCACGACGCCTTCTTCTGCATCGTCGACCTGCACTCGATCACCGTCGAGTACGACCCCGCGGAGCTCAGGAGCTCGACGCTCGACCTGGCGGCGATCCTCTTCGCCACGGGGCTCGACGCCGAGCGCTCGACCGTCTTCTGCCAGAGCCACGTCACCGCACACTCCGAGGCTGCGTGGCTCCTCTCGGCTGTCGCCAGCTACGGCCAGTTGGGCCGCATGACGCAGTTCAAGGAGAAGTCCGACCGGCACGAGTTCGTCTCGGCCGGGCTGTTCACGTACCCGGTGCTGATGGCGGGAGACATCCTCCTGTACCAGACCGATCTCGTCCCGATCGGGGACGACCAGCGCCAGCACCTCGAGCTCTCGCGCGACATCGCGGAGCGGTTCAACTACCGCTACGGCGAGACGTTCAAGGTGCCCGACGGGCAGTTCCCGTCGGTCGGCGGCCGGATCATGGACCTCCAGGATCCGACGAGCAAGATGTCGACGACGCTCTCGACCGAGCAGGGCGCGATCTACATCAACGACCCGCCGGACGCGATCCGGAAGAAGTTCAAGTCGGCGGTGACCGACTCCGGGCGCGACGTGCGCTACGACCCGGCCGAGAAGCCCGGCGTCTCGAATCTGCTCGAGATCATGAGCGTCGCCACCGGCGAGCCGATCGACGCGCTCGCGGCGCGCTTCGAGAACGCGGGGTACGGCGACCTGAAGGAGGCCGTGGGCGAGTCCGTGGTCGAGCTGCTGGCGCCGATCCAGGAGCGCTTTGCGCAGCTGCGCGGAGACGAGCGCGCCCTGCAGCACATGCTCGCGGTGGGCGCCGACAAGGCCCGCCGCGCGAGCGAGCCCACGCTGGAGCAGATGTACGAGCGCATGGGCTTCGCGAAGCCCGAGGCGGGCCGGTTCTTCGGCGCCGCCAAGCCCCGCGGGCTCTAGTCCCGATGTCGTAACCTCCTCGTCACCGCCTCTCATCCCATTCCGGGGGTCGCGGACGAGAGGCTCTGCGGCGTCGACCAAGACGTCAATCGAGGGGGAAAACGGATGAGGAGAAGAACGGCGCTCTTCGCGCTGGTCGCCGCCGCCGGACTGGCATCGCTTGCCGGCCTGCAGCTCGGCGGCAGCCCCGCCGCGGCCGGTACCGCGGCGACGTCGTGCCAGCTCGGCAACGGCGTGCAGCACGTGATCAACATCGTGTTCGACAACGTCCATTTCTCACGCGACAACCCGAACGTGCCGTCCGATCTCGAGCAGATGCCGCACCTGCTCGACTTCCTGAAGACGTACGGGACGGTGTTCTCGAACTCGCATACGCCGCTGATCGCGCACACGGCCGACGACAGCCTGTCGATCTACACGGGCCTGTACGGCGACCGGCACGGGCAGCCGCTCACGAACTCGTACAAGACGTACAACCCGGACGGGTCGACCGACCCGGCGACGTCGTTCACGTACTGGACCTCGCCGATCATCGACACGAAGACGAACCCGCCGGTGCCGAACACGGTCGACACGACGCCGTCCATGGCCTACTCCGGCGGCGGCGTGACGCCGGCGCCGTGGGTGCCGTTCACGCG
>DATAMX010000219.1:0-9391 GCA_036260475.1 Gaiellaceae bacterium | reverse complement strand
TCCTCCGCGCCCTCCGGGCCGTGCACATGCGACGAGTAGTCGAAGTCGGAGAGGTAGTACGCGAGAAAGTCGAAGCCGTCGCGCGTCACGAGCCAGCGCCCGACCGCGGACGCATACGCGTCCGTCGACCCGCCCGCACGGCTGCGCACGGCGAACGGCGCGCCGGTCTGGTCGGATTCGAACAGCCCGTAGAAGTAGAACCGCTTCGGCCCGTAGGCGGGCTTCGTCACCCACGGCAGCGTGGGGAGGTAGCGCGTGCGGCCGCGATAGCAGGTGATGTTCACCGCCGCGGAGACAAGGCCGGCGTCGTCGAGAGCCTCGTACACGGTGGTCGCGCCGGCGGAGAGATGCTGCTGGTTCATGTTGTAGATCGTGTCGGTGACCGACTGCGCGATGCCGGCCGCGCGCAGCGCAGAGAACGAGGATCCGTACTCGACGATGCGCTGCTCGCCTCGATGCCACCAGACGAGATGCGGAATGTGATGGACGTCCGGACCGGCGCCGGTCGCGATCGACGACAGGCACACCGGCGTCAGGGATGGGAAGACCGACGTGCCCCGGCGGTAGTCGCCGTGCGCTGCGAGAAACGCGAGCGCGGGCGCGCGGCCCTCCGCTGCGCGTTCGAACGCCTCCGGCGTCATCCCGTCGACGACGATGAGGACGAGCTTCTTCTTCACCTCACGCCGGTGTCAGACACCGGTTTCCGTGTCTGACACCGTCAGTCCTTGGCGAGCGTGCGCAGCCCGGCATACGTCTCGGGCGCCCGGCGCCGAAGCCGCGCGGCAATCGCCGGAAGCGCGATCGCTTCCAGATAGCCGAGCGCCGGTACCCACGCGAGGGCCGCGGCGGCGAGCGCAGCGCCGGCGACGATGAGGGCTGTCCCGCCCCGCGTTCCGCCGCGGCGCAGGGCGCCGCGCACGACCTGAGCTGCGCCGATGCCGCCCGCAGCCCCGCCGGCGGCTGCGGCGACGATGTCTCCCCAGCTCCCGGGCTGCCAGGCGTCGATGCCGTAACCGAGCGCAGCGCCGGCGCCGGCCCCGAGCACCACGACGGCGACCGCCGCTGCGCGGAGCGAGCCGGCGATCAGGACTCCGACGGCGACGCCGAGACCCGCCGCGACGCCGATCCAGTACCAGGCGCCCATTGCGGGATGAGTGTAATGACGTACCCACAGGCCGGGCTGCGCCGTTCTATCGGCGACTCCCGGTGCAGCGCGACACGCGAACAGTCCTCATCTTCTTCACCTCTCACCGCTCGGGTCCCGCGCGGCGCATGGAGAGCCTGATCGCCCACATCGCACGAAAGGAACGCGAGCTCCTCGCGGTCAAGAAGGTCGATGTCGACGAGCGGCCCGACATCGCCGCCCGCTTCAAGGTCAGCGCGGTTCCGGCGCTCGCACTCGTGAAGGACCGCCGAGTCGTCGCACGGCTGGACGGGCGCGTGACGACGCCGCGCCTCGAGGAGATGCTCGACTCGCACCTACGCGCCTTCGCGTAAGCGCGCGATCACGGCGAGACCGAAGTCCGCGGCGCGCTTGCCGTCGATCACGCGATGGTCGAACGTCACGGAGACGTTCCCCATTCGCCGCACCGCGATCTTTCCGTCGAGCACGACCGCGCGGTCCTCGATGCGATGCAGGCCGAGGATCGCGACCTCGGGATGGTTGAGCAGGGTCGTCGTGAAGAGCCCTGCAGAGCGGCCCGCGCTCGTGATCGTGAAGGTGCCGCCGCGCAGCTCGTCCGGCGCGAGCGATCCGGCGTGCGCCGCGTCGGCGAGGCGGCGCACGTCCGCGTCGAGCTCGTCGAGCGAACGCGTGTCGCAACCGCGCACGACCGGGACGACGAGGCCCTGCTCGGTCTGCACGGCGACGCCTATGTCGTATCGGTCGAGATAGACAAGGTCGCCGTCCTCGACGCGTGCGTTCAGCTCAGGGAACTCTCGGAGGGAGACGGCGCACGCCTTCAACGCGAGTGGTACGAGCACCTTGAGGTCGACGCCGGTGAAGTCGCACTCCTCGACCCACGTGACGGTCGGGACGGCATGCGCCTTCGTGAGGTGCTCGAACATCTGCCGCTTGACGCCGCGCAGCGGCTCGCGGCGTCCTTCCTTCGGCCCGGCCGCTGCGCGCACGTCCTGCTCCGTGATGCGGCCCTGCGGACCGGTGCCGGTGATTGCATCGACATCGACGCCGAGCTCCTGTGCGAGGCGGCGCACGAGCGGTGTCGCGCGCGCCTTGGTGTCGGACACCGGTGGCGCCGGCGCCGGCGCGTGACCGTCGCCACCGATGACGACGAGCAGCGTGCCCACGGGCACGACCTCGCCTTCGCCGACGAGGATCTTCGACACCGTCCCGGCCGCGGGCGAGGGGATCTCGACCGTCGTCTTGTCGGTCGCGATCTCGACGAGGGGATCGTCCTCGGCGATCTCCTGGCCTTCGGCGACGAGCCAGCGCGCGATCTCGCCCTCGGTCAGTCCCTCACCGAGGTCCGGCAGCTTGAACTCGTAGCTCACGCGCGGAGTATGGCGTGGACGCCTTTCGCGCCGTTGACGACCTGCGTCACGTGCAGGTCGACGGAGACGCTCGCGAGTGCGAGCGCCTCCTTGCGCGAGATCCCGAGCTCGCGCTCCATCAGGTCGAGCATCGTCTCGGTCGCGTGCACGGCTGCGGTGTCGAGGTCCTCGTCGAAGCCGAACGCGATCCATGCGTCGGCCGTCCGTGCGATCGGCCAGCGCAGGTCGAGGTCGCTGAGCTCGAGCGTGAGCGTCCCTCGCTCGAGCGGGCACTCGATCGCGGTCCCCGACACCTCGCCGTCTCCCTGCGCGCCGTGGCAATCGCCTGCCATGAGCAGCGCGCCGTCGACCGGGATCGGCAGGTAGAGCGTCGTCCCGGCGACGAGCAGCTTGCAGTCGATGTTCCCACCCCAGCGCCGCGGCGGTCCGGTCGAGTGCAGGCCCGTCTCGGGAGGCGGCATGCCGATGACGCCGAGGAACGGCGCCGACCGAACCGCGTGCGATCCCATGCGCCACGCGTCGCCCTCGAGCGCCCACTCGAAGCGCTCGCCGTCCCCCCACGTCTCGCCCCAGCCGCGGGGCGTCACCTCGTCGATCCGCACGACGAGCGTCTGTCCGGCCTTCGCGCCGCGGACCTCGAACGGGCCGGCCAGGGCGTGGCCGCCGTCCTCGGGCATGTCCTGCGCGTCGCCGGGGTCCCAGTGCCACCCCGCGTTGAACGTCCGGAAGGAGACCGACTCGCCGGGCGCGACCGTCTGCTCCGGCGCGTACTCGCGCGAGAAGAATCCCTTCACGCGCGCGGCTCCTGGATCCACGCGTCCGGCTGCGCGATGAGCACGCGGAGGCCGATCCGCCTGCCCTCGTCGTCGCGGAACTCCCACAGGGAGACGGCCTGCTCGTCGCCGCGCAACTCCGGGGCGAACGTCGCGGGGACGTAGCCCGCCTGCACGCGCCGATCAGCGTCCCAGATGGCGACGGCGTCCGGATCGTGCCTGTTGTCGGGCTCGGGGATCAGGGCGAGCCGCCGTCCCGGCGCGAACGCGTCGTCCTGCAGATCCTGCGACCGGTACGACGCGCCCGCAACCTTCACGACGAGGATGCGCGGGTCGCGGTGCGACAAGGCCTCTCCGGTTGCGGCGTTGCGCAGCCAGTAGCCGGACTCGCCGGGCTCGAGCCAGATCCTGAGTCGTTCCGGGTTGGGCTCCTCAGAACTCAAGCAGCCGCCTCACCGCGGCGCACACACGGTGCACCGACGGCATGTACGCGTCCTCGATCTTCCAGTACGGATACGGGACGTCGAAGCCGGTCACCCGCAGCACCGGGCCGCGCAGGTCGAGGATCGCCTTCTCGGCCAGGATCGCCGCGAGCTCGGCGGCAAAGCCGACCGTGCGCGGCGCCTCCTGCACGATCACGACGCGGCCCGTCTTCGCCGCCGACGCGAGCAGCGCGTCCTCGTCCAGCGGGCGCAGCGAGCGCACGTCGAGCACCTCGCACGACGCCTCGCCGACGAGCTCGTCCGCCGCTCGCCCGCACAGGGGCACCATCGCGCCGTAGGCGACGAGCGTGACGTCCGTGCCCTCGCGCGCGACGCGCGCCTTCCCGAGCGGGACGACGTGCTCGCCGTCGGGCACCTCGCCGCGCTCGGTGCGATAGATCAGCTTCGGCTCGAGGATGACGACCGGGTCGGGATCGCGGATCGCAGCCGCGAGCAATCCCTTCGCGTCCGCCGGCGTCGACGGGATCGCGACCTTGATCCCGGGGGTGTGCACGTAGTACGTCTCCGGCGAGTCGTCGTGCAGCTCGGGTGCGCGAACGCCGCCGCCGTACGGCATGCGCACCGTGATCGGGAACTCCATCTTCCCCCCGGTGCGCCACCGGTAGCGGCCGACGTGCGTGATCAGCTGGTCGAGGCACGGGTACGAGAACGCGTCGTATTGCATCTCGCATACGGGCCGCCAGCCCGCCATGCACAGCCCGACCGCCGCGCCGAGGATGCCCGCCTCCGCCAGCGGCGTGTCCACGCAGCGGTTCTCGCCGAAGCGGTCGCGCAGACCGGCAGTGGCGCGGAACACGCCGCCGGCGCGACCGACGTCCTCGCCCATCACCATGACCGACTCGTCGCGCGCGAGCTCGACGTGCAGCGCGTCGTTCACCGCCTCCACGAGAAGCTTCTCAGTCATCGAAACCTTCCCGCAGGTTCGGCGGCGGAATGACGTACGCGTGCTCGAACAGGAGATCGGGATCCGGATCCGGTTCTGCCTCCGCGGCGGCGATGCCCGCACGCATCGCGTCCGTCGCCTCGGCCTTGATCTCGGCCTCGAGCGCGTCGCCGAGGACGCCCAGACGGCGGAGGTACCGCTCGTAGCGGCCGAGGCACTCGTTCTTCTTCTCCTGCTCGACGCGCTCGAGGTCGATGTACGCGCGCGGGTCGTCCGCCGTCGCATGCGGCGCGGCGCGATACGTCACCGCCTCGATGAAGGACGGGCCGCCGCCTGCACGCGCGCGCGCGACCGCTTCGCGCGTCGCTTCGTACACGGCCAGCACATCGCCCCCGTCGACGCGAACGCCGGGCATGCCGTAGCCGACCGCCTTGTCCGCGAGCGTCTCGGCGCGCGTCTGCGCCGACAGCGGCGTCGAGATCGCCCACTGGTTGTTGTTGCAGAAGAGGATCAGCGGCGCCTGCATCACCCCCGCGAGGTTGGCGCCCTCGTGGAACGCGCCCTCGCTCGTCGCACCGTCGCCGAAGTACACGATCGCGCACGCGTGCTCGCCCTTCAGCTTCTTCCCCCACGCGAGCCCCGCCGCATGCGGCACGTGCGTCGCGATCGGAACGCAGATGGAGGCGACGTTGTAGTCCGCCGGGTTCCACCATCCCGCTGGATGTCCGCGCCACCAGCTCAACACGGTCGACGGCGCCATCCCGCGCAGCAACCCGATCGCCGACTCGCGGTAGCTCGGGAAGATCCAGTCGTCGTCCGCGAGCGCGTACACCGATCCGGCCTGCATCGCCTCGTGGTTCCAGAAGATCGCGTATGTCCCGATGCGGCCCTGACGGTGGTAGACGAGCGAGCGCTCGTCGTACGTCCGCAGCAGCACCATCGAGCGATAGAGGTCGAGCAGCTCCTGCTCGCCGACGCCGTCGAGCTCGCGGTCCTCGTCGATGACGCGGCGCAGCTCCGGCTCGCCCTGTGCCACCTGGGCCATCGCGGGAAGCCTAGTGCGCCGTGCTCCGGTCCAGCAGCATGACGAGGTCTTCCACGACCTCGCCGGAGCCGATCGTGAGGCGCGTGTGTCCGACCTCCCGGAATCCCGAGCGCTCGTACATGCGCAGCGCGCGTTCGTTCTCGTCCCAGACCTGGAGGTAGACCCTGTGCGCGTCCGCGAGCCGGGGATGTCGCAAAGCCGCCTCCATGAGCGCGCGGCCCACTCCGCGACCCTGCTCGGCGGTCTCGACGTAGAGACGCTGGAGCTCCTGGTCGCCCGGGCGCACCTCCAGCTCTTGGATGTTCACCTCTCCGAACTGCACGTACCCGAGCAGGACGCCGTTCGCCTCGGCGACGAGGATCGTGTGGCGCGCCAGCGCGTCGCCGAAGTACGCCTCCGAGCGCGTCGCGTCGAGCTCTGCGTCAGCCTCGTCCGGAGGGACCGAGGCGCCGAAGGCGTCGAACCAGCTCCGCTTGGCGAGCGCCGACAGCGCGGGAACGTCGCTCGTTGTCGCAGGCCGGACCTCGACGTCCATCTAGACGAAGACGGAGACGGCGCCGCGTTCCGCCTCGAAGACGGCCTCGACCACGTCCCCGAGGTCCTCGCCGTCAGCGTGGAGCGCGGTCGGCTCGTCGCACACGATCTCGACCCGGTCGAGGTCGTGGCCGTAGAGCGTGTCCCTCCTGCCGCGCACGTGGCCGGAGAGGATCGAGAGCACGGTGGGCAGGAGCGTGCGCCGCCGGACGCGAACCGGTGCGACGAGGTCGAGGCCGAGCTCGAAGTGCGCCTCGGGGGCGATGGGGAGCGGCAGGCGCTTCGCGTACGTGTACGGGCTGCCGTTGGCAACGAACGCGAACGCTGCGCGTCCGAACCCCTTCACCTCGAGCCCGGGCTCCATGTGGCCGCGACGGGCTGCGATCGCGCGCGCGACCGCCATCGCGTACGCGAGGTCGCCTGGACGCTTCCCCTCGTCGGTGCGGCCCATGCGGTCCACGCGCCGGACCGCCTCGGCGTCGATGCCGATTCCGGCGCCGAACGCGAACCTCCGCCCGTTGACGCGGCCGACGGTGATGCGCCGCGTGTGCCGGCTCGCGATCGCCTCGGCGAGCCGCCGCGCGGCAGCAGCGGGGTCCGGCGGAAGGCCGAGTGCGCGCGAGAGGACGCTCGTGCCACCGCCCGGCAGGAAACCGATGGGAATGTCGCCCGCGAGCCCGTTCAACGCCTCGTTGAAGCCCCCGTCCCCGGAGAAGACGACGATCGCCTGCCCGCCTCCGTCGAGAGCGGCGGTGACGAGCTCCGTCGCGTGGCCCGGCCGCTCCGTGAGCACGACGGTGAGGTCGGAGACGCGCTCGAGCTCGACCTGCACGGCGGCGAGCTTCGCCTGCGTGACCCGCGTGGCGAACGGATTGACGACCAGCGTGACGGGAGTCAGGCCGTCAGTGAATCACGATCGAGCCACGCGAGAGAGGTCCCCCGAGCCCCGCGCGGTGTGCCCAGGCGAGCTTGAACACGTCGCGCCGCCCGCCGTCGACGGCGAGCGCGGTGAAGTGGACGCGCCTGCCGGCGGTGATCCCGATACCGCTCATGAGCACCGCACGGGAAGCCCAGCGCATGGAGGTGAACCGGAGCGCGCGGAAGACCGTTGTCCCCGCCCGCGAGAGCACGATCTTGTTCCCAGGACCCGCGGCGAAGTCGACCCGAAAGCTCCCCGCCGGCGTGACGCCCGTCGCGTGGACGAACCGATAGCGCGCGACGCGCACGCCGGCGACGCCGCTGAGCCCGGCTCCGGGGACGATCTCCGGTGGGAGCGGCTGGCCGGTCGGCGGCGCCGGCTGATCCGCGAACGCCGGTGCGGCGAGCGCGAGCGCAGCGGCCACGACGAGGGCGAGGCGCATCTCGCCCGAGGCATTCCCCGTTACGGCGTGGCGTAACCGCGCATGCCGTCCACGAGCAGCGCGGTGAAACGGTCCGCGAGCGCATCGGTGTCGATGCCCGGCCGCAGCCAGGTGTAGGCCCAGTTGACCGACGAGAGCGCGAGCAGGGCAGCGGTGCCGTCGTCCAGGTCGGTGCGGAGCTCGCCCCGTTCGCGGCCTTCGGCGAAGAGGGCGCGGAACCGCTCCTCGTACCGGCGGCGCTCGGCGACGAACTCCTCCCGGCGCGCGCCCTCGAGGTAACGCCACTCGCGAATGAACACGGTGGCGACGTCGAGCTGCTCGGAGACGACGCGCAGGTGCGCGCGCAGCGCCGTCCGGATCCGGTCGACGACGGGACCCTCGTCCGGGACCGCGTCCAGCCCGGCGTGGAACGCGGCGGCTCCCTCGCCGGCCACCTCCCAGAGGAGGTCGGCCTTCGACTCGATGTGCGCGTACAGCGACCCCTTCTGGACGCCGAGCGCCTGGGCGAGGTCGCCGATCGACGTGCCGTGATAGCCCTTCTCGGCAAAGAGCCGCGCGGCGGCGCGGGTCAGCTCGGTCCGGCGGGCGCTCATCTACACTGCAGGCTAACGATCGTTCGGAAGGAGACATGCGAATGCGCGATGAGCAGGCATTTCTCGAGTACGTCCAGGGCGGCGGGCAGGTCGAGACAGCCGACTGGATGCCGGACGACTACCGGGCCAAGCTCGTGAAGTTCATCGAGATGCACGGCAATTCCGAGCTCATGGGCGTCCTGCCGGAGCGCGAGTGGATCCTCCGTGCGCCGACGCTCCAGCGCAAGCTCGCGCTGACGGCCAAGGTGCAGGACGAGGTCGGACACGCACAGCTCATCTATCGCGTCGTCGAGGACCTCGGCAAACCGCGCGAGCGCTGCCTCGCCGACCTCGTCGACGGGAAGGCGAAGTTCCACAACGTCTTCCACTACCCGACGAAGACGTGGGGCGACGTGGGCGTCATCGCCTGGCTCGTGGATGCCGCGGCGATCATCAGCCAGAAGGCGCTCCTCAAGTGCTCGTACGCGCCGTACGCGCGGATCATGAAGAAGATCTGCTGGGAGGAGTCGTTCCACATCCTCCACGGCCGCGACGTCATCCTCGCGATGGTCACCGGCACGCCCGAGCAGTTCGAGCTCGTGCAGGAGGCGCTCGACCGCTGGTGGGGGCCGCTGATGCAGTTCCACGGCAACCCGATCCCGAAGGACGAGGACCCGATGTACGTGTGGCGCATCAAGTCGCAGGGCAACGAGGAGGCGCGGCAGCAGTTCCTCGAGGGTTACGTCCCCCAGATCCTGGAGCTCGGCCTCACGGTTCCCGACCCGAAGCTCCGCCGGCGCGACGACGGCACGTGGGAGTACAGCGAGCCGGACTGGGACGAGCTCAAGCACGTCGTCACGGGGCATGGGCCGAAGACCGGCGAACGGCTCGCGTTCCGACGCCGCTTCCTCGACCAGGAGCAGTGGGTTCGCGACGCGGTCCTCGCCGCATGATCTACGAGGTCTTTCGCAGAGAGCGGAACGGTCAGGCCTTCGAGCACGCCGGCTCGGTCGTCGCACCGGACACGGAGTTCGCGGAAGCGTGGGCGCGCGAGCAGTACGGACGCCGCGGCGAGTCGGTGGCGCTTTGGCTCGTCCCGCGCGACGCGATCCACGACGTCGAGGACTGGGCGGACGAGTTCGACCTCAAGTACCGCCGCGTCGACGGCTACTCGATCAAGGCTCGCTTGAAGGAGGCCCGTGAACGAGC
>DATAMX010000218.1:0-3527 GCA_036260475.1 Gaiellaceae bacterium | reverse complement strand
GAGGGACCGATCTTGTGCTTCCAGTGGACCTTGCCGTGCCCGACCGCGAACGCGATCACCTCGCCGTCGACGCCGTGCCCTCCGCTCTGCGCGTTGCACGGCGGCCGGTTGAGGAAGGCCTCGTACACGGTGCCGTGCGCGTGCGGCCCGATCGCGGGCGACGCGGCGACACAGCGGTGCGCGCGGTACTTCCACGCGTACTTGCCGGTCTTCTCGCTGACCGCGGCGAACGTCCCGGCGTTCGTGGAGAAGAACAGCCGGTTGTAGCCGATCGAGGGCGGGAACTCGATCAGGCTGCCGGCCTGGTAACGCCAGACGACGCGGAACGGCGGACGCAGAGCGAGCTGTACCGAGCGTGTGCGGTCGGGCGAGTAGCCGTACGTCGGCCACGGGACTCCGGGCGGCGGCGGCTTCGGCGCGGCCTCGGTCGTGATGAAGTCGCTCGTGGTCGAGCCGCGCTCGTCCGCGCTCTGGTGCAGGCGGTGGACGACGTAGGCCGCGAGACCGCCTCCGAGGAGCACCGCCGCGGCGGCGAGGACGATGACCAGGCGGCGCATGTCCGCCGGAGGCTAGCCCGTGCCCTGCACCGTCCCGAGATCGAGCGTCGCGGTCTGGCCGGCCGAGTTCGTCGCCGAGAGCGTTGCCTGCCAGGTTCCCGCGGGGACCGCGACCTGCGTCGTTCCCGACACGGGTTGCTGGCCGAGGTCGAGCGTCTGCGGCGGGTTCACGCCCGCTGGGTCGACGAGCTGCACGACGAGGTGGAGCCACGGCGTGCCGGGGTCGTCGGCCTGCCACGTGAGCGTCGTCCCGGCGAGCTGGCCCTGCAGGCCTGCCGGCGGCGCCGTGTCGAACGCGACCACGATCGGTGCGAGCGGCATCGTGGAGCGCAGCCCGACGTAGCTGATCGCCGAGACCGTGATCGGATACGTGCCGGGCGCGAGCGCCGGCGGCGGCGTCCACGTGATGACGTGCGTGCCGCGGGCGAACCGGTACGTGAAGACCTTGCCGGCGATCGTCAGCGTCACCGAAGAGCGTTGCGAGAGCGTGATCGGGATCGTCGCCGTGTCGAGCCAGCCGTCCGCGGGCTGCGGATACACGGTCGGCGTCGCCGCTCCCTCGCTCACCCTGGGTGCGCCGAGATACGCCTGGAAGCGTTGCGCCGCGTCGCTCCAGTACGGGTCCTTCGTCTGGAAGGCGAGCTTGCCGAGCAGCGTCGTGACGTACTGCTCGTAGCCGAGCGACGCGTGGGCGCCGCGCAGCTCGTACAGCGACCAGTCGCCGGTGTCGAAGCGCGGGAAGAGCGCCTTCGCCGCGGCGGCCATGCGCTGCGCGAGGGCGGTCGCGGCGCCGTTGCCGGTCGTCTGGCCGTACTCCGTCAGCGAGACGATCGTCTGCAGCTGCGCGTTGAGGACGATCTCGCGGTCGAAGCCGTAGAGCTGGATCCACGGCCCGGCGGCCGTCTCCGTCACGAGGTGCGGGACGGCGGCGTACGCCCGCGCGGCCGCGGCGGTCAGCAGCGGGTCCCCGAGGAGCGAGCCCGCGCGTGCGAGCGCCTGTGCGGCGAGCGCCTCCGCCATGCCCGAAGCCCACGGCGGCCGGCCGATGCCGAAGCCGAACGAGTACTCCCAGATCAGGCGCGGGCCGCGCGGGATCGCCCGGTCGACGAGCGCATACGCGAGCGACTGCGTCTTCTCGACGTCGTGCGCGGAGGCCGCGTTCGCGAGCGCCGAGAAGCTCGCGAGCGGATGGAACTCGAGGCCCTTGTACGGAAACCAGCGATAGACGACGCCTTCGCCGTCACTGACGTCGACGGCCGTATCCGGGATGCGGTGGGTCTCGAAGTAGTCGAGGTTCTGCTCCAGCTGCGTGAAGAGCGCGAGCGCGCGCGGGGACGTCAGCGAGTCCCACAGGTTCGTCAATTGCAGGAGTTGCGACTCGATCACGCGCGCCCGCAGCTTCGGGAGGCGCCGCTCGTCCCACAACGCACGATTGACGTCGCGGCGGTAGCGCGCGGCATCGTCCGGCTTCATCCAGTGCTGCGCGAGCGCGTGCGCGATACCGCGGCGCAACAGATCCTGGCTCGTCGCACCGTGCGCCGCAGACACCGCCGGTGCCCAGATGAGAGTGATCGCCGCAGCGGCCGCCGCCGCCCGCCTCATTTCAGCGAGCGGACGGGCTCGACGGCGTACAGACTCGAGTAACCGTGAAACAGCAAGCGCATTCCGTCCCCGGAGACTGGGACGTAATGTCCGTGGCGAAAGTTGAGAACGACGCGTCCGGTGCGTGCGTCCACGCCGACGATGCGGTGCGCGAAGCTGCCGGCGTACGCGACTCCGTCGACGACGACGGCCGCACCGGAGATGGGCCCGCCCGCGCCGACCTCCCAGAGGACGCGTCCGCTCGCGGCGGACACGCCGTAGAAGACGCCGTTATACGCGCCGAAGAAGACCCGTCCGCCCCACACCGCCGGCGACGAGTACACGTACGACCCGGTCGACACGCGCCACAGGTAGCGCCCGTGGATCGAGAACGCGGTGAGCGAATCGCCCGTCGAAGAGGGGACGAACACCCGGCCGCGTGCGACGGCCGGGGTGCCGTAGATGCGTCCGTTCACGCCCGCAGTCCAACGCGTCGCGCCGCTCCGCGCCGACAGCGCCCAGAGGCGCCCCGCATAGTCGCCGACGAACAGCGTGCCTCCCGCGATCGATGCGCTGGAGGTGATCTTCGCCCCGAGCTCGCGCGTCCAGCGCGCACGATGGGTGCGCAGGTCGAGCGCGACGAGCCGGCCGTCCCAGGTGCCGAAGTAGTCGATGCCGTGACGAACGATCGGCGAGGACTCGATCGCCGAGCCGACGTCGTAGCTCCAGCGCACCTTGCCGTTCGAGCGGTCTAGCACGAACACGTGACCGTCCATCGAGTGGTAGACGAGCTCGCGGCCGACGACGGCCGGCGACGAGGCCATCTCGCCGCGCGGCGTGGCGTGACGCCAGAGCACCTTGCCGAACCGCATCGAGATCGCGTAGACGGTCGCCTTGCGGTTGGCGACGTACGCCACGCCGTCGTCGACGACGGCGGGAAACTCGACGAGACCGCCGAGCGGCACGTACCAGACCGTGTGGAACGGCGGACGCAGATGGATGTGCACCTGCGACTGCGCGCGCGAGAAGGTCGCCCCGTACATCGGCCACTGCAGGTTCGTCTTGTAGATGCGCACGGTCACGAGGCGATGGGCGGCGAAGGGCTCGAAGAGGATTCGCGTGCCGAAGCCCGGCGCTCCGACTGTCACGTTCATGCTCTTCCGGTCGGGCACGCGGATCTCGGCGACTCCGTGCAGGTCGGTGCGGGCGGTGCGGAACCAGAGATGGACGTGAGCGCCGCGCACCCGTGTGCCGTGGTCCCCGTCGACGACGGTGACGACGAGCTTCGCCGGACGCTTCGTGCTCTTCGGCGCCGGCGGCTTCGGGTGCGTCACCACCGGCCGCGGAACCGCGGCATGGTGCACCGCCCCGCCGCCGCAACCGGCGACG
>DATAMX010000217.1:0-27187 GCA_036260475.1 Gaiellaceae bacterium | reverse complement strand
CGCGGATGTAGCTCAGTTGGCTAGAGCGTCTGCTTGCCATGCAGAAGGTCGTGGGTTCGAGTCCCATCATCCGCTCTCAGAAAGCCCCGCTCAAGCGGGGTTTTTGTTGTCGGGGGTGCAACGCTTGAGTCCCCGACTCGTCGCCAGTGCCTAAATGCCTCGAGCTGGCTCCTCGAATCCGCACTCGCGCGTCGGGTCGGATGCCTCGATCGGGTGAACCAGCAAGCCTCCAACCGAGTCCGGCCCTGCCGCCTGAGTGGTGCGGGCGTAGTGTCCAGGCGTGGTGCAGAGCGAATTGCGCCCGACCATGACCGTGCGGCTGGCTGAGCTCGTCGCTGCGCTTTCGCTCGGCGTCGACCTGGGCTTCGGGCAGCCGATGGAGCATGTGCTGCGTCAGTGCATGATTGCGTCGCGGCTCGCGGAGCGGATTGGGCTCGACGATGAGCAGCGCTCCGTCGTCTACTACACCGCTCTGCTCGTCAACGTCGGCTGTCATTCCGACGCGCACGAGCAGGCGAAGTGGTTTGGCGACGACATCGCACTCAAGTCCGGCAAGTACGACCACGAGCTTCGGAGTCTGCGCGCGGCCGCCGCGTCGCTCAAGCTCATCGGCGCCGGGAACGCGCCGCTGCATCGGTTCCGCGTCGGCCTCGAGTTCGTCCTCTCGGGACACCGCGAGGTCGACGGGATGATCGAGCAGCACGCGGCGGTAGCGGGGACGCTCGCCGCGCAACTCGGGTTGTCGCCGGCGGTGCAGGACGCGGTCGCGGCCTCATACGAGCAGTGGGACGGTCGGGGTTGGCCCGGTCGCCTCGCGGGTGAATCGATACCGGTTGCCGCACGGCTGGCGCAGCTGGCGGAATTCGTCGAGGTCGCACATAGGGTCGGCGGCGTCGACGCCGCGGCTGCGCTTGCGGCGCGTCGTGCAGGGACGCAGTTCGACCCCGCGCTCGCTGCGCTCGTGCACGGCGACCCCGAGGCGATCCTCGGCGGGCTGGACGCCACCGGCGCGTGGGACGCGGTCATCGCCGCCGAGCCCGCCCTCGCCCTCTCCCTTTCCGACGACGAGGTCGACGCCGCGCTGCTCGCGATCGCGAACTTCGTCGACTTGAAGTCGCCGTTCACGCTTGGGCATTCGCGCGCGGTCGCAGAGCTCGCGGTCGAAAGCGGCGCTCGACTTGGATTGCAGACGGACGAACAGCGGATGTTGCGGCGGGCCGGACTCGTGCACGATCTCGGTCGCCTCGGCGTCTCGAATGCGATCTGGGACAAGCCGGGCCTGCTCGGCCACGGCGAGTGGGAGCGAGTGCGCATGCACCCCTATCTGACCGAGCGCATGCTCCACCAGTCGAGGGCGCTCGCTCCGCTGGCGGAGATCGCCGTCCAGCATCGCGAGCGCCTCGACGGGTCCGGCTATCCGCGCGCGCTCTCGGGCTCGGCAATCTCTCCGCACGCCCGCCTGCTCGGCGCGGTCGACGCGTACCAGTCGATGACCGAGCCGCGCCCGCACCGGCCAGAGCGCTCCGCCGCAGATGCGGCTGCCGAGCTTCGTAAGGACGTCGCGGCGGGCAGGCTCGACGCCGACGCGGTCGACGCCGTCCTCGCGGCGGCAGGTCATCGCGTGGGGCGCAGACGCGATCGACCAGCCGGGCTCACCGCGCGTGAGCTGGACGTCCTCCGCCTGCTCGCACGCGGGCTCTCGGCGAAGGAGATCGCCACGCGCCTCGTCATTTCGCCGAAGACGGCACGAAACCACATCGAGCACATCTACGCGAAGACCGGTACGTCCAACCGTGTCCGTGCCAGCATGTTCGCCGTCCAGCACGGGCTGGTCCCCGAGGACACGGCGTTTGCCGAAAGATGAGGCGAATGCCCCAGGCGATCGCGTTGCGTGCGGCGTACATTCGGAGCGTCGATCGAGGAGGCACCGATGGGTCTTCGCAGCAGGTTCTTTGCGTTCACGTACGACCGCTTCAGCAAAGGCAGTGAGAAGGCCGGCCTCGCCGAGATGAGGAGAAGCCTCCTCGCCGGCGCGAGCGGCGACGTGCTCGAGATCGGCGGCGGCACGGGCGCGAACCTCGGCTACTACGGCGCGGGCGTGGCGTCGCTCACCATCACGGAGCCGGAGCCGCCGATGCTTAAGCGGCTGGAGAGGAAGGCCCGCGAGCAGAACTCGCGGGCGACTGTCCTGCGCG
This sequence comes from Gaiellaceae bacterium, assembly GCA_036260475.1. GTDB lineage: Bacteria > Actinomycetota > Thermoleophilia > Gaiellales > Gaiellaceae > Palsa-739. Next base: position 24,992 of record DATAMX010000217.1, on the reverse strand, counting down.
CTCCGGCCGAGGATCTTCCGTTCGAGGACGCGAGCTTCGACGCGGTCGTCTCGACCCTCGTGCTCTGCGGCGTCGACGACCAGCCTCGCGCGGTGCGTGAGCTCCGCCGTGTGCTCCGGCCCGGCGGCCGGCTCATCTTCATCGAGCACGTTCGCTCGGACGACCCGCGCGTGGCGAAGATGCAGAATCGGATGAACCCGCTCAACCGGTTCATGGTGTGCTGCGACTGCAACCGTCCGACGCTCGAGACCATCCGCTCGGCGGGCTTCGGTGTCACAGCGCTCGAGCAGACGGAGCTGCCGAAGGCGCCGCCGTTCGTCCGTCCGCTGATCGTCGGCACCGCGACGGCACCAGTCGCCTGAGCTACGTTCAGACGTTCAGCCCGACCCCAAGGAGGGGCCTCGGCCCGAGTCGGGGGTTATGCGCGGTCCAGATTCAGCTCAACCATATGGTCTGTGGCGAGCATCGTGCGAATGAGTGGTCCGGTTGCCATGTAGAAGGTCGTGGGTTCGAGTCCCATCATCCGCTTCGAGTACCAGTACAATCTGCCGCCGAAAGCCACATACATCGGCTCGCGCTCGCAGGTCCGCCCTCAGCAACCAGGTCGGGATTCGTCTTTCGACTGAGGGAGGATCGCAATGGAAGTACGCCACACACCGCGCCGTGAGCTGACGCTGTTCATGCCCATCCTCGTGACCGCGCCGCTGTTCGGGCTCATCTGCGGGCTGCTCCTCGGCCAGCTCCTGCAATGAACGCTGCCGGAGGGGAGACCGCGAACGCGGTCTCCCCTCCGCACATGCGTCAGACGACGGCGAGGGCGGCCTGCGTGGGGGCGGCGGCCGGCCGTCCCTGCACGATCAGCGGGCCTGCCGTGATCTTCGGCGTGTTCGGAAGCGCCGCAGCGAGGTCGTTCTCCCGCACCCAGGTGGCGGCGACGCGCGTCGACTCGTGCGCTTGGTCGGAGGTCTCGAACAGGCCGACCGAGGTGAGCACGCCTTCACCGGCGTCGATCAGGAAGTAGCCGGCGAAGCCGGGGAGCTTGCTGATGCTCGGAAGCAGGCTGTCCTTGGCCTTGCGGGTGATCTCTTCCGAGCGCACCTTGTCGATGCCCTCGTAGCGGCGAATGGTCGCGTACATGTGAACTCCTACTCTTCGACGTGCGATGGCGACACCCGTGACGGGTTCGCCTGATGCACTCAGGCCAGCAAGGGAAGTCGGAGAGTGGAGCAGATGGTGCCTCGACGGCTACCGCGCCAGGTCTACGCGCCCTTGCACCATAGTTGCGAAAACGCGGCGGCGGGCGTCGAATTGCTGTACGGTCCTTGTCGCGGTGCCGTAACCATCGACGCTGCAGACGATTGCCGGGTCCCATTGCTGCGACCCGGCTCGATACGTCCCCCCACATGTGTCGCGGGTTGGAGCAGGTGCTTGCCGACCCGCCTGAGCGTGGTCGGTCACAGCGATCCATCACGCCACGAGTCAGGAGAAACGACCATGCACGCAAAACGACGCACCATCCTCGTCCTGGCGGGTGCCGCCACCTCGGCGCTCGCGTTCACCGCGGCCGGCCCGGCGGCCGTACGCGCCGCATCCACGCCGCAGAACACCTCGCTTCCGTCGATCTCGGGCGCCGCGCATGACGGCTCGACGCTGACGGCCTCCAAGGGCAGCTGGGCCAACAACCCGACGTCCTACTCGTACCAATGGCAGCGGTGCGACTCGAGCGGCGGCACATGCCAGCCGATCGCGAGTGCAACCGGCACGCGCTACACCGTCGTCGGCGCGGACGTCAAGCAGCGGCTGAAGGTCGCGGTCACTGCGACGAACAGCTCTGGGTCGGGAACGGCCACGTCCCGCGCGACCGACGTCGTCACGGCGACAGGCAGCACTCCTGCCAATACGTCGCCGCCGGCGATCTCGGGCACGTTCAAGGAGGGAAACACGCTGACGGTCGCCCCCGGCGGCTGGTCCGGGTCTCCGACACCCACGTTCACGTACCAGTGGCAGCGCTGTGACGCGACCGGCGGCGCGTGCGCCGACCTCAGCGGCTCGTCCGCCACGACCTACGGGGCGATCAGCGCCGACATCGGCAACACGCTGCGGGTCAAGGTGACCGCAACCAACACGCACGGTGCGACGCTCGCGACGACTCCGGAGACCGTGATGATCATCCCGGCGGCTGCCGGCGGCGGCAAGGCGATCGGGATCGCTCAGGTCTCGCTGCCGAACAGGCTGGTCGTGGACAACCTCCGGTTCACGCCGACCCACCTGAGCTCGCGCGCCTCCTTCGTCGTCCGCTTCCACGTCTCGGACACGCGCGGCTTCTCCGTCCAGGGTGCGATGGTGTACGCGCTCGTCGTCCCGTACAGCTGGTCGAGAAGCGCACCTGAGGCGACCACCGACGCCACCGGCTGGGTGAGCATCACCATGCAGCCGACCGCGTCGATGCCGCTGAACCGCGGCAGCGCCCTCCTGGTCTTCGTCCGCGCGCGCAAGGCGGGCGACAACCTGCTCGCGGGCGTCTCGACGAGGCGGCTCGTGCAGGTTCTCATCCGCCCGTAATCAGGACGCTCGCCCTGAGCCGAGCCCGAACGCCGGGCTCGGCTCAGCGGGCCATCCAGATCGCGGGTCGCGCGTGGTAGTCGACGACGAAGAACCGATCCGCCGCGGCGATGACCGTCTCACCTGCGAAGTGGCCGGGCGCGATGATGAACCGCCGGGGATCGCGTCGATGCACTTCGGCTAGCGCCGGAAACGTTGCGAGACAGTCCGGCCGTGCGCACTCGCAGCGAAGCTGTTCGCGGAATGCACCGTCCTCGTGGTTGCTCGTGCGCCGCGCGTCCCGCAGTGCGAAAGCTGAACGCGGCACCTTTGCGTCCGAACGGGGACGGGACCGGTTGCGTTCGCGCGGCTCGACTCCCTGCGCCACTCGCGGCGACGTGCTTGGTGATGCGGTCATGGTTCCCTCCGGTGGTCGAGGCGTGAGTCCACCCGCGTTCGCCTGTGGGAGGGCCGTGTCGCCGGGCCACACATCCTTGAGGCCCGGCGAGTCGAGCGTGGCGCCGACTATTACGACGCTACGGAGCTGACGCTACCATTTCAGCCGCCGCGATGCCCGACACCGAGTTTCACCACCTGCGCGTACTCATCGCGAACGAGAAGCGCGACCGGCTCGAGCTCCTGGCCAACGTCGTCATCGGCCTCGGCCACGACGTGATCGCGCGCGAGATCTACGTCAAGGAGGTCGGCGCGGCGACGGCCAGGGAGCGTCCCGACGTCGCCCTCGTCGGGCTCGGGTCGAGCTCCGAGCACGCCCTGGAGCTGATCTCCGAGATCGTGCGCGAGGCCTCCTGCCCGGTGATCGCGATCCTGCACGCCGACGATCCCGCCTACATCCACGAGGCTGCGAAGCGCGGGGTCTTCGCCTACATCATCGACGCCAGCCCGGATGAGCTGCAGAGCGCGATCGACATCACGCTCCAGCGCTTCGCCGAGTATCAGAGCCTTCAGGGAGCGTTCGGGCGGCGCGCACTCATCGAGCAGGCGAAGGGAATCCTCATGGCGCGGCACGCCACCACCGCCGACCGGGCGTTCGAGATGCTCCGCGACCACTCCCAGCACAACGGCCGCAAGCTCAGCGACGTCGCCGCGGCCGTGGTCGAGAGCCATCTTCTCCTGCTTCCACCGTCCCCTGCACAACCGCCGCCGCCGATCCCGTCCGCCGACGTCGCGATCCTCTAGACAGGGGTGCCGCGCGACGCGCACGCGTCGCAGATGGAATGGGAGAGCGTGTTCCGCGTGTCGATCGCGTCGAGCGCGGCGGGCGGCGGTACGACCCACGTGTCGTCGATCCGCACGCGGCCACACCACGCACAGGCCGGCACGACGCCGCCTTCGTCGTAGATCTCGACGATGCGCGAGAAGACCTCCTGCGCCTCCTCCGGCACAAGTGGAGGCTAACGCAGCTCAGCCGGGGCGGCCAGCCCGCGGGACGACCCTGGATGCCGGCGCAGTACGGGATGTCGGACAGCGAGCTCAAGTCCCCGCTCGCCGCGTCTCGCTTCGCCATCGCCGGGATGCGGCCGAGGCCCATCCTGCGTGCGGGCCGTCTCGGGCCGCGGGTGAGCTTCGGGTCGACCATTGCTCGAACCCAGCAGTGCTACGTGAGGATATTCACAGCGCGCGCAGCGACGAGCAGAACGGTGAGCGCGGAAAGCGTGGACTCGGCCGCCATCAGCGCCTTGGCCGGGCGCGTGAGCGGCATCGCGTCGGTCGGGCTGAACGCGGTCGCGTTCGTCAGCGCCACGTAAAAGTAGTCCCAGAGGCGGGGCGCCCAGCCTTCGCGCGCGAGCTCGACGTTCTCGTCCTGAGGAAACTGGAAGTCCGGCCTGCGCGGCGTGGTGGCGAGAGCGCGCGCGACCGGGCCCCCGCAGTCCAGCTCCCAGAAGGCGAGCCCGAAGGCGACGGCATCCGTGAACCACACGACGCCGCCGCTGAACAACAGCTGCCGCCCGGTGATGTGGACTCCCGAATGGGCCACGAGCGAGACGACGAGGACGATGACGCCGAGGACGTTGCAGATCCAGACGAGTCCGAGGAGCCCGATGACGATCTCTCGCCGCCGGTCATGTCGGACGAGGCGGCTCAACCCGAGGAGGAGTGTCGCGGAGAGGAGAACATAGGGAACGGCGACGACGAGCCACATCCACCACAGGCCGTTTCCCAGCAGCTGCCAGTCGGCGTGCTTGCTCACGACGGCGAGCGCGATGAGCATCGCGGCAGCTGCGAGCGCGAAGGGCGCCGCGTCGTTCTGCGCCTCACGCACCGCCGCATGCAGGCGCCTCGCATCCGGCGGGTCGTCCATCGACTCCTAGCGTGTCACGCTGCTGCCGGACGGTCCGGCACCGTGGGACACGTCGGGCCGTGCATCGTGTACGAACGGTCGCCGATCGACAGCCTCACGAAATCGGGGCCGTCGGTTGCGATCCACGACTCGACCAGGTCGATCACCTGGACGACGGAGCGTGACTCCCACTCCGAGCGGACACGCACCTCGCGTCGCACCAGATCGAAGGAGACGGACGGCCCGTCGAAGAGCGTCGTCAGCCGTTGTACGAGCCCGTGCACGGTGTCGAGGTCGGCAACTGCGACGCATATCTCCACCATGGGGTCCTCCCGGGATCGAAGCCACTGCCTGTTGCTCCAACCCGCTCTGCTGGGGGCGGACCCTCTCGCGGCGCCGCTCGTTTGCAGCACCGCGAGCGCGAGCATAGCACCGGCGCTGCTACGCCCCGGCGTCTGCGCTGCGGTGACGAGATGGCGTTCGCGGCCGTATCGGATGCACGCGTCGTCTACGACGATCGACCGCAAGAGCGGCTTTTCCACACAATTCGTGCTACGATGTGTCCGCAGCGCCACATTCGATCGGCGCGGCAATCGCAGGTCCGCCCTCAGCAGAGCAGGTCGGGAGCAAGCCGGCAGACGGTTTGTCTCGTCGGTATTGAACTCGAGCTGAGGGAGTTCCATGGGTATCAGCGTTAGTCTCATCCTTGCCGCCGCCGGCGCGGTGTTGACCTGGGCCGTCAGTGCAACGGTGTCCGGCCTGAACATCCAGACGGTCGGTGTGATCCTGTTGATCGTCGGCGTGATCGGCTTCATCACGTCGTTGTTCTTCTGGTCGAGCTGGGGCGGATTCGGCGGCCGCGAGACCACGGTTCGCGAACGTGTCATCGAGCGTCCGTAGCACGATGCGAACCTCCTGGAAGGCACGAATCGCGCTACCTGCGCTCGTCGTTCTCGTGGCACTCCTCGCAGCAGCGGGGGCTCAGGCAGCGCGGAACGCCGCACCCGTGAATACGGCGCCCCCGACCGTCTCCGGTACGACCACGGTGGGCCAAACGCTGACGGCGAGCGACGGAACGTGGAGCAACGCGCCGACGTCCTTTGCCTATCAGTGGCTTCGCTGTAACGGCGGTGGCAACAGCTGCGCCGACGTCGCGAACGGAACGCAGAAGACGTACACGCTCGTCGTCGCAGACGCGGGCCACACCATGCGCGTCCGCGTGACCGCGACCAATGCCGACGGCTCCAGCTCGGCGCAATCCGCCCAGACGGCAGCGGTCGCAGCGGCGACCTCGAGCGCGGCGCCGAAGAACACGTCGTTGCCGACGATCTCGGGTACTCCGAAGGTCGGCGAGACGCTGACCGCCGCTCCCGGTTCCTGGAGCGGTAACCCGACGTCTTTCGCGTACCAGTGGCAGCGCTGCGATGCAGACGTCGCTGCCTGCGCGAACATCGTCGGCGCCACCGCGACGACCTTTGCCGTGCCGCTCGCCGACCTCGGCTACCGGCTGCGCGTCGTGGTCACCGCCAAGAATGCAAAGGGCTCGACCGGCGCCACCTCGGCGATCACGACGATCGTGGCTCCGGCGACGCCGATCACCAACCATCGTCCGACGGTCACGATTCTCGGCGTCCAGTTCACCGGATCTACGGTGTATGCGCATTTCCGCATCTGCGACGACTCGTTCAAGAACCTTGCGATCCGCGAGACCGACTCGCGGCCCGGGAAGCTCTCGTACACCCGTCGCTTCGCCACGCTCGTCCCGCCGCGGCCCTGCGGCGTCTACACCCGGCACTGGCTCCCGGTCGCCCGCTTCCGCGGTCCCGGTCGCTACACCGTCACGCTGCGCGCGACGGACAAGTCGGGGCTGACGAGCTTGCCCGCTCGACGGACGTTCACGCACGGCTAGCAGGCGGAGCTCACCGCGCGGGAGGCGGGCTGTCCCGCCTCCCGCGGCCCCCGCCGGCGACGAGCTCCGTGTCGGAATGCTCGCGCCGATCTCATGGCGTGTGCCGCCGCGCGACTACGGGCCGTGGGAGCAGTTCGCGTCGCTCTTGACCGAGGGGCTGGTCGATCGGGGAGTCGATGTGACGCTGTTCGCGACGGCAGACTCGATCACCCGTGCGCGCCTGGTCGGCACGGCCCCGACCGGGTACTCGGAGGATCCGACGTTGGATGCCAAGGTGTGGGAGTCGCTGCACATCGCCGCGCTCTTCGAGCGCGCGAACGAGTTCGACGTGATTCACAACAGCTTCGACTTCCTGCCGCTGACATACAGCAGCCTGGTGGAGACGCCGGTGGTGACGACGATTCACGGGTTCTCGTCCGAGCGGATCCTCCCGGTCTTCCAGAAGTACAACGCGCACGGGCATTACGTCGCGATCAGCGACGCCGACCGGCACGACAGCCTCGACTACGCCGCGACGATCCACCACGGCATCGACATGAGCGCGTTCGAGCTCGAGCGGGAACCTGGCGACTATCTCCTGTTCTTCGGGCGCATCCACCCGGACAAAGGGCTCGTGGAAGCGATCGAGGTCGCCGAGCGAGCGGACTTGCCGTTGATCGTCGCGGGGATCGTGCAGGACCGCGACTACTTCGAGCAGCTCGTCGAGCCGCGCATCGACGGCGAGCGCGTGCGCTACCTCGGTCCTGTCGGCCCCGACGGGCGCGGAGAGGTGCTCGGCGGAGCACGAGCGCTCTTGCACCTCGTCAACTTCGACGAGCCGTTCGGCTTCAGCGTCGTCGAGGCGATGGCGTGCGGCACCCCGGTGATCGCAGCTGCCCGCGGATCGATGCCCGAAATCGTGCGCGACGGAGAGAGCGGCTTTCTCGTCGGAGGCGTGGACGAGGCCGTTGCGGCCGTGGGCAGGGCGCGCAACCTGGACCGCGCCGCTGTCCGCTCGTCCGTCGAGCGGCGGTTCGACGTGAACCGCATGGTGGACGACTATCTCGCGCTCTACCGACGGATTCTGAGTTGAACGAGCGGTTTCGCCTCGGCGTCAACTACTGGCCGGCGCGCACCGCGATGCGCTGGTGGAAGCAATTCGACCGTGCAGAGGTCGCCGCCGACTTCGCGCGGATCGCCGGGAGCGGCCTCGACTCCGTGCGGGTGTTCTTGACGTGGGAGGACTTCCAGCCGGCGCCGGACGCGGTCGACCGCGCCATGCTCGAACGCCTGGTCACGGTGGCCGATGTCGCCGGCGAGCTCGGGCTCGCGCTCGTCCCGACGTTGTTCACGGGTCACATGAGCGGTGTGAACTGGATTCCCGCATGGGCGCTCGGCGGCGCCGACGGCGACGATCGCTTCCGGGTTGTCTCGGGCGGGGCGGTGGTCGGTGCCGGGCTCCGCAACTGGTACACGGATCCGGCGGTCGCAAACGCGCAGACTCTGCTGGCCGCGGAGGCTGCCGCGGTCCTGGCGGGCCACGAGGCGCTCTGGGCGTGGGATCTCGGCAACGAGAACTCGAACTGCGTGCTCCCGCCCGACCGAGGCGCGGCCGGCGCCTGGCTCGCACGCATCGGTTCCGCAATCCGTACCGCAGACGACACCGCGCTCGTGACCGTCGGCCTGCACATGGAGGACCTCGAAGAGGATCGGCTGCTCGGGCCGCACGAGGCCTCCGCCGTCTGCGACTTCCTCTCGATGCACGGCTACCCGATCTACGCCCGCTGGGCCGATGGGTCGACGGACGACCAGCTGCTCGCGTTCCTGGCGCGCATCACTCGATGGCTCGGGGACGAGCGGGCGATCCTGTTCAGCGAGTTCGGGCTGCCGACGTATCGTCGCGGCGAACCGCGCGGCTCGTCGTTGCTCATCGACGAGACTGCGGCCGCTTCATACACGGCGATGGCTCTCGCCGGCCTGCGCCGCGCCGGCTGTGTCGGCGCGATGCTCTGGTGCTACTCCGATTACGACCCGGCCTTGTGGAAGAGCCCGCCATTCGATCTCGCGGTCCACGAGCGCTCGTTCGGACTGTGGCGGGCCGACGGCTCACCGAAGCCGGCGGTCGACGTCGTCGCGGCGTTCGTCGCGGCCGACCGGTGCGACTACGCCACGGGCGACGACTCGTGGATCGATATCGATCGCGACGAGTTCTATCTCGCCCCGGGAGCGCAGCTGGCGCGTCTCTACCGCCGCTACCGCGGCGCATAGGCTGGCTCGGTGACAGAGCACACGGTTCAGAGCCCGACCGAGCTCGGACGCCTGCTCGCCGCTGCGCGTGGCTACGGGGTCTTCGCCCACGACGGCGCGCCGCTCGGCGCGCTCGAGCGCATCCGCTACGAGAGGCAGGTCAGCCGCCCGGACGAGATCGTCGTCTGTGGCCGCTGGTTCTTCCGCCGGCGTCGCCGCACGTTCCCGTTCGAGGCGATCGCCAGTGTCAGCGTCCCCAAGCGCTCGGTCGTCCTGCACCCCGGCGCGGCGTAGGCACAATGCTCGGGTGCAGGCCCTTTCGATGCAACAACGGGTGACGGGCATCGTCGGCGCGGTCGAGGCCGGCGTGGCGCTGTGGTACTTCACGAACGGGCACTGGCTCAACGGGATCTTCTACGCCGTCGCGCTTGCGTTCCTGATCTTCCTGTACGTGCAGCGGAAGTCGAAGAGCTCGACGGGCGGGCGCCGCTACTAACCGGGCGGGGCGGCGAGCACGGCCTCGAGGAGGTCGTCGAGCTGTGCAGTCGCCAGACAGATCGAGTCGTCCGCGGCGCCGTAGTAGAGACGGACCTCTCCGCTCGCAGCGTCGTGTAGGAGGCCGCAGGGGAAGACGACATTGGGTATGTCGCCGCTTCGCTCGTACGGTGCGAACGGGGCAAGGACCCAGTTGGCAAGGCGTCGCAGAACGTGTGTCGGCTCGTGACGGTCGAGCAGTGCGAGGCCGACGCGATACAGCGAGCCGGAGACGGTTTCCTTCACGCCGTGGTACACGAGCAGCCACCCGTGCTCGGTCAGAAGCGGTGGCGGCCCGATGCCGATGCGCAGGGAGTCCCACCAGGCGCCGGCGCGGGGTGCGAGCACCTGCTCGGGCGAGCTCCAACTGATGAGGTCGGCTGAGCGGGAGAGGAGGATCTCGCCGCCGAACTCCGTCTTCGGCCGGTGGAGCAGAACCCAGCGGCCGTCGATCCGGTGCGGCAGAAGAGCCGCGTTCTTGTCCTCAGGATGCCGGACGATGCCGTACCGCTCGATCGTCGTGAAGTCCTCGGTCGTCGCGAGATAGACCGCCGGCCCAGCGGGGCCGTAGGCGGTGCACGTGATCACCCATCGGGCGAGCTCGTCGACCCAGACGACGCGGGGGTCCTCGAATCCCCACTGCTCGCTGTCGACGCCGGGTGCAGGCGCGAGGAGCGGCTCGGTTTCGATCGCCCAAGCATCCACGCCGTTGGAGGAGCGCGCGACGGTGAGGTGCGAGATCCCCCGAAGGTCCTCGACGCGCGCGAGCAGGACGGTTCCACCGTTGAGTGCCGCCGCGGCCGGGTTGAAGACCGCGTTGACCGGATATGGCCAGCTCTCCGCGGTCAGGATCGGATTGCCGGGGTGACGGTGGAAGAGCTCTCGCTCGCTCACGCCGCGCCGACCGCGCGGACGGGCTCGCGCACCGATGTACCGACACCGGCTGCGTCGAGCAACAGGGCGGCGCGGTGGAACGCGAGTGTCGACTCGGCGCCTTCGTTCGCGTTCAGGTCTTCGGCGCCGAGGCCGTCGCTGCAGCCGCCGGTTGCGAAGTCGTAGAGCGGGCGATTGAGATGGTTACGACCGAGGAACCACTCGAACGAGTGCCTGGCGCGCACGCCGTGCTCGGCGTCGCGGGTGATTGCGAAGGCGGTGAGCTCGGCTTCGACGAACGCTGCGGCGTCGAGCGGCTGCTCGTCGCCGGCTCCTGGCGCCGCCTCGTTTCGCCGCCGCCCACGATGGCCGGGCAGGCGCAGCGTTCCGTCGTCGAGGCCGCACTCGTCGCCGAGCCAGCGCAGGGAGTCGAGCCCGATCTCGGTCAGGTCGTCGCGCCCGAGCGCACCGCCGCTGCTGAGGAGCGCCTGCGAGAGGCGCGCATTGTCGTAGCTGAGCGCGCCCTCGAACCACATCCAGCCGTCCGACGAGTTGCGCTCATAGGCGTCTGCGAGCTGGTCGGCCAGGCGTTCGAGCAGGCGCCGGGCGGGCGAATCGAGTCGGTCTGCGTCGAGACGGGAGAGGCCGAGCACCGTGTACGCGGCAGTTCGTAGCGAGACGCCGCCGGCAAGCGAGCCGACGATGCTGTCCAACAGGTTGCGCGTCGGTTCGACGACCGCGGGGATCCACGCCGTCGCGAGGATCTCGCCGAGCGCCCACACCGAGCGGCCCACGTGGTCGCCCATGTGCGGCTCGTCCAGCCAGCGGCGGTCATAGCCCATGAAGTTCCGCATTCCACCCTCGCCTTCGGCGGCGTGCAGGAACGCCAGTGCCTTGTACAGCGTCGACGTCCACGCCTGCCCGTCGCCGCGCCGTGCGAGCTCGAGCGAGACGACGGCCAGGCGCGCGACGTCGTCGACGCAATAGCCGCTGTCCCTGTTGGGAATGATCCCGTGCGCGTGCTGCACGATGCCGACGTCGTCCACGAGCGTGAGCAGATGGTCCGTGCGCAAGCTCGTGAGCTGCAGGTCGGCCACGCCGACGGGCCGCCTGCGGGGTGCGAGCGCGTGCGCCTCGTGCAGCACCACCGCGGTCGCCTCGGCGACCGACGGCCAGGCGAGCGAGGATCCGATGCGCCGCGCCTCTGCTCGCGCCGCGACGAGAGTTTCGGGTTGCTCGATGTAGTCGCACACTGCGCCCGTGAGCGCCGAGGCGTCGTCAAAAGGCACGAGCCGACCCGCACCGGATGCGAGCATGTCCTGCGCGTACCAGTACGGGGTGGAGACGACCGCGCACCCGGCTGCGATCGCAAAGGTGAGCGCGCCCGAGGCGATCTGCTCTCGGTTTCGATACGGGGTGACGAAGACGTCGGTCGCCGCGAGGAGGTCCGAGAGCTCGTCGATCGAGAGGAATCGGTCGTCGAACTCGACGTGCTGGGCGAGGTCGAGCTCGAGCACGCGCCGCTCGAGCATGAGGCGATAGCGCTCGCCCTCCCGCTGAGCGACGTCGGGGTGAGTGCGCCCGGCGATCACGTAGACGATCTCCGGGTGACGCTCGATCATGGCCGGCAACGCCTCGATCGCCGTCTCCAGGCCCTTCCCCGGCGAGATCAAGCCGAAGGTCGAAAGGACGACGCGATCGCTCGTCCGTGCGTACGGGCCGGACGAGGCCGCTGACGCCCGCGCGGTGATTCGCGAGGGCGCGCCGTGCGGCACGACTCTGACCTTCTCCGCGGGGCAGGCGCCGCACTCCACGAGCAGCCGCTGCGCGGTGTCCGTCATGACGATCGCGAGCTCAGCGCGTTCGCACAACTCGGACAGCACCGCCAGCTGATGCGGCGTTGGTTCCGAGAGCACGGTGTGCAGGGTCACGACGAGCGGCTGAGCAAGCTCCTCCGCGAACGACAGCACGTACTCACCGTCGGGACCGCCGAAGATGCCGTATTCGTGTTGCAGGAGCACGACGTCGACGTCGAGCCGGCCGAGCATGCGCGCGGTGCGGACGTAGTCTCCGCGGACGCCTTGCTCGATTGTCGACAGCAGCCCGCGTCGCTGCGGACGGGAAGCCTCGTTGACGACCGCGACGAAGTCGGCGCCGTCGATGCCGTCGACGCCGATCAGCGTGGCGCGCAGGTCGGCAGCGAACGTGCCGATCCCGCAAGCACGCGGCGGGTACGTGGAGACGATTGCCGTCCGCATGCGTCAGCCTCGCAACGTCGAGCGCGCCGGAGCGAGCGCCGGATGCATGCGTTGGGACTGCTGCAAGCCGTCGCGGACGTGCGTCCGCCTGCCGAAGGTCCCGTTCGTCGCTGCGCGCAGCCGTTCGAGGACTCGCCTCAAGCTCTTCTTCATGTTCCCGCTCCCTGTCGTGACCCCCCGAGGCAGCAAGCGGCGGGCTCGTGCGGGAGTCGAAACACGGGGACGCTCCACCTAGGGTAGCCGATGGCCTCCGACGGTCAGGTCGCGGCGCTTCAAGCCGTATCTGCGCCTCTCCCGTAATCGCGTTGCCAGGCGGAAGGTCGTGGGTGCGGACCCGTCATCCGCTTCCCCCGCGAGGCCGCGTCGCTTGCGCTGCACTTCACCTACATGTCCGGCCTCGACGAGATCCCCGAGATGCTCCGCTGCGCCACCGAGCGCGGGGCACGAACCCTCGGCGTCGAGGACGAGTACGGCATCGAGGAGGGCAAGCCCGCCGACTGCGTCGTCTTCGACGCGCCGAGTGCGATCGAGGTCCTACGGCTGCATCCGGCCCGTCGCTGGGTCGTGCGCCGCGGACGCGTGATCGCCGAGACCGAGCCGTCGCGGACGACGCTGCTCGGCGAGCCCGTGACGTTCCGCAGCACTCCGCTGTAGGAAACCACCCTCGCGCATCCGTCGTACTTCCTCCTGAAACCTCGACAGGGGAGGAACAATGACGTTCTCGAAACGGCTGGCCGCGGCAAGCGCGGTCGTGATCGCCGCGGGCACGGCGAGCGCACTTGCGGCAACGAAGTCCATGCTTCCGCTCGGGCCCGGCGCGAACACCGAACGGACGACATTCCAGGCGTTCTACGACGGGCACAAGGATGCGTACTTCGTCACGGACGTCTCGAGCAAGTCGCAGGCGACGGCCATGCACATCAACTTTTCGAAGGAGCTCGCCGGCGTGAAGGGCGCGCCCGCCCAGTACTTCGTGCTCGGCCACGCCGCCGCCGGCCAGCTCTCGGTCTTCGGCTCAGAGCCCGGGGAGGACGACTACAACCCGCTCTGGGAGGAGTTCTTCGTCACCTGGAAGGCCGGGGTGAAGCCCGTGCTCCTCGTCAAGGACGACCAGATCAAGGGACTCGCCAAGAAGGGCAAGCTGACGCTCCGGGATGCGCACGTCGTCCTGAACGCCCCCATCGTGAAGGTCGGGAAGTAGCGGTGAAATCCGACGCAGCCGCAGCCGCGTATCCATGCCGAGGGAAGCTCCGAGGAAAGGAGAAGCACGCATGATCCGTTGGCTCTTGCCGATCGCCATGATCGCAGCGATCGGGACCGGTGCAGCGATGGCGGCGACGAGCGCGACCCACGCGGCGACGCCGGTCGTGAAGACCGTCGCCGGCACGAAGTTCGGAACGGTGCTCGTGAATGCGCGCGGCCGGACGCTCTACCGCTACACGCTCGACGGCAAGGGCGTGAATCGCTGCACCAGCAACGCGACTTGCGCGAAGTACTGGCCGCAGCTGCTCGTCAAGGCCGGAGTGAAGCCGACCGGCGGGGCCGGCGTCCAGTCGTCCCTGCTCGGGACGATCAAGGCCAAGAACGGCATGCTCCAGGTCACGTACGCGGGCTTCCCGCTGTACATGTTCGCCGGCGACACGAAGGCCGGTCAGGTAAACGGACAGGCCTTCGAGAAGCAGTGGTACGTCGTCAACACGAAGGGCGCGTTCGTGAAGCACGCCGTCGCGGGCGGCACGAGCTCGAGCCCGTCGCCGACCCCGGACCCCGGGTACGGCACGACGACCACGAGTGGCAACGCCTGGGGCTAGAACGGCGATCGTGCGGGTGGCGGCGGCGCTCCTCGTCGCTGCCACCGGCGCGATTCATCTCTACCTCTGGTTCGACTACTTCCACAGGATCCACGTCGTCGGCGACCTGTTCCTCGCGAACGCGGCCGCCGGCACGCTGCTCGCGGTCGCGCTGCTGGCGAGCGGCTCCGTGCTCGTTCTCGTCGGCAGCGCGGCGTTCGCGCTGAGCACGTTCGTCGCGTTCGCCGTCAGCACCCGCTACGGCCTCTTCGGCTACCGCGAGAGCTTCTGGGGCACGTGGCAGGAGAGCGCCGGCGGCGTCGAGCTCGCTGCGACGGTCGTCCTCGTCTACGGGGCGCTCGCGCGGCGCAACGTCACGTAGAGCACGAGCGCCACCGCGAGCGGCATCGTCCACCACACTGCGACACCGGCCGCGGCGAGCGCGGCGGTCGCGCCGATCGCGAGCACGACGCCCGCGGCAGCGCGCCAGTCGTCGCCGACGACGAAGTCCCACCAGAACCGCCCGAACGAGACCACGTACTTCACGCGCGCGCCCCTGCGGCCACGAATCGCTCGCGCTTGCGGCGACGGAGGACTGCAACGAGGAGCGCAGACAGCGCGATCACGAATGCAAGCACGCCGAAGAGCGCGGCGTCGGAGCCCGGCCAGCTGCCGCCTGCGCCCTCGGTCGACCAGAAGATCCCGAACGTCGTCAGCATCACGCCGACGGCGAACTTGAGCGTGTTCTCGGGCACGCGCGCGAGCGGTGCGCGGACGGCGACGCCGACGCCCGCCACGAGCACGAGTGCCGCTGCGGCGCCCACGGCGGCCAGCGGGATGCTCCCCTGCGTGCTGCCGAACGTGATGACGATGAACGCCACCTCGAGGCCCTCGAGAAGAACGCCCTTGAACGAGAGGGTGAACCCGTACCAGTCGACGCCGCCGCGCTCGAGCCGTTCCGCCGTGCGCGCCTCCTCGAGCTCCTGAGCGAAGATCGCGTCCTCGTCGTGCAGCGCCTTGAAGCCGCTCGCGCGCAGGATCGCCTTGCGCAGCCACTGGAGCCCGAACGTGAGCAGCAGCCCCCCGACGACGAGCCGGAGTGCGTTCAGCGGCACGACGGTCAGCGCAGGGCCGAGCGCCGCGACGATGACCGCGAGGGCGAGCACGGCGGCGGCCATCCCGATCAGCGACGAGCGCCATCCCCGTGCGATGCCGGAGGCGAGCACGATGGTGAGCGCCTCCACCATCTCGACCGCGCTGGCCAGGAACGCCGACAGGACGAGAAAGACCCCCGCGGTCATCGGTCGGACGGTAGCCGACGTAGCATCTGACTCGCCCATGACCCGCCGTGACCAGCAGCAGCTCCTCGTGGCCGAGCTCGGCCGCGCCGCGCTCACGGGCGCAACGGTTCCGGAGCTCGCCGCGAGTGCCGTCGACACGGTCGCCGAAGGGCTGAACGCGCTGCGCGTCGCGCTCTTCGAGCGTCAGGCCGACAGCCTCGTCGCCACCGCGGCACAGGGCTGGAGCGTGGGGGAGACGTGCGCGCTCGACGCGGACTCGCCGATCGCGCGAGCGTACCGGGAGGCCGACTCCACCATCACGGAGACGATGGCGGTGGCGCCCGTACGGGGCGAGGGCGGCGGGCTGGCCGGCGTCTTCGCGGCGGTCTCGGCGGAGCCTGTCGTGCCCGACGACGTCGTCTTCCTCCGCAGCGTCGCGAACCTCGTCGCCGCCGCGATGGTGCGCGAGCGGGCGGAGAGCCGCCTGGCGTTTCTCGCCGAGGCGGGCCGCCTCCTCGGTGAGAGCCTCGAGTACGACGTCACGCTGTCGACCCTCGCCGACCTCGTCGTCCCACGTCTCGCCGACTGGTGCATCGTCGACCTCGTCGAGGACGACGGGACGCTGCAGCGCGTCGCCGTCCGGGCGGCCGACCGCGGCAAGCAGGCGCTACTCGACGCGCTCCATCGCGAATATCCGCCGGTCGCCGGCTCCGGGCAGCCCGCGGCGCAGGCGCTCGCCCACTCGGCCCCCGTGCAGTTCTCCGAGTTCACGCCCGAGTCGCTGCGCGCGACGACCCTCGACGACCGGCACTTCGAGCTCATGACGCAGCTCGATCCGCGCTCGGCGATGGCCGTCCCGCTCATCGCCCACGGACGCGTGCTCGGTGCGCTCACGTTCGCGTGGTCGGAGTCAGGCCGCCGCTACGACCACTCGGACACCGTTCTCGCGGAGGAGCTCGGGCACCGCGCGGCGCTCGCGATCGAGAACGCACGCCTCTACCGGAGCGAGCTGGAGGCGCAACGGCGCATCGCCTTCCTCGTCGAGGCGAGCGACGTTCTCGCCAGCTCACTCGACTACGACGAGACGCTGACCGCGCTCGCGCGTCTCGCGGTGCCGCGGCTCGGAGACTGGTGCGTGATCTACATCGTGGGGCCCGGCGGCGTCATCGAGCGGCGCGCGGTCGAGCACGCCGGGGGCCGGCAGGACTTCATCCGCTCGGTCCTCGAAGCGCATCCCATCCGGCCCGACGCGCCGGTCGGCGTGCCTGCCGTCATCCGCACGGGCCGCTCCGAGCTCGAGGCGGTCGCGTCTCCGATCTCCACCGCCTCCGATGTCGAAGACCCCGAGGAGCTTGCGAGCGCGCTCGGCGAGATCGCGGTGCGCTCGACCATGTGCGTCCCGCTCATCGCGCGGCGGCGCACGATCGGAGCGATCCTGTTCGTGTCCGCGGAGTCGAGGCGCGTCTTCGCCGAGAGCGACCTGCGCCTCGCCGAAGAGCTCGCGGCCCGCGCCGCGGTGGCCGTCGACAACTCGCGCCTCTTCAACGAGGCGGAGCAGCGCGCCGAGGCGGCGGAGGCGCTCGACTCGATTGCGGACGGCGTCTTCCTCGTCGACACCGGCGGCATCGTGAGGATCTGGAACGCCGGGGCCGAGGCGATCACCGGCATTCCGTCCGCCGAGGTGCGCGGCCGGTCTCCGGGCACGGTCTTCGACGGCTGGGACGAGATCGCGGCCGTGGCGGACGCGACGCCGCGCACGGTGCCGGCCACGGTCGACGGCCGCGAGCTCTGGCTGTCGATCTCGGGCGTTCCGTCCTCGGACGGGATGGCGTATGCCTTCCGTGACGTGACGGCGGACCGGCAGCTCGACCGGCTGAAGTCGGACTTCGTCGCCACTGTCTCCCATGAGCTGCGCACGCCGCTCGCCGCGGTCTACGGCGCTGCCGTCACGCTCGCAGAGCGCGACTTCACGGATCGTGAGGGACTGCGGCGGGATCTCGTCACGCAGATCGCAGAGCAGGCGGCGCGCCTGTCGGCGATCGTCGACGACATCCTGTTCGTCGGCAGGCTCGAGGCAGGTGGCCTCCGGCTCGAGCCCGCCACCGTCGACGTGGTCGACGTGGCGCGTGCGGCGGTGGAGGCGGCACGCATCCGGGCGGCGGGGATCGAGGTGACGTTGCGCGCGGTGGCCGAGAGCTCGACGATCGAGACCGACGCCGGCCGGCTGCGCCAGGTACTCGACAACCTGCTCGACAACGCGATCAAGTACTCGCCGAACCGCGGCCCCGTCGAGCTGCGCGTGGAAGATGACGAACGGTGGACGCGCCTGGCGGTCCGCGACCACGGCGTCGGGATCCCGGCGGGCGAGCTGGCGCGGATCTTCGAGAAGTTCTACCGCCTCGACCCGCACCAGACGCGCGGCGTCAATGGCACGGGGCTCGGCCTGTACGTGTGCCGCGAGCTTGTCGAGCGAATGGACGGGCGCATCAACGTCACCTCGTTGCCGGGCCGCGGCTCGACGTTCGTCGTCGAGCTTCCCCGCCGCTGAGCTAACCGGTCTTCTTGACGTGGAAGAACGCGTCGTAGACGTCGCGTGCGCACGGCGCCGCTGCCTCGGCGCCGAAGCCGCCGTGCTCGATCATGCAGACGACGACCACCTCCGGGTGGCCGGCAGGCGCCCATGACGCGTACCACGAATGGTCGTCGCGCCCGGGTCCGCTCTCGGCGGTGCCCGTCTTGCCCGCGACCGGGACCGGATACGTGGAGAAGACCGCCGCCGACGTGCCGACGTGGGCGGCTTCGTACAGGCCCTGGCGGATCGCGTCCACGTCCACGAGCTTCACCTTGCGTTGGGGCCTGAAGTGCAGCGGCTTCGCGACGGAGCCGCGCACGAGCGCCTGCGCGACGTGCGGCGTGACGACGGTGCCGCCGTTCGCGATCGTCGCGTACGCAACGGCGAGTTGCAACGGGCTCACCTGCAACGCGCCCTGGCCGATGGCGAGGTTGATCGTCTGCCCCTCCGTCCACGGGAAGCCCATGAGCTTCTCGAACGTCTTGCCCGGCCCCGGCAGATAGCCGGCTGCGGCGCCGGTGATGTCGATGGGCGGCGTCGAGCCGAGCCCGAACTTGCGCGCCCACTGCTGGATCAGCGTTCCCTGCCTGGCAGGGTCGGCGGTGTAGATCCGGTCCCCGAGCCGGTAGAACCACGTGTCGCACGACTGCGCGAGCGCCGTGTGAAGCGTCATGCTCGAGTACACGCCCGCTTCGACGTTGTGGAAGACGGTCCCGCCGAGATCGAACGAGCCCGAGCAGAGAAGAGACGTGTCCGGCGTGATGATCCCGGCCGAGAGCGCGGCCTCGGCAATGATCGGCTTGAACGTCGAGCCCGTCGGATACACGCCGGCGATGGCGCGATTCGTGAGCAGGTGGCGCGGATCGGTATAGAGCTTCGCGTTGTAGTCCGGGTTGTTCGCGGCGGCGACCTGGTTGTACGTCGGCTCGCTCGCGATGGCGTAGATCGCACCGGTCCACGGGTTCATGACGATCGCCGAGCCGCCGGTCGGGTGGTAGCCGAGTCCTTGCGACAGATGGATTCCGTCCTGCACGCCGGCGACCGCGGCCCGCTCGATCCGGGCGTCGATCGTCAGCCTGAGCGTCGGCAGCGCCTTGTTCTTCGGCACCTCGAGCGGGCCCGCGATGCGGCCGAGCGAGTCGACGCGCACGTGCGCGGGCACGAAGCCGGGATTGAGCAGCGAGTCGTACGTCGCCTCGACCCCGGTCTGGCCGACGAGCTCGCCCGCGCTCGCGTGCGCGTATCGCTTCGTGCCGATCTCGGACTGACTGATCTCGCCGAGCAGGCCGAGGAACTCGCTTCCGAAGTTGCCCTGCGGATAGAGGCGCGAGGGGACGGCCCAGACCTTCAGGCCCGGATACGTCGCCGGCCGCTCGTCGAGGTAGTACTGCAGCGCGGCCGTCGGTCGCGGGACGACGACCGCGGGCGCAAACGGCGAGCGCACGACCGCGCGCTCGATCCGCGTCACGAGTGTCGGCACCGGCACGTGCGCGAGCTGCGCGAGCTTCTTCAGGACCGCGGTACCCGCGACGCTCGGCTTCCAGCCGTGGGTGTCGAACGCGCCGAGCGTGCCCGGGTCGGCTGCGACGACGATGTGCCCCGTCGTCGCCGCGAGCACGCGGCCCTTGTCGTCGACGATCGCGCCGCGCGAGCCGATCATGTTCACGGTGCGGAACGCCTGGTGCGTCGCAAGCTTCTTGTACGAGGGCCCGTGCAGGATCTGGATCGACCAAGCCCGCAGAACGAGCAGGCAGATGGCGATTCCGACGACGACCGCGAGGCCGCCGACGCGGACGTAGAAGCCGGGGCTCCGGAAGTACGGCGCGTCGACACGCGAATAGGGCTGGAGGCGACGGCCGTCCGGCAGGTTGCGCGGGAGGGTTATCCGGCGCCGGGGATTAGGAGTGGAGAGGCTTACGGCTGCGGCTTGCGAGTGGGACTTTCGCGCAGTGTAGGCGGGCTTTCGGCCGCCCGCTATTCCTCTGCGAGCTCGTCCGCCAGGAGCGCCAACGCGAGGCTCCGCCAGGCGAGATCGGGCTCGGAACGGAGGAGGTCGAGCGCCTCCGTGATCGTGCTCAGGCCCTCCGCCTCGTGCGCCAGGGCGTCCAGCGCCTCGGACAGCGCCCGGCGGCGCTCCGGCGTGTCCAGCTCTGCCGAGAGCCGCTCGGCGGCGATGGAGTCGTGGTCGAGCTCGCGGTGCGGGTCGCCGCCGGCGGCGAGGACGAACATCGCGCGCCGGCGAGCGGCGTTCAGGTCGTTCTCCTCGATACCGAGATCAGCGGCGACGAGCCACACGAGCACGACGAGCAGCTCGCCCGACCGCGCCTCGAGCCCGGAGCCCTCGAGCTCCTCTAGCCGGGATCGCGGCACTCGCCCGTCTCGCCTTCACAGCATCCAGCCTTGTAGCGACACGTCGGGCACTGCCAGGTCGACTGGCGCCACTCCATCTCCGCGTTGCAGCGCGGGCAGAGCTCAGTCGACGTAGTACTCGTCTGCGATTGCAAGGGCGTCGTCGAGTATGGCAATGCCCTCGGCCAGCTCGTCGGGCGTGATCGTGAGCGGCGGGCACACCATGACGACGTTCCAGTGCGTCATGAGGTAGAGGCCGCGCTCGAGCGCCGCCTTCGCGAGCCGCGCGACCGGCGTCGCGTCCTCGCCGGTGCCGTTGAACGGGACGAGCGGCTCGCGCGTCGTGCGCGATTTCACGAGCTCGAGCCCCCAGAAGCAGCCGATGCCGCGCACTTCGCCGACGGACGGGTGCTTCGCCGCGAGATCCTCGAGCGCCGCGCGGAACACGGGGCCCATCTCGGCGGCGTGCTCGACGATCCCTTCTTCGCGGAACGCCTCGATCGAAGCGACGCCGACCGCGCACGCGAGCGGATGGCCGCTGTACGTGAGGCCGCCGGCGAAGTACTTGTCCCGCAGCCACGCCGCGATGGGCTCGCGCACGGACATCGCACCGAGCGGCACGTAGCCGGAGTTGATCCCCTTCGCCATCGTGAGGATGTCGGGGACGACGTCCCAGTTGTCGACGGCGAACCACTTGCCCGTGCGCCCGAAGCCGGCCATCACCTCGTCGGCGATGAGCAGGATCCCGTGCCGGTCGCACACCTCGCGGATCGACTGCAGGTAGCCGTCGGGCGGGACGATGATGCCGTTCGTCCCCGTGACGGTCTCGAGGATGACGGCGGCGACGGTGTGCGCGCCCTCGTACTGGAGGATCTCCTCCAGGTGCGGCGCGCCGGTGCAGACCGGGCACGGATCGGGATGGCCCGCGGGGCAGCGATACGTGTACGGATCGAACATCCGCACGACGCCGGGAATGCCCGGCTCCGACGGCCAGCGGCGCGGGTCGCCGGTGAGCGAGAGCGAGCCCGCGGTCGCGCCGTGGTAGCTGCGATACCGCGCGATGATCTTGTGCCGTCCCGTGTACCAGCGCGCGAGGCGGATGGCGTTCTCGTTCGCCTCCGCACCGCCGTTGGTGAAGAACGTGAGCGAGAGGTCGCCCGGCGTCACCTCGGAGACGAGGCGCGCGAGCGTCGAGCGGGGCTCGGTCGCCATCGGCGGGCCGATCGTGCACAGCTTGTCGGCCTGCTCCTTGATGGCGGCGACGAGCTTCGGATGCTGGTGCCCGATCGAGACGTTGACGAGCTGCGACGCGAAGTCGAGGTAGCGCTTGCCGTCGTAGTCCCAGAAGTAGCGCCCTTCGGCGCCCGCGACCGCGATCGGGTTGATCGCGCTCTGTACCGACCAGGAATGAAGGACGTACCGCTTGGCCTCTTCCTGGACCTGCTGTCCGAGCTGTGGGTTCGTCTCGATCGTCGCCATGCGCAGAGCGTATCGTGTAGGCGTGGGTCAGTTCCTCGCGCTGCTCCTGGCGGCCGTCGTGCCATCGCTGCCCTCGCACGACAACCTCGCGGCCAGCCAGGCGAACTACCAGCAGTTCGCCGAGCAGGGGCTCGTCCAGATGCAGCAGCGCTGGTGGAACCCGAAGACGGGCTGGTACGACAACCGGTGGCCCGACGACGGCCAGGTCGCGAGCGTGTGGTCGTCGTACCCGATGCTCGAGCTCGTCGCCGCGGTGGCGGTCGCCGACCCGACGGACGAGAACATCGCGCTCGCGAATACGACCTTCAAGGCCGCGGAGCGGTTTTGGGACCCGACGATCAACGGGACCGGCGGCGTCGCCTGGCAGTGGGGGCTCTCCCCGAGCGGCAACGCGTACTTCGACGACGCGGGCTGGTTGGGAGCCGCCTACATCGACGCGTACCGCGCGACGGGCAACAAGCGGTGGCTGTGGGACGCGGGCCGCGTGCTCGCCTACATCGACCGGTACGGCTGGGATGCCAAGAACGGCGGCATGTGGTGGGACACGGGGCAGAACTACAAGACGTCGGAGCCACTCGCCGCCGCGACGCTCATCGCATCGACGCTCTACCGCGTCCAGCACAAGAAGTACTACCTCGGCCTCGCGACGAAGTACCTCGCCTGGGCGGACGCGAAGACCCTGAACGCGGCACAGGGCGGCCTGTACGGACGCAATGCGACCGACGGCACCACGATGGACTACGTCGAGGGAATGATGATCTCCGCCCACCTACAGCTCTGCCTCGCGACGAAGGATCGCTCGTACTGCGATCGCGCCGAGTCGCTCGCGCAGGCATCCGTCGACCACTTCCCGATCCTCCATCCGTGGACGCCGGAGCCGGACACGATCTACCTCAAGTCGTTGCTCGAGCTGTACGCATACGACAAGAACCCGACCTGGTATGCGGTCGCGTACGCGAACGCGGAGGCGGCGCGGGAGGACGCCCGCGACGACGACGGCTGGTGGTCGAAGGACTGGTGGGGCGACTGGGCGGATCCGGGCGTTCTCTTCACGCCTGCCGCGACCCTCGAGCTCTTCGCGTGGATGGCCGCGACCCCGGTTCCGGCAAGCTAGCCTGTCCACATGACCGAGACGATCGAGGCGCCTGCCGCCCTGAGGCAGATAAACCACTGGATCGGCGGCCGTTCCGTCGCCGGCACGTCGGGCCGCAAGGGCCCCGTTTTCAATCCCGCCCTGGGCCGCCAGAGCGGTGAGGTCGACTTTGCGACCGTGGAGGAGGTCGACGCGGCCGTGCAGGCTGCGAAGGCCGCGTTCGCGACGTGGCGCGAGGTCTCGCTCGCGAAGCGGGCCGAGATCTTCTTCCGCATCCGCGAGCTCGTGCACGAGCGGCGCGACGAGATGGCGCGGATCCTGACGGCGGAGCACGGCAAGGTGCTGTCGGATGCGACGGGCGAGGTGACGCGCGGCCTCGAGGTGATCGAGTTCTGCTGCGGCCTCCCGACGCTCCTCAAGTCCGAGTTCTCCGAGCAGGCGTCGACCGGGATCGACGTGTACTCGATCCGGCAGCCGCTCGGTGTCGTCGCAGGCATCACGCCCTTCAACTTCCCGGCGATGGTCCCGATGTGGATGTGGGCGCCCGCCATCGCGTGCGGCAACACGTTCGTGCTGAAGCCGTCGGAGAAGGACCCGTCCGCGTCCGTCTGGACGGCCGAGCTGCTGAAGGAGGCGGGCCTGCCGGACGGCGTCTTCAACGTCGTGCACGGCGACAAGGTCGCGGTCGACGCGGTCCTCGAGCATCCGGACATCGCCGCCGTGTCGTTCGTCGGCTCCACGCCGATCGCGCGCTACGTGTACGAGAAAGCGACGGCCCAGGGCAAGCGCTGCCAGGCGCTCGGCGGGGCGAAGAACCACATGATCGTGTTGCCGGACGCGGACATCGACATGGCGGCGGACGCCGCAGTGTCGGCTGCGTACGGGTCCGCCGGCGAGCGCTGCATGGCGGTGTCGATGCTCGTTGCGGTCGGCTCGGTCGCGGATCCGCTGATCGATGCGATCAAGGAGCGCATCCCGAAGGTGAAGGTCGGCGACGGGATGGATCCTGCGAGCGAGATGGGGCCGCTCATCACGCGCGAGCATCGCGAGAAGGTCGCGTCGTATCTCGACGAAGGCAAGGTGCTCGTCGACGGGCGCGAGAACTGCCCCGACGACGGGTTCTTCCTCGCGCCCTCGCTCATCGACGACGTCAAGCCGGGAATGCGCGCGTACGAGGACGAGATCTTCGGCCCCGTGCTGGGCGTGACCCGCGTCGACACGTACGACGAGGCGGTGCGGCTCGTGAACGAGAGCCCGTACGGCAACGGGACGGCGATCTTCACCCGCGACGGCGGCGCCGCGCGGCGGTTCCAGTTCGACGCGCAGGTCGGCATGGTGGGCATCAACGTGCCGATCCCTGTCCCCGTCGCGTACTACTCGTTCGGCGGCTGGAAGAACTCGCTCTTCGGCGACCGGCACATCTACGGGCCGGAGGGGATCGACTTCTATACGCGGGGCAAGGTGGTCACGTCACGGTGGCCCGATCCCGCGACGTCGAAGGTCGATCTCGGGTTCCCGCAGACGCGCTGATCTCGTGACGCTCCGGGCACGCGTACCTGGTACCGGCCTCTTCGGCTGAGCAGGTCTTTCGTCCGTAAGACAGGGCCCGCCCAGGCACGACCGTCACGGCACGCGGAACGCTAGGAGCAAGGCCGCGCGCCGCTTGAACGGGTCGACGGCGGCGACGCGCAGACGGACGGTGACGCCGCGCTTCAGGTGCCGGATGCGGACGACGACCGGGACGGTGCCGGGATGGAGGACGAGCGACTCCTTCGAGACTCCGCCG
>DATAMX010000097.1:0-2381 GCA_036260475.1 Gaiellaceae bacterium | reverse complement strand
CCGGGAGCGCGGCTGGCCGCCGCTCGAGCGGCCGAGCTTCGACGCCTCACGGACGCTCCGGGGCGCGAGCTTCGTCGGCAGCCCGCAGGAGGTGGTGGAGAAGATCCTCTTCCAGCACGAGATCTTCCGCCACCGCCGCTTCCTCCTGCAGTTCAGCGTCGGGACGCTGCCCCACAGGAGCATCATGCGGTCGATCGAGCTCTTCGGGACCGAGGTGGCGCCCGTCGTCAGGCGGGAGCTGGCCGTCTTCCAGGAACCTTTACGAATCCCCTAAACCAATCGGCCCGTTTTACCGAATAAGAGGACACGATGTCTGCAGTCGAGACCTACATCGAGACGGAAACCGAGCGCGTCGAGCGCTGGCGGATGGAAGAGCTGCTCCGGGTCGGCTTCGACCTCGAGTCCGCGACGCTCCTCGCCTCCGAGCTCGAGATCGACCTGCACGGCGCGACCGACATGGTCGAGCGTGGCTGCCCGCCGGATCTGGCCGCCCGCATCCTCCTCTAGCTCAACACCTTCGCGAGGTTGTCGAGTTCGTTCTCGCGACCGGCGACGAGCCTCTGCGTCCACTCCTCGTCGTGCAACGGGTCGACGGTCATGACGACGTGGACGCCGTCCCCGGTCTCGGCGAAGTCGACGACGGTCGCGTGCCCGTACGGCGGCATCCCGGGCACGAAGTCGATCGTCGAGTCGTAGGCGAGTCGCGTTCCCTCGACCACCTCGGTGAACGTCTTGCGGGACGAGGTCGTGAGCGGCATGCCGGCGCTCTGCATGAACTCGATCTGGGCGGTCCCCGTCGCGGTCATCGTGTACAGCAGCTCGCCTCCCGGCCGGAGCTCGAGCTTCTGCACCTCGACCATGAAGCCGTCCGGCGCCCACCACGACTCGATTCCGTCCTTCGTCGTCCAGAGGCGCCACACCTCCGCGGCCGATGCGGGATACGTGCGTTCGATTGCGATCGTGTCGGTCATGTCCTTGGACGATAATGGGCGGCCGTGAGTGCCGTCCTCGCATCGATTCCCTCGCCGCCGACGGGCGTCTACCGCGTCGGCCCGCTCACGATCCACATGTACGGGCTGATGCTCCTGCTCGCGATCGCGGCCGCCATCTGGCTCACCGGGAAGCGCTGGGTGCGCTGGGGCGGCGACTGGGATCTCGTCTACCGCGTCGCCATCTGGGGCGTGATCTTTGGGATCGTCGGCGCGCGCATCTACCACCTGATCACGAGCTGGAACCAGGACGCCGCCATCCACGCGCACTGGTACGGGCCGTTCGCGGTGTGGTCGGGCGGGCTCGGCATCTGGGGCGCGATCCCCTTCGGCCTCGCCGCCGGCGCGTGGGTCGTGCGCCGCTCCGGGAACAGCATCCGCCTGTTCATGGACGCGGTCGCGCCGGGCCTCTTGCTCGCGCAGGGCATCGGGCGCTGGGGCAACTACTGGAACCAGGAGCTGTACGGCAAGCACACGACGCTGCCGTGGGCGCTCGAGATCCACGGCAAGGGCGCCGCGAACGAGTTCCACCCGACGTTCCTGTACGAGTTCACGTGGGACGTGCTCGCGGTGCTCGCGCTGCTCTGGATCGACCGGCGCTTCACGCTGCGGCGGCCGGCGCTGTTCTCGCTGTACGTGGCCTTCTACACCGCGTTCCGCACGTACGAGGAGACGCTCCGGATCGACCCGTCCAGCCATTTCGCCGGCCAGCGGCTCAACTTCTGGGTGTCGCTCGCCTGCTTCGTCGTCTCGGTCGCGTTCTTCGTGTGGTGGCAGTTCCTGCGCACCCCGTCCGAGGAGAGGCCGCAGGTCAAGAAGGCTCGTCCGATCCCGAAGGGGCCGACCATGGCCGTCCCCAGAGGTCGCGTCCGGCAACGCGGATAGGGTCCATCCCGTGATTGTCCGGGAGCTGGAACTCGACCTCGACGCCTTCGAGGGGCCCTTCGATCTGCTCCTGACGCTCGTCCTCAAGGACGAGCTCGACCTGGCCGAGCTGGACATCGCCGCGATCGTGCTGGCGTTCCTGGAGCGGCTGGCGGAGCGCGAGCAGCTCGACCTCGACGCCTGCGGGGAGTTCCTCGTCCTCATCTCCGCGCTGCTCGAGCTGAAGGCGCGCGGGTTGTTCCCCGAGGAGGCGGCCGAGCTGGCCGAGCTCGAGCCGGAGCAGGCGGCCGAGGAGCTCGCGCGGCGGCTCGCCGAGTACCGCCGCATGAAGGAGGCGGCCGGCTGGCTGCGCGAGCGGCTCGAGACGGAGGGCGACCGGTACTTCCGCGTCGGGCCTGCGCCCCTGGCGCCCAAGGTGGAGCCGACGCTCGCGCCGCACGATCCGGCGCGGCTCGCAGCCGTGATCCGGCTGCTGGCCGTTCCGCCGCCCGAGGTGTCGCTCGCGCA
>DATAMX010000193.1:0-2721 GCA_036260475.1 Gaiellaceae bacterium | reverse complement strand
CATCGTCATCGGGGGCGGCTTCGGCGTCGCCGCCTGGGCCCACTTGATCGGGCCGGCCCGCGAGGTCCTCCAGCGCGAGGCGCTGCGCCCGATGCGCGACGAGGTGACGGTCGTGCGCGCCGAGCTCGGCACGACGGCGGGGCTCATCGGCGCCGGGCTCGTCGCCTTCGAGGCACTCGGCGAGGACTAGGCCGTGCCGCTCGCCGTCTGTGCGACGCCGATCGGCAACCTCGAGGACGTGACGCTGCGCGTGCTCGCGGAGCTGCGCGACGCCGACGTCGTGCTGTGCGAGGACACGCGCCACACGCGCACGTTGCTGCAACGTCACGGCATCGACGCGCGCGTCCTCTCCTACCACGAGCACAACGAGGCGGCGCGCACGGCGGAGCTGCTGCCGCGGCTCGAGGCGGGGGAGCGCATGGCGCTCGTCACGGACGCAGGGCTTCCGGGTGTGTCCGATCCCGGCGCGCGCATCGTGCGCGCGGCACTGGACGCGGGCGTCGCGGTGACCGTGCTGCCGGGGCCGTCTGCGGTCGAGACGGCGCTCGTGGCGTCGGGGCTCGTCGGGGAGCGCTACCAGTTCCTCGGCTTTCTGCCGCGCGGCGAGAAGGCGCTCGCCGCGCTGTGGGACGAGCTCGCCGGCTGGCGCTGGCCTGCGGTCGCGTTCGAGTCGGCGCAACGGCTGCCGGCGGCGCTGCGCTCGCTCGCCGCGTTCGACGGGAAGCGCGACGTCGCGGTGTGCCGCGAGCTGACGAAGAAGTTCGAGGACGTCGTGCGGGGGACCGCCGATGAGCTCGCGGCGCGCTTCGCCGAGCCGCCGAAGGGCGAGATCGCGTTGGTGATCGGGCCGGCAGACGAGCCGCGGACCGTGGGAGAGGACGTCGCTCGCGCGGCCGTGGCCGAGCTGGTCGAGGCGGGCGTGCCGCGGCGGCGCGCTGCGGAGCTCGTGTCGCGGGTCAGCGGGATCTCGCGCAATCGCCTGTACCGCGGCTCTCTGTAATCAGTTTTGACAACGTCCGGCGCCGCTGCTAGTTTGGCGCGCTCTCCGTTTTCACCACTGACAACAGAGGAGGCTCCTCATGCGCCGGCTCGCGCTCGTCGTCCTGCTCTTCCTGCTCTGGGCCCCAGGCGCCTACGCCTGGAGCTGGCCGGTGCAGGGGCCCGTCCTGCTCGGCTTCTCCTTCGATCCCGGCCAGCCGTATGCGGGCGGGCAGCACCGCGGGATCGACATCGGTGCGCCGACCGGGACGTCGGTGGCGGCGCCCGCTTCGGGGACGGTCACGTTCGCCGGGTCGGTGCCGACGAGCGGCAGGTCGGTGACGATCGCGACACCGGACGGCTACTCGGTGACGCTCACGCATCTCGGCTCGATCGGAGTCGCGAAGGGCGCGAGCGTCGGCGAGGGCGCCGCCGTGGGAACGGTCGGGCCGAGCGGCACGCCGGAGCTCGACGTTCCGTACGTGTACATGGGCGTGCGCGTCACGGCGGACGCGCAGGGCTATCTCGATCCGCTGTCGTTCCTGCCGGCGCTGCCGCCGCCGGTGGCGGTGACGACGACGGCGCCTCCGCCTCCTCCTGCCGCGCCGGACCCGGTCTCGTCGCCGGCGACGAGCACGACGACGGACGCGACCGAGCCGGCTCCGGAGCCGACGACGACTCCGGCCGCGGCGGAGGCTCCTCCGGCCGCGACGACGACCGAGGCGCCGGCGGATACGGCCGCGGACGCGAGCGCGTCCCCTCCCGACACGACCACGACGGAGACGCCGGCGTCCGACGCTACGACAGATGCGACTGCCTCCCCGCCGGAGGGGGCGACCGACGGGCCGGCACCTGCTCCCGAGGCGACGAGCACGCCGTCGAGCGTCGTCGGCGACGTCGCCGCCGCGCAGGCAACGACGACGACCGACACGCCGGTGTCCGAGGCTGCTCCTGCCCCGCCGGCTCCGGTCTCGGACGCCGCGCCTGCCCCACAGCCGTCGGTCCAGGTGCTGAGCCCCGATCCGGGGCTCGACCCGACCGCCTCGGACGAGCCCGCCTCCGGCGCGGCCGCGCCGGAGGCCGCTCCGGCGGTAGCCGACGCGACGGTGCCCGACCCCGCGCCGGCCCCGGCGGCGGCCGACGACGCCTTCGTCGTGCACGCGCTCTCCCCGGTTCTGTCGTCTACGCCCTCCGCGGCCGTGGTCGCACGCGTCTTGCCCACAGCCGTGCCGACCGTGCGCCCGACGCTGCACTCGCCTCCGCCCGCAGCGCCGGAGACGCCCACGAGGACGATGCGCCGCGAGGTCGCGCGCCACGCCCGCACGCACGGGCCGGGCCGTCGCGGCGCGGCGCCCGCGGTGCGCGCTCCCGCGCGCGGCGCGCGGGCGATCCGTCCGACGCGCAGGCATGCACTCTGGCCGCTGCTCCTCGTCCTCGCGCTGGCAGGCGCGGCGGTGCCGAAAGCGGTTCGTATGATCTCTAGCTCCTCGAAGGCGCCCGAAGGAGCCCACCCTGTCGCAGACGCAGAAGATCCTCGTAGCAGTCGCATGGCCGTATGCGAGCGGACCGCGGCACCTGGGCCATGT
Source organism: Gaiellaceae bacterium (assembly GCA_036260475.1). Lineage (GTDB taxonomy): Bacteria > Actinomycetota > Thermoleophilia > Gaiellales > Gaiellaceae > Palsa-739. The sequence continues at coordinate 157 of DATAMX010000193.1, read as the reverse complement.
CGCCGGCCCGGGCGTGCCGTCCGACATCTTCGCCCGCTATCACCGGCTCAAGGGCAACGACGTCCTCATGGTGAGCGGGACGGACGAGCACGGCACGCCCGTGATGGTGTCGGCGGACCGCGAGGGCGTGTCGCCCCGTGAGCTGGCCGATCGCAAC
>DATAMX010000171.1:0-4293 GCA_036260475.1 Gaiellaceae bacterium | reverse complement strand
GGGTCGCCGGGCTCGTGCGCGGGAACGCGGCCGTGATCGGCGACGCCGCAGGGCTCGTCGACCCGTTCTCGGGCGACGGCATGTACGAGGCGTTCCTGTCGGCGAAGCTCGTCGCGGACGCCGTGCTCGCCGGCGATCTGGGCTCGTATGCCGCGGCCGTCGAGCGACGCATCACGCCGCTCACGAACGCCGGCTGGGGCGCCAAACGGGCCTTCGACCGCTTCCCGCGCACGACATTCGCCCTCGCACGCCTCCCGTTCACGTGGCACGCGGTGGAGAAGATCCTCCGCGGCGAGCTGAGCCATCCGGGGGCGGCCCGCGGCCTCGAGAAGGGCGCGATCCGCCTCATCGACGCGGTTTCTCGCGTCGCGGCCTAAAGCAGACGCGCCCCGGAGCCGATCCCTGAGCCGTGGACCTGAACGGCCTGCTCAGGCACGCGGTCGAGCTGGGGGCGAGCGACATCCACCTCAAGCACGGGCGGCCGCCCGTCCTTCGCCGGGACGGCGGCCTCGTCGCGCTCGAGACCGCCCCGCTCGGCGAGGCGGACCTCGCCTCCATCCTCGACATCGTCGGCGCCCGCTCCCCCGAGCGGCGTGCGGCCTTCGAGACGAGCGGCGACCTCGACATCGCCTACCAGGACGAGGACCTCCCGCGCTTCCGCGTCAACGCCTATCGCCAGCGCGGGGCCACGAGCTTCGCCTTCCGCGTCATCCCGAAGAACGTTCCCACGCTCGAGCAGCTCGGCATCCCGGCCGTCGTCCAGACGCTCGCCGACGAGCACCGCGGCCTCATCCTCGTCACCGGCGCCACGGGCTCGGGAAAGACGACGACCCTCGCCGCGATGATCGACCACATGAACAAGACCCGGACGCAGCACATCATCACGATCGAGGACCCGATCGAGATCCTCCATCCCGACCAGGGCTGCATCGTCAACCAGCGCGAGATCGGGCTGGATACGACCGATTTCGCCCAGGCGCTGCGCCGGGCCCTCCGCCAGGACCCGGACGTCATCCTCATCGGCGAGCTGCGCGACGCCGAGACCGCCCAGACCGCGCTCCAGGCGGCCGAATCAGGCCACCTCGTCCTTTCGACCCTGCACACGATCGACGCCGCGGAAACCGTCGGCCGCATGGTCGAGTTCTTCCCGCCCGAGAAGCAGCAGGTGATCCGCGCGATCCTCGCCGGCGTGCTCCGCGGCGTGGTCAGCCAGCGGCTCCTCCCCCGCGAGGGCGGAGGCCGCGTCGCGGCGATCGAGGCCATGGTCATGAACGCGCGCATCGCCGACCTGATCCGGGAAGGCCGCGCCGACGAGGTCACCGACGCGGTCGCCGAGGGCGAGTACTTCGGCATGCAGACCTTCACGCAGGCGCTCATCCAGCATGTGCTCTCGGGCTCGGTCGACCGCGAGGTCGCCGCCAACGCCGCCACCCACCGCCACGACTTCCTCGTCGCGCTCGAGCGCGCCGAGAAGGTTCAGCGGGCGGCCAACGCAGCGGCGGCACCGCCCGCCCCGGAGCCCGAGCCGCAGCAGGTGCAGCAGCACCAGCCGGAGCAGCTCGAAACCGGCCTTCGCATCGTCCCCGCGGGGTAGCCGTGAAGCGCGCCGCGCTCCTCGTCGTCGTCCTCGCCGCCGCCCTCCTCGCCGGCGCCGCCGCGCGCGCGGACACCTTCACGGTCGTCCCGACGCCGCTCGTCACGTCGCTCGCCCCGGACGCGGCCGCCACTCAGGCGCCGCTCCCGTACGCCGAGCTGCTCTCGCTCTGGCAGCAGGCCGGCGCCCAGTACGGCGTGCCCTGGCAGGTGCTGGCCGCCATCAACAAGATCGAGTCGAACTTCGGCCGGAACATGGGCCCGAGCTCGGCGGGCGCCATCGGCTGGATGCAGTTCATGCCTTCGACCTGGATGCGCTGGGGCGTGGACGCGAACGGAGACGGCATCGCCGACCCCTGGAACGCAAGCGACGCCATCTTCTCCGCAGCCCGCTACCTCGCCGCCGCAGGCGCGCCGGCAGACCTGTACCGGGCCGTCTTCGCCTACAACCACGCCGACTGGTACGTCCGCGAGGTGCTTTCGCTCGCCGACCTCTACCAGACGGACGGCTCGGTGGCCTTCTCCCTCGACCGGATGCAGCAGAACCTCGACGCGGCGCGCAAGGCCGTCGTCGCCGCGGCGACGCGACTGCGTGCCGCGCAGACACGCGAGTCCCGCGCGACCCTCCTCTCCGACCGGCTGGTGCTCGAGCCCGCGGTGGCAAAGGCGAGGGCCGTGCTGGCCGACGCCCGCCATGCACTCGGCGCCGCCCAGCGGGCTGCAGCCCCATCGTCCTTCGCGCCCGCGGCCTCCAACCTCCTCGCCGGGCCGACCTACGACTCCGGCTGGGTGTTCCCGGTCGGCGGCGGCCCCGGCACCGTCAGCGCCTCGCACACCCATCACGACTACCCGGCGGTCGACATCGCCGCCCCGGCCGGCTCCCCCGTCTACGCGATCAACGACGCCACCGTCCTGCGGGCCTGGTCGACCCCCGATCCGCGCTGCGGCATCGGCCTCACCTTCCAGACGAGGGACGGCCAGACCTGGACGTACTGCCATCTCGCGGTCCTCGACTCGCACGTCGTGGCGGGCGCGAGCCTCACGGCCGGCCAGCAGGTCGGGCTCGTCGGCTCGACCGGCGAGGCCACCGGGCCGCACCTGCACCTCCAGCTCCAGCCGGCAACCGCCTGGCCCCAGCAGGAGCCGTGGTTCCAGGCCTTCGCCGGCACCGCCTTCACCTGGCAGGACGAGCCGGCCACGGGCATCCGGACGCCCGCGCTCGTCATGGCCGCCGAGCAGGCCGCCGCGCCGGTCACCGGGCGGGTTTTCGCGGTCGTCCCCCAGACTCCCGTCGTCCTCTTCAGCCGGGGCTGATTTCTGCCGAAAAGAAGGGCATGCGCCGGCTCATGTTCCTTGCCGCCGTCTTCGTCGCGCTGGCGATGACGGCCATCAGCGTCGCCGCCGGCCGCCAGCTGGCGGTCGCGCCGACGAGCGCCTCGCAGCTGCCGTCCACCCCGCTGACGCTCGTGGTGCCCGACATCAGGCGCGAAGCATTCGTCTTCGCCAAGGGCCAGCTCCAGGACGGGGGGTTCGCCTGGAAGGTCGTGGGCGGCGCTCCCGGCTACCCGGCGAACGTCGTCGTCTCGCAGTCGCCCGCCCCCGGCACGAGGCTCATCGACACGGGCGCCCCCCTGATCACGGTCACGCTCCAGCGCAACAAGCAGTCCGGCGGCCCGCAAGGGGAGCCGGAGAACACGTCGCCGTACGCGCCGACGCCCGTTCGCCTGGCGGGCACGAGCTGACGTGACGCTCGCCGCCCTCGCGCTCGCCCCGGGCTTCGCCCTCGGCTCCTTCCTCAACGTCGTCGCCGCCCGCGTGCCGTTGCGCCGGTCGATCGTCAGTCCGGGCTCGGCGTGCATGTCGTGCGGTCACGAGCTGTCGTGGTACGAGAACGTGCCCCTGCTTTCGTACGCGGCTCTCCGGGGCCGCTGCCGATCGTGCGGCGACCGGATCGCCCTGCGCTACCCGGCCGTCGAGCTCGTCGCCGGCATGCTCGTGGCCGGAAGCGTCTGGAAGTTCGGGTTCCACCTCGAGGCGCTCGTCGCGTCCTTCTTCTGCCTTGCGCTCGTGGCCGTCTCGGCCACCGACCTCGAGCACCGGATCATCCCGAACCGGATCGTCGTGCCTGCCGCGGCGATCGTGCTCGTCGCGCAGACCGCTCTCGATCCGAGCCCGGAGTGGGCGATCGCGGCGTTCGGCGCGTGCGGCTTCCTCCTCCTCGCGGCCCTTGTCTACCCGGCCGGCATGGGCATGGGCGACGTGAAGCTCGCCCTTCTCCTCGGCGCGATGCTCGGCCGCACGGTGCCCGTCGCGGTCCTCCTCGGAATGCTCGCCGCGCTCCTCCCAGCGATCGTCCTCCTCGTCCGGCACGGCTCCGCGGCCCGGAAGATGGGCATCCCGCTCGGGCCGTTTCTCGCGCTCGGCGCCGTGGTGGCGCTCTTCGTCGGCATGGCCGCGGCGCTCGTCCCGGGCGTCTACTTCCTGGCAAAGCACGGCTCCAAGGGGCGGAAGATGGGAGTGCCGCTCGCCCCGTTTCTCGGCCTGGGAGCCATCGTGGCGCTCTTCTGGGGCCACCGGATCCTGCACCTCTGGCTCCATCACTAGCCGGATAAGGGGCTAACGCTCGGGGTCGCCGGTGCCGATACCTCGTTCGAGGGATCGGATCATGAGCGACGACGATTTCGAGCTGCCGCAGCTTCG
>DATAMX010000137.1:0-1569 GCA_036260475.1 Gaiellaceae bacterium | reverse complement strand
CCGGGCTTGACGAAGAGCCCGGCGGCGGCCTTCTCGGAGATCGCGCGCTCGCCGCCGTTCAGGCCGATCGTGACCTCGTCCGCGGCCGGCTGCGTCGCCCGCACGACGATGCTCGTGCCGGGCACGAGGCCCTGGTCGTAGAACCAGTGCAGGAGCTCGCCGTCGTGCTCCGCCAGGCGGACGATCGTCGCCCTCGTCCCAGGCTCGAGCGACGCGAGCGGCGCGAGCTCCCGGTTCTCGGCCTGCTCGACCTCGGGATCGACCGGCCAACCGTGCGGGCACCGTTCCGGATGGCCGAGCTTGTCGTCGATGCGCGCGATCATCTCGTCGTCGAACGTGTCGCCCAGCTCGTCCGCGCGCTCGTGCGCCTCGTACCCGGTGTACCCCATGAAGTCCGTGAGGAGCCGCTCGATGATCCGGTGCTTGCGGACGACCCGCTCCGCGCGCTCCCGCCCGGACTCGGTCAGGAGCGCTTCCTTGCGGGCGCCGCGCTCGATCAGGCCCTCGGCCTCGAGCCGCTTGAGCATCTCCCCGGCGGACGCGCGCGAGACGTGCAGCATCTCCGCCACACGCGAGGCCAGCGGTGGAGAGCCGGCGCCGCGAGGGGTGTACTCGCCGATCGGGAAGGCGAGAAAGTAGATCGTCTCGAGGTACTCGTCGACGGAGTGGCCCTGAGCCATACGGCTATATTGCCGAACAGGCGCTGTAAGGCGGCCCTTACACCATGAGCACCGGTCACATCCTCCTGCTCGGCGCGATCGCCGGGGCCACCATCTTCCTCGGCCTGCCGGTCGGGCGGATGCGCGTCGGCCCGGCCTACCGCGCAGGCCTGTCCGCGCTCGCCACCGGCATCCTCATCTTCCTGCTCTGGGACGTGCTCACCGGCGCCGTCGACCCGATCGACGCCGCTCTGAACGCACGCCACTGGGGCCGCTTCTCCTGGCTCGCCGCGCTCGGCCTGGGCGGATTCACGCTCGGCCTCATGAGCCTCGTCCACTACTCCGAATGGATGAAGGCCCGCGGGGACAGGCGCGCAACCACCCTCGTCGGTCCCGGCGCGGCCGCGCTGGACGAGTTCGCCCACCGCACGTGGCTCGACGACCTCACGCCGGGCAAGCAGCTCGCGCTCCTCATCGCCGTCGGGATCGGCGTGCACAACTTCGGCGAGGGCCTCGCCATCGGCCAGGCCGCGGCGGCGAGCGAGATCAGCCTCGCCGTCACGCTCATCATCGGCTTCGGCCTGCACAACGCCACCGAGGGCTTCGGCATCTGCGGCCCGATGAGCGGGGAGGGGACGCAGCCGAGCTGGAAGTTCCTCGGCGTCCTCGGCCTCATCGGCGGCGCCCCGACGTTCTTCGGCACCGTCCTCGGCCAGGCCTGGTCGAGCGAGGCGATGTCCGTCGTCTTCTTCGCGGTCGCCGCGGGATCGATCCTCTACGTCGTGCAGGAGCTGTTCGCGGTCAACCGCAAGTACGGCCACACGCGCCTGGTCACGTGGCTCGTCCTCGCCGGGATCATGCTCGGCTTCGCGACGGACTTCGTCGTCACCGCCGCCGGCGTCTAGCTAAC
>DATAMX010000128.1:0-2308 GCA_036260475.1 Gaiellaceae bacterium | reverse complement strand
CGACCTTCAGCCGCTGGAGGACCTTGTTGACGATGCTCCCGGCCGTGAGCTTGCCCGAGCCGAGCGCGACGTAGAACTCCTCCGCCTTCTTGAAGCCGGTCTCGCGGATGACGCCCGCGAGCACGGCCGACCCGGCGAGCTTGCGGTACGGCAGGTTCTGCGCCTTCAGCGCATGCTCGAGCGTCTCGCGGCCCTTCGCCTCGAGGTCTTCCTTCTGCTCGCGCGAGAAGAACTGGCGGATCTTGTTACGCGCGCGCGACGACTCGACGAGCGACAGCCAGTCGCGTGACGGTCCACGCCCGCTCTTCGACGTGAGGACCTCGACGCGGTCGCCGTTCACGAGCTTGTAGTGCAGCGGGACGATGCGGCCGTTCACCTTCGCACCGACCGTGCGATGGCCCACGTCGGTGTGCACGGCATACGCGAAGTCGATCGGCGTCGCGCCGGCCGGCAGCGTCTTGACCTCACCCTTCGGCGTGAACACGAACACCTCTTCGTCGAAGAGATCGGTGCGGAACGACTTCACGAACTCGCGCGAGTCGGTCTCGTCCGCGTGGATGTCCATCAGCTGCTGCACCCACTCGTGCCACTCGGCGTCGGCGTTCGTCTTCTTGCCGCGCTTGTACGCCCAGTGCGCAGCGATCCCGTATTCCGCCGTCTCGTGCATGTCGCGCGTGCGTACCTGAATCTCGAGCGGTCGTCCCTCGGGACCGATCACCGTCGTGTGCAGCGAGCGGTAGCCGTTGAACTTCGGCATCGCGACGTAGTCCTTGAAGCGACCGGGCATCGGCTTCCACAACGAGTGGATGAGCCCGAGCGCGCCGTAGCAGTCGCGCGTCCCCTCCTCCCCGCTGCGCTCGACGGTGACGCGCATCGCGGTGAGGTCGTAGATCTCGTTGAACTCGCGGCCGCGCTTGGCCATCTTGTCGTAGATGGAATAGAAGTGCTTGGCGCGCCCGGAGATCTCAGCCGGGATGTCGACCTTGACGAGCTCGCGCTGCAGCACGTCCGCCGCTTCGGCGACGTGCCCTTCGCGATCGGCACGCCGCTCCGCCACCATCTGCTTGATCTCCTCGAACTTGCGCGGGTGCAGCGTCTGGAACGAGAGGTCCTCGAGCTCCCACTTCAGCGCGTGGATGCCGAGGCGATGCGCGAGCGGCGCATACACCTCGAGTGCCTCCTTCGCCTTCTGCACCTGCTTCTGCCGTCCCAGATACTCGATCGTGCGCAGGTTGTGCAGCCGGTCGGCGAGCTTCACGAGGATGACCCGCACGTCGGCCGCCATCGCGACGACCATCTTGCGGTAGTTCTCCGCCTCCGCCTGCTCGCGGCTCTGGAACTGAACGCGGGTCAGCTTCGTGACGCCGTCGACGAGCGCGGCGATCTCCTCGCCGAACTCCTCGCGCACGGTTGCGAGCTCCGTGCCCGTGTCCTCGACGACGTCGTGGAGGAGCGCAGCGGCGATCGTCTGCTCGTCGAGGCGCAGCCCGGCGCAGATGGTCGCCACCCCGACGGGGTGCATGATGAACGGCTCCCCCGAGCGGCGCTGCTGCCCCTCGTGCGCCTTCGCGGCGAACGTGAACGCCCGGACGATCAGCTCGCGGTCGAGCTCGCCGCTGTACCCGTCGAGCTCGGCGAGCAGGCCCTCCAGGAGCTCGAAATGCCGCTCTCCTGTCTGCACCGTCGCCACCATTTCAGTGTACTCCCGGCTGTTTCGTGCGCACCCTCAGGGAAGGAACGGCCGTTATCCGGTCGAAGTGACGCGCTTCATGCTTCGTCTCCGGCGACGTGACGCTCGCAAGGTCGAGAAGCTCGCGGCCGTCCTCGCCGCGCTCGCGCGCTAACCGTAGGCTTCGGGCATGCCGTGGTACTTCGCCGTCGCCGAGCGCGACCACGAGATCCAGGACCCGACGAGGACGGAGAAGATCCGCGACCTCGGGCGGTTGCTCCGCCTCGGCCCGGACTCGCGCGTCCTCGACGTCGCCTGCGGCAAGGCGGGCCCGGCGCTCGTGCTGGCTGCCGAGTTCGGCTGCAGCATCCTCGGCGTCGAGCGCGCGCCAGAGTTCGTCGCCGCCGGCCGCGAGCGCATCGCCGCCGCCCACCTCGCGGAGCGCATCGAGATCGTCGAGGGCGACGCGCGCGCGTTCCCGCTCGAGCCCGAGTCGTGGGACGCCGCGCTCTGCCTCGGCGCCTCATTCGTGTACGACGATCTGGACGGGACGCTCTCCGCGCTCGCGCCCGCGGTGCGCTCGGGCGGGTGCGTCGCGGTCGGCGAGCCGTTCTGGCGCGAGTGGCCGCTCCCCACGGA
>DATAMX010000096.1:0-22982 GCA_036260475.1 Gaiellaceae bacterium | reverse complement strand
ACCGACTCGCCGGCGGTTCCGAGCAGCATCGCCATGCAGTGCGAGTGGCCGTTCCCGATCTCCATGTCCTCCGGGCAGATGTTCTCGGTGCGGCGATCCCAGTCGTCGTGCGCGTAGTACGTATCGTGCGGAACGAGGCGGCGCAGCAGGCTGGTGAAGTCCTCGAGGAATCCTTCCTCGAGCTCGTTCACACGCACGCAGCACGTCGTGTGCGGGGAGTACACGCACGCGATGCCCTCGGTGATCCCACTCTCGCGGACGGCGGTCTGCACGTCCTCGGTGATGTCCGTGACGGTGAGGCCGCCGGCCGTGCGGAGCTGCTTCTCGTGCTGGAAGACCTTCATGGCTCCGTATTCTGCTGGATCCGGCGGCGGGATCGGCGGGAGAATGCGATCCTCAAGAGAATCTGCGACCGTCGGGCCCGTAGCTCAGCTGGTTAGAGCAGGGGACTCATAATCCCTTGGTCCCTGGTTCGAATCCAGGCGGGCCCATTTCGACCGTTCCACCATCATGCGTACCGCATGGCCGAGCGGTCGAACGCGTCGCCGATGCACGCGGGTGTAGGTGTGTCCCGGCGCGCGGTAGGCGGCCGACCGGTTGGCCCCACGAAGGACTCGTCGGGGCCAACCGGGTGTCTCTCGCTTTACGGGTTCTCGAAGTTGCTTCCGGACCCGCACGTGGGGGCGCCAGGCGTTCCAGACCCTGCTGCGTCAGCGCCGGCCTCGCCCGGAACTCCCTGATTATGGGGAGTCTGGACGATGCTGTCGATCTGCCCCTGGCTCGGGTTCATGTCGTTCAACCCGTTGTAGGAACAGATCGAGTTGGAGTTCGCTGGTGCCGCGGTGCGGTCGCCCGAGCCGGAAAACGCCACACCTGGAGTCCCCGGCGGCCCCTTCACCTCACCCGCAAGGGCAGCACCTGCGCCCAGACCTGCGACGACGGCCGCACAAACGGCTGCCGCACACCACTTGCCCATTTGCCTGCCTCCTTCTCGTCGGCAAGTTGCCGTTGCAACGAGGACCATAAGCGTGCAAAAGCACCCCCGTCAACCGGGGCGCCGAGTCCGTTGACGGGCCCCAGACACGCGAAGGAGAGCGGAGGGGACTGACGGGCTCTTGATCGCCGGTAAACATGCTCCCGGCCCTGCTAGCGCGCTGCGACTCCGGTCACCGCGCAGCCGCTTCCACTTTGCGCGCGTGGATGGAGATCCGCGACGCCTGGACAAAGCAGCTGCTTCCGGCTGCCGCATCAATGCACGGTACGCGGCTGAGCCCGCGTGTCGTTGCGGGCTGGAGATCGACTTCGATCCGGCCGATGCGCCCGATCTCGGTCGCCGCCGATGAGCCGAAAGGACTCGGGTGGATCGAGACCGGGGGTGCCGGTGATGCCAGCGCGTCCCCGCTCGCATGGGCGACTCCGATCGCCGCAAGGATTGCAAGCGGCGTCGCCAGAAGGCGGAGCGTGAGTCCGCCTCGTGGAGGGTGCGGGGTGTTGATGGCCGCCGTGTTCATGTTCTCGAGTGTCGGCGGCGATACGTCCGACGGTGACCGCGATAGGCCGTCGCCTTGACGCGGGTTCCTACGCATGGAGCGACCTCTACCGAGGGTGGCGAGGTCGGCGGCTCGTTCGGCCCGACAAACGGAAGAGAAGGGGAAGCATGGCACCGTTGACGGATGCCATCGCACCGTGTACCGGCGCCCATCCCGGGGGCACGACAAACGTGCCGCTCGCGCTCGTGCCGTGACTGGCACCGCCGACGCTTGAAGCGGCCGGCGTGTTCGGCCACGATTGCGGGTGTGACCTCCTGCCGGCGCTTGCTGGGCATTTCGATGGCGGTGCTCGCAGCCGCCGCCGTCACGTGGCCTGTCGGCTCGCTGGCGGGGGCCTCACCGGCGTGGGTCGACCGCGGGCTGCACGTCGTCGGCGGCCCGGTGGCGGTCGGCGACCGGATCGTCGTCCTCGCCTCGGCCCCCGACCGCTCGGTGTGGTTGGAGGCGGTGGATGCGAAGACCGGAGCGGTGAAGTGGAAGCTCCCGGAGCGATTCTCCGAGATCACGGCCGGCGTGGTGACCAAGCCCGTCGTCCGCGACGGCATCGCGCTCGCACTCGTCCCCGCAGGCTCCCCCACGAGCCCGCTGGTCCGGCTCGAGGGCGTCCGCGTCGCATCGGGCGCGATCGCGTGGCGGCAACGCGCGCCGGTCGTGGTCACCGATGCGCCGACAGGTTGTCCGGCCCCGCTGGGGTCGGGCGGCTTTTGTCTCGTGACCGTTTCTTCGCGGTCGACACCGCCGCAGCTGGTCGCGGTGTCTGCTTCGAGGGGGACGGTCGAGGCGACGGTGCCGGGGATCGAGCGGCTGATGTCGACGACGCCCGGTGTGTACGAGACGGTGGGTCGGCCGTCGGCGATCGTCGGCGTGCGCGTGCCGGGGGGCACGGACTGGGGGCAGCGCGTCTCGGCGCTCTTCGGTACGGGCTACGACCCCAACTATGGCTGGGAGTTCGATCTGTTCGGCGCCGTCGAGGCCGGCTCGGTCGGACCCGCCCCGCCCGGCCACAACACGATCGCACTCGGCAGGGCGAAGACGGTCGGCCTCTCCATTGCGACGGGGACGAGGCTCTGGAGCGACCCCGGCGCTTTCGAGTGCTTCGGGGTAGACCTGATACCCGGCCCCTGGCTGTGCCGCCTGACGGGGACGGCGGCGACGAGTGCCTCGGCCGATATCACCGTGTCCGCGGATGCCACGCTGACACTGGAGGGGTTCGACCCTGCCACCGGCGGCATCCGTTGGCGGGTGCCGATCGGCCACAGCGGGATCGCCGCGATGCTCCGCGGCGACGTTGCCCTCGCGGACGCGAATCGCCTGCTCGCACGGACGCGGCAGGGGCGCGAGCGCGTGGTCGACCTCCGCTCGGGTAGAACCTCCCCGGCTACGCCCGGTCAGACGTTCTGGTGCGCGCACGCCAACCTGTTCAAGATCAATCCGCCGCTCGGCATCGGCGCCGAGCGCATCGGCTCTTCCCTGTACGACCCGTGCGACGCGGCCGGGCACATCGTCGCGAGGGCGCCCTCCAACTCTGTGCCGTCGATCGCGCAGGCCGCCGGGATGCACGTGTGGGCGTCGCCCTCGGGGCTCGAGGCAGTCCGCGGCTGATCGGGGTACCGCTCCGCTATGCGCTCGTTCTGCCTCCCGGCGCGGGCAAGAGCTGCGACAGGACCAACAGCGCAAGCGTGGCGAGCGCGACGAGTGCGGTGATGATCAGGCTTCGGCTCGTTCCCGCTCGACCGGCCGGCGAGCGCTCGGTGGCGTTCACGGCCTGTACAGCTACGTCCGGCATGGGTCGGTGGACGGGGCCGTTTGCGTCTGCCGGAATGTGGATCTTCGGCCGGGATGCGGGAGTGGGTGGGTGTGGGATGAGGTGGCGGGCCGCGAGTAGCTCACGCCAGACGTAGCGGACTTCCCGACGGAGAGGCGGCTGGGTCGGGATCGACGGGTGCGCGGGGCGCGGCGCACGGACGTGGTCGAGGTGCGTCCAGCCGTCGAGGTAGCGAGTCGGGTCCACGGCGCCGTCGTAGCCGAGATGGAGAAGCGGTCTGGGGTGGATCTCGAAATGGAGGTGCGGCGACGTGGTGAACGCGTCGCCGGTGTTGCCGACGAAGCCGATCACCTCGCCGGCGTCGACATGAGTTGAGTGAAGATCGTCGGGGGCGTACCCGGAGAGATGTGCGTAGTAGAATTCGTCGCCCGCGCTATCGCGCACCCACAATCGCCACCCGCCGATCCGTTCCCAGCCGACGCGGTTGATCGTTCCGGTGGCCACCGCGACGACCGGTGTGCCGAGCGGGGCGAAGATGTCGTCTCCGTGATGCCACTGGCCGGGAACGTCGCTTCGAAAGGCGCCGTAGGTGTCGACGTATTCGGAGCTGCCCGCCACGGGAAAGACGTAGTGGGCGAGAGCGAGCCGCGGCGTCACCTTCAACGGCCTGCTCGCGCCGGCCGTACGCCGCTTCCGCTTGCGCGGCGCCGCAGCCTTGCCGAACGCCTGGTGCGCGCGAGCCGGAAGAGTGGCGACGGACACGAGCAGGACGGTTCCTGCAGGAAGATCCATGTGGGGCTCGGTGAGGTGGACGGCGAGCGCGCTGATCGCCGATGCACCCCCTGCAGTACGGATCGGCTGCCTCGCTCCGGTGACGGCGTAGCCCCAGCCCTTGATTGCGATGCGCGTTCCCTGCGGCGCCGCGTAGGACCGGCCGCGGATCTCGAGGGCGGCGACCGTCGTCGTCGCAGAGGCGCCGACGGTCACGTCGAGGCGGTTCGCGGTGAGCAGACCGCGGAAGATCGACACCGACGCGACGTGGGCGTGGGCGTTCTTGCGGCTCGGCGCGGTGCAGGCGGACGCACCGAGCTCGACCGACGAGGTGCTGACGATGGAACCGTCTGCGGGATAGGCGAGCCGGCTCGCGGCTGCGACCTCGATCGATCCCGACGCGGTCGGACCGATGGACATGGGCACGCGATTCGGAACGAGCAACACGACGGCCTCGACCGGGCAGCCCGTGGGGAGCGGGCTCAGCGCCGAGGTTGCGCCGAGAGCGCTCTGCGCCGGCGCGCCGGTCGATGCGGTCGAGCCGGACGCAGTCGATTCGGTGCTCGTCGGCGCGCTCGTCGTCGTTGTCGTAGTCGAGGAGGGCAGAGTCGTCGTGGATGTTTGGGCAGGGTCAGCCGTCGTCGTGGACGCGGTCGTCGTCGTCCCGGTTGGCGCGGTCTCCGTCGTTGTCGGCAGGTCGGCCCAGGCCGGTATCGCTGCGACCGAGAAGACCGCCGCCGCCGTCATCCCCGCTGTCAATACGCGCAGCAAATCCGGCCCCCGCCTACGGTCTCCCGTGAGCCGGGCGGGGAAACCCCCGGCGCCGCCCCTCCGCCAGAGCACACCGCAAGATTGTGCCCCTGCTCGCGTCATACTTCGGTAAGACGACCAACGTGGAGGTTTGGATGGGCGTAAAACGACGTCTCGCGTTCGCTTCTGCCGTTTCGATGGCGCTGCTCGTCCCGCTCGCCGTATTCGGCGGCAGCGGCTTTGCGAAGGGTCTTTCTTCGAGCGCGGCGCAGTACGAATACGGCGCCAAGGTCACGGTGTGCCACAAGACGCACTCGAAGAAGAACCCGAACGTCACGATCACGATTGGCGCGAACGCCGCAGCGAAGATGATTGCTTCCGGACGCGCGACCGCGGGCCCGTGCCCGCCGTCCACGACCAAGCCCGGTAATCAGAGCCCGGGGAACTCCGGCAACCACGGCAACAGCGGTCACTAGCGGCTGAGGTTCGTCTCGCCGCCGCGACCGCCGTTTCCTGCGGCGGTTGCGGCGGCAGGGACGGTGTTGCTCAGCAGGCCGAGAAGGGCGAGCACGGCGAGCAAGATCGCTGCGGCGATCCCGACGGTTCGCGCGCGAAGCTCGAGCGGCTGTGTCGCCGTCCGGCGGGTTGCGATGACGAGCAGCGCTGCGCCGAGCAGGAGCCCGGCGACCGTCACCGCAGGCAGCTCCCAGTCCCATTCCACGAGTGCGTCGATCGCGTATGCGGCGTAGGCCGCCGTCGCGGCAGCACCCATCCGCGTCGCGGCGATCGCCCGAGGGGCCGCGACGAGCGGCGCCCCCAGCGCCACCAGCAGAAGCACGAGGCCGGGGGGTCCCAGCTCCGCGAGCGTCTCGAGGTAGACGTTGTGGTCGTCGAGAGCGCCGCCCAATTCCTGGGCGCGGCCGTGCTCGAGCCAGGCGAGACCGAACGTTCCTGCGCCGTCGCCGGCAACCGGATGTGCGTCGATCTGCGTCCACGCGGTCGTCCAATACGCTGCGCGCTGGCCGCCGACGAGGCTCCGCAGCGCTCGGTCGCCACCGGCCTTCGGGAGCGCAGAGACGAATGCGGCCAGCAGAACGGCCACCAGCGCGACGGCTGCCAGAGCCCGCCGGCTCGGAACATTCCCGCGGTGCGCTCGCTGCCGTGCCGCAGTCGTGAACGCGGCTGCGCCGATTCCCAGCGCCAGGGCTGCCGCGACGACGATCCGTCCACGCCGCACGTCGTCGGCCGCGAGCATCGGATCGGTCAAGCGCGACCAGACGCACGCGCCGACGACGATCGCCACGGGACCGGCGAGCCGCACGGTCGCACGTCCCACCGGAATCCGGCGTGGATCGAGCAAGAGAAGCGCAAGCGCCGCAGTCGCTGCGGCGATGGAGCCACCGCGGCTCCCACTGAGGACGAGCGCAGCGACGAGCGGCGGAACTCCTGCGGCGGCGGCCCTCCGGGCCGCGACTCCGCGAGCATGTGCCGCGACTGAGAGGCCGAGCGGAACCGCGAGCGCGGCAAGCGCGGCAAGCGCGTTCGCATAGCCGGCCGGCCAGGAGAGGAGCGCCCCCTGGTTTCCGGAGGTGCGGTGACTCGGCGACACTGTCAAGTACCGCGCCAGTGCGACGGCGACGACGACCTCGACCGACACGAGCAGCGCTCCGACGAGCCTTCGCGCGCCCATCCTGCTGCAGCCGGCGACGACGACCGCGGCTGCGCCGAGGTAGACCAGGTCGCGACGCGCCTCGAGCAGCGCTTGACCGGGAACCGCCGACCAGACGTGCGAGAGGAGCGTCCAGCCGGCCAACAGAGCGATGGCGGCAAGAAATGCGGCGTACGGGCGGCCGACGCGTACGTCTCCCGGCAGCAGGAGCGCAAGGATCGACCCCCAGAAGAAGAGCACCGCAGCCCATACCCACGCGTGGGGGAAGAACCCTGCCTGGTCGAATGCGAGCGCGGCAACGACCGCCGCGATGAGCACTGGTGCGACGGCGGCGCGCACGCTCGGCATCGGCGGATCCTCACAGGCGTTGCGCGCTCTCGCCAATAGAGCGGCTTTTGATCCCGCCGGCTTGCGGGTCGGTCCGGAACCGGGCGGGCCGATTCTCGTTCTAGCTCCGTGCGCGACTTTCGCGGACCCCTGGCCGACTGGCCGCCGTGGCGCAGGCGGCTGTTCTCGGCGGCGGTGCTCCTGGCCGCGCTCGTCGGGGCCGTCGCGCTGGAGATCCATCGCAGCGGCGCGTACTTCCTCGTCGGATGCGATCTCAGCCGGCTGGAGGCGCACGGCGTCGGCCGGAGCTCGGCGCTGTACTCGGCCGACGGGACACGGTTCGCAACGCTCGGCGCGCCCGTCGTCCACCAGCCGGTTCCGCTGAACCGGATCGATCCGAAGCTCGCGCAGGCGACCGTCGCGGTCGAGGACCGGCGCTTCTACCAGGAGGGCGGCACGGACTGGGTCGCGGTGCTGCGTGCCGCCGTCGCCGACGTGACGTCTGCGAGCGTCGCCCAGGGCGGCTCGACGCTCACGCAGCAGCTCGTGCGCAACCTCTACCTCGGCGGCGAGCGGACGATCGGGCGAAAGCTCCAGGAGGGCTGCCTCGCCGACCAGCTCGCGCACCGGTGGAGCAAGGCGAAGGTGCTCGACACGTACCTGAACACGGTGTTCTACGGCCAGCAGGCGTACGGCGTGCAGGCCGCAGCGCAGACGTACTTCTCCCGGCCGGCGTCGAAGCTCACGCTCGCGCAGGCGGCGTTGCTCGCCGGCCTGCCGCAGGCGCCGACCGATTACGACCCGCTGCGCGATCCGGCGGCCGCAAAGGAGCGGAGGAGGGAGGTCCTGCAGGCCATGCTGTCCACGGGTGACATCGACAAGGCGACGTACCGGAGCGCGGCCGCCGCGCCGCTCGGGTTGAAGCCGAGCTCGACGGCCACACAGCAGCCCGAGTCCTTCTTCGTCAACTACGTGTACGAGCGGCTCGTCGCCCGCTACGGGGCCGCGACCGTGCGCCAGGGCGGGCTCGCGATCCGCACGACGCTCGACTGGTCCGCGCAGAAGCATGCGGAGGCGGCGATCCGTACCACGCTCGACCGGCCCGGCGACCCGGCGGCGGCGCTCGTCGCAATCGACCCGGCCACCGGTGCCGTCCGGGCGATGGCGTCCGTCGTCCCGGGCAAGCCCCGGTACCAGTTCAACCTCGCCGTCCAGGGGAAGCGCCAGGCGGGCTCGAGCTTCAAGCTGTTCGTGCTCACCGACGCGATCGCACGCGGCATCGATCCGTTCTCGACGAAGTATCTGTCCGCGCCGTTTCGCGGCCCGCCGAGCAATCCGTACCTGATTCAGACCGACACGCACACGTACACCGGCCGAACGCCGATCGACCGGGCCACGGCGCAGTCCGACAACACGGTCTTCGTCCGGCTCACGCTCGACCTCGGCGCTTCGACCGTGGCCGACGTCGCTCGCCGCATGGGAGTCCAGTCGGCGCTGAAGCCGGTGGACACGATCGGGCTCGGCGTCAATCCCGTCTCGCCGCTGGAGATGGCGTCCGCATACGCGACCGTCGCAGCCCAGGGCGTCTATCGGCCTCCGTATGCGATCGCCTCGGTGCGATTCGCCGACGGCCGCGTCGACCACAGCTGGCAACCGGGACGCGGCCACCGGGTCATCCCGGTCACGGTGGCCGACGAGGTGAGCCGCGTGCTCGAAGAGGTCATCGCCCACGGCACCGGCACGGCCGCGAACCTCGGCCGGCCCGCCGCCGGCAAGACCGGCACCACCGAGTCGCTCGCGGACGCCTGGTTCGACGGGTACACGCCCTCGCTCGCCGCCGCCGTCTGGGTCGGGTACCCGCAGGCGCGCATACCGATGAAGCACGTGCACGGCATCGAGGTCTTCGGCGGCACGTTCCCCGCTCGGATCTGGCGCACCTTCATGCTCTCCGCGCTGCGCGGCGACCGGCCGGAGGGGTTCGCGCAACCGGCGGGATCCATCCACTGGAAGCGATGGTGCGGACCGTTCCAGTACGCGCGCACCTACGCGGACGCGCTGAAGGGCGCCCGTCGCTGCACGACGAAGACGACGACGAAGAAGCGCACGACGACGGCGAAGACGACGACCCATCGCAAGACGACCACGACGCGTCCGATCACGCTCGAGACGACGACAGCACCGCCGACGCCGCCGCAGACCGCGACCTCGAGGCCGACGACCACGTCGGCCCCGCCGCCGACGACGACGTCCGCGCCGCCGCCGACGACTCAGACGACGACCACCGCTCCGACCACGACGGCGACGACGCCCACGACTACGACGACCGGCGGCTAGCGCTCACGGCTTGAAGACCATGAGCACGAGGATGGCGAGAAGCAGTGCGGCCGACACGTAGTTGAGGACGCGCGCGACACGGTCGTCGAGCAGCGCTCTCAGGCCGGGCGTTTCCGGCTCGGCCTCGCGAGCGAGCTGCTGTGCGAGCACGCGCGCGCGTTTCGGGCGCCGCCCACCGGCCGCGCCGAGCAGGCTCATGACGGCGAAGAGGGCGAGCGCGGCGTCGACCCAGCCGGCGCCGTAGCCCCAGCCGCCGACGTGCACGAGCCACAACCCGAAAGGGAGGACGAGGACCGATCCGACTCCGACGAGCAGCACACCGATCCGGCTCAGCCCGAGCAGCACGACGATCTCGGCCGGCCGGCGGCGTCGTCGCGCCGCTTCGAACGCGACGCCGGCGACCACCGCCCCGGACACGAGGAGGAATGCACCGAGCAGATGGAAGAAGAGCGCGGCGTCTTCGGCGGCGGAGGCGACCACTTCCGCACACGCTACGCGGTCGGCCGGGGCATCGGGAGTTTCGCGCGGTGTGCCTACGCACCTGCGCGGATGCGCCGTCGCCCCCGCGCGACGAGACTCGGAGTGGATGACGAGTGAGGTCTTCACGCCGTTGGGTCTCGACGCGCTGCCGCCGGCGGCGGTCGCCCGCAAGGCGGAGGAGATCGGCGAGGGGAAGGCCGGCCTGAGCGCCGCGAGCACGCTGGCGCTCGGCGTGCTGGCCGGCGCCTTCATTGCCATGGGCGCGATCTTCGCGACGACGGTGACAGCCGGCGGCGCGAACCTCCCGTACGGCGTCTCACGGCTGCTCGCGGGCGCCGCATTCTCTCTCGGCCTCATCCTCGTCGTCGTCGCCGGCGCCGAGCTCTTCACCGGCAACAACCTCATCGTCATGGCATGGGCGAGCCGACGCGTGTCGACCGCACGTCTCCTGCGCAACTGGACGCTCGTCTACGTCGGCAACTTCGCCGGCGCGATCGCGACCGCGGGGCTCCTGTACGTCGGCAAGCAGTACACGTTCGGCAAGGGCGCAGTCGGCGAGCAAGCGCTGTCGATCGCGGCCGGCAAGACCAGTCTCGGCTTCGTGCAGGCGATCGCGCTCGCGGCGTTCTGCAACGCCCTCGTGTGCCTCGCAGTCTGGCTTGCCTATAGCGCTCACTCGGTCGCCGACAAGGTCCTCGCGATCGTCTTCCCGATCTCGGCGTTCGTCGCCTCCGGGTTCGAGCACAGCGTCGCGAACATGTTCTTCATCCCGATGGGCCTCTTCGTGAAGTCGGACAAGGCGTTCGTCGCCGCACACGAGGTGCCCGCCGACATCGGCAAGCTCACCTGGGGACGCTTCATCTGGGCGAATCTGCTTCCCGTGACGATCGGGAACGTCATCGGCGGCGCTCTGATGGTGGGCGCCGTGTACTGGTTCGTCTACCTGCGTCCGTCGGCGCGGCGGTAGCGGATCAGTCCTGGTCTTGCGCCGACCAGGTGCCGCTCGACGTGCAGTCGGTCCCGTCGCTGAAGTCGATGCCGACGCTCAGCGTTCCGCTCGCCGAGCCGGAGGAGGTGAACGTGCCGTTCACGGTCGCCGACACCGTGCTGTCGCTGAACGCGGTGGTGGCCGTCCCGGAGAACGTTCCGTCCG
This sequence comes from Gaiellaceae bacterium, assembly GCA_036260475.1. Lineage (GTDB taxonomy): Bacteria > Actinomycetota > Thermoleophilia > Gaiellales > Gaiellaceae > Palsa-739. Next base: position 12,183 of record DATAMX010000096.1, on the reverse strand, counting down.
GCTGGATGGCGAACGGCCCATTCATGACGAAGCCCGTGTCCCACGACGTGCCGCCGTTCGAGCATTCGCCGTTGAAGTCGAAGTAGACGTCCAACGCGTGTGCCCCGGGGGAGTCGACGAACACCTTGAAGAAGGTGCCGTCGGTGTACGTGCCCGCGTAGTTGCCGGCCTTCGCCGGGGGCGGGGGAGGAGGCGGCGGCGGAGGCGCCGGAGGCTCGGCCTTGAAGAACGCGCGCACGACGCGGGTGCCGGTCATCTTCACGGTGCACGTGATGCTCGTCCCGCAGGGCGCGCTCCAATGGGAGAACGCGTATCCGTCGTTCGGCGATGCCGTCAGCGTGATCTTCTGGCCCTGCCGCGCGTGCAGCTTGCACGCCGGGCGGCAGGCGATGCCGGCGGGTGACGACGTGACCGTTCCGTTCCCGGTCACGGCCACGGTGAGCGTCGGCTTCGTGCCTGCGCCTGCAGCCGCTCCGGCGAGCCCGAGCGCAACGACAACGGACGCCGCGTGGGGAAACGCCCTCAGCCGCCGGTCCCCCATTGCCAAATGACGCTACTCCGAGGACTGGAGCGGATCAAGGCGCCGGGGGACCGGCTGGAGCTCTCTAGCTCATCCGCGCGGAACGCTCAAGAAGGCATTCCATGCGGGCTTCTTGATACCAGTGACCGTCTCGAGGCCCGACTGCCAGCCCCCGAGCTGCGGCTGGTCGCGGACGAGGAACCAGAGCAGCATGTCGATGCGCGGGTTCTTGCGCGCGAGCGCATAGGCCTGCTTCAGGAACGCCGCCTGCTTGGCCCAGCTCACGCCCATGAGCGTCTTGTCGGGCGGGTTCGTCTGGTAGCCGTACTCGGTGATCCACAGGTGCTTCGGCCCGTAGTACTTCTTGATCAGCGTCAGAAGCTGCCCGATGTTGCCGAGCTGCGTGCGCCTCGCGGTCCTCCCCTTGGGGACGTACGACGGCGACTCGTTCCCCGCCGACGCGTACGGGTTGTGCGCGTAGACATCGAACTTCTTCATTCCGTACCTGTGCGCGGCGATGAGGAAGCTGAGCGGGTCGACGGATGCGCGGCTGGAGCCGGCGTTGTCGTTACCCCTCGGATCGGTGACGCCGCACGCCACCTTCTCGCCGGGGACGCCGTGGATCCCGGCGTAGACGGCGTTGCAGATCCGCGCATAGTTGTATGCGCTCGCGACCGTCCACTTGCCCTTGACCTTCTTGTACTGCGGCGCGAGGAACACCGGGTTGTTCGGCTCGTTCCAGGCCGTCCACATCTTCACGGCGGGAAGCGGATCGTTCGGGCCTGCGAGCGCCGGGTCCTGCTGGGCGATCGGTGGGACGTAGGAGCCGCTGTACCTCGTGGCCGCGGCGCGTGCGAACGACTCGAGCGCCGCGAAGCTCGTGGGTGCGCGGTTCTTTCCGGCGCCGTGGTTGGCCCACGACGGCGTGCCCACGATCGAGAGCACGAGCTTGATCCCGGAGCTGGCCGAGTACCGCGCGAGCCGGTCGTACAGCGACCAGTCGTACGCGGGGTCGCCCGGGTTGGTCGCGTTCGCCGGCTTCGAATTGGCGACCGCCCACCGGTTGCCGCCCCAGTACAGGTTCACGCGCAGGACTTGCGTCCGCAGCGACTGGAGCGTCTCGAACGCCGTCGACGGATCGCCGTACAGCGTGAACGCCTCGTCGTTGATCCCGACGAGCAAATGGCTCGACTTCGTGCTCGTGTGCTTCTTCGTCGTCGCGGTTGCGCTCGCGGCTGCGAGCCCGGTCACGATCAGCGCCGCCGCGGCGACGCGAATGATGCGCATTCTCACAAGAACCCCCTGGGTTGGCTTCCGCCCGACCCCTACCCGTCAGAAAACGTTCAGAACGTAGATCGACGTAAATCCGTACTCTTTGCTCATGTTCTCGTTCACGAAGCCGACACGGATGGTTACCGCCGAGGAGGCGCTACCCGGCAGAAACGAGCCCATTCCGGTGCCCGAGCGGCACGAGGTGCTCGGGACGCCGATCGCCCCGCCGTTCCCCGAGGGCCTGGAGCAGGCAGTCGTCGGGATGGGCTGCTTCTGGGGCGCGGAACGCGTGTTCTGGCGAGCACCGGGCGTGTACACGACCGCGGTCGGCTATGCGGGCGGCCACACGCCGAACCCGACCTACGAAGAGGTGTGCTCCGGACGCACGGGGCACACGGAGGCCGTCCTCGTCGTGTTCGACCCGGCGCAGACGAGCTACGAGGAGATCCTGCGGCTCTTCTGGGAGGGGCACGATCCGACGCAGGGGATGCGACAGGGGAACGACGCCGGCACGCAGTACCGCTCGGCCGTCTACTGGACGAACGAGGCGCAGCGTGAAGCGGCGGAGGCGTCGCGCGACATGTTCCAGGGCGAGCTCGCGAAGTCCGGGTACGGCGAGATCACCACGGAGCTCGCGGAAGCGGGGCCGTTCTACTACGCAGAGGACTACCACCAGCAGTACCTCGCGAAGAACCCGAACGGCTATTGCGGGCTCGGCGGCACGGGTGTCGCCTGCCCGGTCGGGCTCAAGACCGCGTAAGAGGCGCCCGAGCGTTCGTGAAGTACCCGCGCGCGTCGTAGGCGGAGACGACGACGGCGTAACGGACGTGCGGGAGCAGCTCGTCCCGCTTCAGGCGGAGGCGGAGGAGCACCGGGCCGTGTGCGACGTCGAGGCGCGTCGCGCTGTGCCAGGCACCGATCGGCTGGTTGCCGTCCAGCACCTGGATGCGCGCGATCAGCCGGCAGGGGCCGTTGACCGCGACGCGGGCCGAAACGAAACGGGCGCGCACGATCGGTGCGCCGACGATCTTCGGGTGCAGCGCCTCGCCGATGTCCGGCGCGAGGTACCGGTCGTAGCGTTCGAGCAGGTAGTACGGGGTGTAGTCGAAGGCGTCGCGGCAGGCGATGCCTGTGACGAGCGTCCTCCCATCGGGCTGCTCGGCGAGTGCGACCGGAAACTCCTGGAGGCACTCCTCGGTGGGATCGATGTAGTTCTCCGGCCCGTCGACCGAGCCCCAGAGTGCGCCCGTCCCGGTGATGCGCTGGACGAGCCAGGCCTCGGGGTGCTCGTAGGAGTTGTAGACGTCGGCCTTCGCCACGGCGTCGACGGCGACATCCATTGCGCCGCCGGCGCGCACGCCGAGCGCGACCACCTCCTCCCGCTCGTACACGTCCGGGCCCCAGGCTGCGATACCGCCCGCTCCGAAGGACGTATCGAGCGCGCCGCCGGCGAAGAAGCGCACGACCGCTCCCTGATCGCCGCGGAAGCCGCCGGCGACGATCCAATGCGAGTACGCGTCCACCGCGGTCGCGGTGAAGCCCGCGAACGACGCCACGCCGCCGCTTCCGAACGATGTGTCCAGCATCCCGTAGTCGTCGTAGCCGCGAATCGAGCCGCCGGCGACGACGAGGGTTCGTCCGCCGTCGACGAGGACGCCCGACGCGTGCGAGGGCAACGTCGTCTGCGCAAAAGAGGAGTCGATGCTCCCGTCCGCCTGCAGGCGGAGCAGGACGTTGCCGGCGGCGACGGTGCGCCCGAGCTCGTCGAACGCGACCGAGTCGAAGGCCGCCCCTGCGATCGACGTGAGCGACCGCAGCGCTCCGCTCGGTCGCAGCGCCGCGACGACCTCGCCACAGGCGACGAGGATCGTGCCGTCGCTGCGCACGGCGAGGCCGGGCCGGCAGTCGATACCGGTCGCGAGCGATCGCGGCTTCGCGCCCGTGCCGAAGCCGATCGTCCTGCCGTCGGCGGAGTACCGGTCGAGCGAGACATTCTTCTCGCCGCCGCCCGCGACGACGATCGTCCCGTCCGGAGCTGCGGCAACGGCGTCGACGGCGCTGACGTTCGCGACCCCGTCCGTGCCGAAGCCGGTCGTCGCCCACCACCTCGTGTCCGCGCGCGCAGAGCCTGCGACGGTCGCGGCGATGACCCCGAGGAGGCAGATCCTCCGCGGCATGGCGGGGACGCTACGCCTCAGACGTTACGAACTCATGGGCGGGTCGTAAGGCTTCTAGGCCGTCTCGCCGCCGTCGATCGCGATCGCGGCGCCGGTGATGTAGCGGGCGTCGTCGCTCGCGAGGAACGCGAAGAGCGCCGCGATCTCGGTGGGATCCGCATGCCGCTTCAGCGGGATTCCCTCGTTGACGGCGTCGAGCATCTCGTCCGTGTACTCCGCGCGCTGCATCGGCGTGAGCACGTAGCCGGGGCAGACTGCGTTCACGCGGATGCGCGGAGCGAGCTCGCGCGCCATCGTCCGTGCAAGCAGGATCACGCCCGCCTTCGACGCGTTGTAGTCCGCGTAGCCCTCATGTCCGGTCAGGCCGTTCGTCGACGCGGTCACGAGGATGACGCCCTCGTCCATGCGCCGCGCCGCCTGCTGCGCACAGTGGAAGACGCCGGTGAGGTTGACGTCGAGCACGCGGCGCCAGTCCTCCTCCCGAATGTCGACGAACGGCGAGCGAATGGAGATGCCCGCGTTCGCGACGAGCACGTCGACCGCGCCGATCTGCTCGAATGCCCGCTCGACCTGAGCTGCGTCGGCGACGTCGCACACGATGTTGTCCTCACCGTTGTCGGCGGCGATGCTGACGACGCTTGCGCCCTCGTCGCGGAAACGGCGACACGTCGCTTCGCCGATGCCGCTCGTTCCGCCCGTGACGACGACCCGCTTGCCCTCGAGCCCTCTCATTGCAGCCGCTCCGCGACGTAGCGGAGCGCGAGGGGATAGCGGTATTCGATCGAGCCGTGCTTCGCGTCGAACAGCTCGAAGAAGACGTCCGTGACCCCGATCCGCTCGAGCGCGCGCCGGAACGCCTCGGCGCCGAGGTCGAGGAAGTACTCGTCGCGCGTGCCGGCATCGATGTAGATCGCGCGCAGACCGCGGAGCGCGTCGGCATGCGCGTCGACCATGCGAACCGGGTCCCACGCGAGCCACCGGTCCCACACGTCCGGCTTCAGCCGGCCCGTGGCAACGTCGAAAGGGAGCTCGCCGGCCGAATAGCAGGCAGCCATCGCGTAGGTGTTGACGAGCACCGGGTCGGCCGCCTTCGTGAATGCCGGCCGCGCGCGGAAGTCCTCCCAGAACGCGTCGTACGATCCGTCGTAGTTGTCGCGCAATGCGCGTACGACGTGCGGGAACTCGGTGAGGTAGCAGAGCTCGAAGAGCGCGTCGCCCGCGTGCGTGGCGAGGCCGGCGAAGACGTCCGGCCGGAGCATCGCCGTGATCATGGCGCCGTACCCGCCGCTCGACTTGCCGGCGATCGCGCGTGCGCCGGTCGGGTAGCGCTCGTCGACGAAGCCGACGACGTCCTCGCAGAGATACGTGTGGTAGTCGCCGACGACGGGGGAGTCAACGAACTGGGAACCGCCGAGCGACGTCCACGCGTCGACGAAGACGACGCGTGCAGGGGCGCGCAGGTCGTCGATCAGCTCGATCACGGAAGGGCGGAAGGCGGAACGGTTCCGCCACATGTCCACCTGGCCGGTGAACCCCTGGATGAGGAAGATCGCAGGGAGCGTCGCGCCCTGCGCACCGGGCGGCTCGTACACCCAGAGCGGGCGCCGCGCAGGGTCGCCGAGCGGATTGCCCGCGAGAGCCGCGCTGTCGAGTTCGTGCTCGTCCAGCCGTCCCGCGAGCTCCTTCGACCACGGCTCCATCGCCGCCGGACCCTACACTCGTGCCGTGCGCCGATTCCCCCTGCTCGCCGCGCTCGTCGTGCCCCTGGTCCTGGCCGCGTGCGGCAGCGGATCGACCAAGCCTTACACCGCGGCAGGGACGAAGGCCTGCCTGACGCAGAAGGGCTTCACCGACGTCACCACCGCCGCCTCGAAGGTCGGCTTCATCGCCGGTTTCGCGGACAACGGCGGCCTCCAGGCGAGGTCGGCGACCGGGAACGTGCTGACGATCGCGTTCACCGCCGACGCCGGCAGCGTCGGCGGGACGGAGAAGGCCTTCCGCCGTGCGGCGCCCGCGAGCCTGCGGCCGCACATGGGCGACATCATGGAGGCGCAGGGGAACGCGGTCCTCGTCTGGACGGTGTCGCCGACCTCGCAGGAGCTCTCCGACGTCGAGGGCTGCCTCGCTTCCTAGCTAGACTTTCCGTCATGGCCGAGTACGGGACGATGCGGGTCAAGAGCGGCCTCGCCGAGATGCTCAAGGGCGGGGTGATCATGGACGTCGTCGACGCCGATCAGGCGAAGATCGCCGAGGCGTCGGGCGCCGTCGCCGTGATGGCGCTCGAGCGCGTGCCCGCCGACATCCGCCGCGACGGAGGCGTCGCGCGCATGTCCGACCCGGAGATGATCCGCGAGATCCAGGAGGCCGTCAGCATTCCGGTGATGGCGAAGTGCCGCATCGGCCACTTCGCCGAGGCGCAGATCCTCCAGGCGCTCGAGATCGACTACATCGACGAGTCCGAGGTGCTGACGCCCGCCGACCTCGAGCATCACGTCGACAAGTGGCGCTTCACCGTGCCGTTCGTCTGCGGCGCGACGAACCTCGGCGAGGCGCTTCGCCGCATCGCCGAGGGCGCGGCCATGATCAGGACGAAGGGCGAGGCCGGCACCGGCGACATCGTCAACGCGGTCACGCACATGCGCTCGGTCTTCGGTCACATCCGGAAGCTGACGACCCTCGCCGAGGAAGAGCTCTACTCCGAGGCGAAGAACCTCCAGGCACCGTACGACCTCGTGCGCTGGGTGGCCGAGAACGGAAAGCTGCCGGTCGTGACGTTCACCGCGGGCGGCATTGCGACGCCGGCCGACGCGTCCCTCTGCATGCAGCTCGGCGCCGACGGAGTCTTCGTCGGCTCGGGCATCTTCAAGTCAGGCGACCCCGAACGGCGCGCGAAGGCGATCGTCGAGGCGACGACGCACTTCCGGGACGCGGAGATCCTGGCCCGAGTGTCCGCAGGGCTGGGCGAGCCGATGGTGGGCATCTCCACCGCGTCGCTCGACCCGAGCGAGCTGCTCGAGTCTCGCGGCTGGTAGTCCGTCCGCCCCAGGGCGGATGATGCGCGCGGTGCGAAAGCCGGTCTGGAAGACCTCGTCGTTCCTCGTCTACGCCGGCGGGCTGACCGTGCTCGGCGCGGCCGTCGCCGCCGTCTCGTACCTCTCCGGCCACTACGGCAAGGGCGCGCTCACCGCGTGGGCGCTGCTCATCCTCGTCGTCCTGTCCGCGATCGCGGAATCGCTCAAGCGACGCGGGCGCTGGACTGCGGCCGGGATATTCGCCTTCGCCTCGGTGATCGCGTGGGCGCTGTTCGTCGGCAGCGCGTGGAGCTGGTTCGGCTGGCTGAAGCACTGGAGCTCGCCGTTCGCCGGGTGGTCGGTCGCACATCTCTCGCTCGAGCTGCTCATCCTCGCCGCCGCCTGGAGCGACCGGCGGCGCTGGGAGTTCCCGTTCATCACGCTGATCTCGGCGACCGTCGGCTGGTTCTTCGTCACCGATTTCGTCTCCAACGGCGGCGGCTGGTCGTACGTCGTGTCGCTGCTCGTGGGGCTCGCGTATCTCCTGGCCGGCAGCGTCAGCCGGAAGCCGTCGGCGTTCTGGCTGCACCTCGTCGGCGGCGTGCTGATCGGGGTGCCCCTGCTGCACTGGTGGCACTCCACCGACACCGACTGGGCACTCATCTCCGCTGCCTCGCTCGCCTACGTCGCGATCTCGTACGCGACGAAGCGCTCGAGCTGGGCCGTTCTCGCGACGGTCGGGTTCCTCGGCGCGACGGTCCACTACCTCGTCAGCACCGCGGGCCGGTCGAACTTCGGCGGCTTGCCGATCTCCGTGCCGACCCCTACGGGCTGGTCGCCCTCGGTCGCCTTCGCCTGCCTCGGCTTCTGGTTCGTCCTGCTGGGGCTCGCCGGTCGGCGCCGTCACGCCGAGCCCTCCCCGTAGCCGAACCTACAATGGCCTCGTGGAGAGGCGGCTTCGGATCGGCGTCCTTGCCGTGCAGGGGAACTTCCGCGAGCACGCGGCGGTGCTCCGGCGCCTCCGCGCCGAGCCGGTCGAGGTCCGCCTGCCCGAGCAGCTGGAAGGGCTCGACGGCCTGATCCTGCCCGGCGGCGAGTCGACGGCGATCACGCGGCTCATGCGGCTATACGGGCTGGACGAGGCGCTGCGCCGTTTCGAAGCGCCCGTCTTCGGAACGTGCGCGGGCATGATCGTGCTCGATCGGGACCATCTCGGGCTCGCCGACTTCCACGTGCAGCGCAACGCGTTCGGCCGGCAGGTGCGGAGCTTCGAGGCCGACCTCGACGCCGGTCTCGGCGAGCCGGTGCGCGGGATCTTCATCCGTGCGCCGTGGATCGACGACGCCGGTCCCGAGGTCGAGGTGCTCGCCGAGGTGGATGGCCATCCCGTGCTCGCGCGGCAGGGGCGCGTGCTCGTCGCGGCCTTCCATCCCGAGCTCACGGAAGACACGCGCATTCACGAGCTCTTCTTGAACCTCGTACGGGAGGCATCGAGTGTCCGGGCATAGCAAGTGGTCGTCGATCAAGCACAAGAAGGGCGCAGCCGACGCGAAGCGCGGCAAGCTCTTCTCGAAGCTCTCGCGCGCGATCATCGTCGCGGCCAAGGAAGGCGGCGGAGATCCCGCCGGCAACCTCGCGCTCCAGAACGCGATCGAGAAGGCGAAGTCCTACTCCATGCCGAAGGACAACATCGATCGCGCGATCGCGAAGGGCTCGGGTGCCGACGCGGACGCGAGCGCGTTCGAGGTCGTCGTGTACGAGGGGTACGGGCCGAGCGGCGTGGCCGTGATCGTCGAGGCGCTCACCGACAACCGCAATCGCACGGCATCCGACGTGCGGCACACGTTCGCGAAGAACGACGGCAACCTCGGCGGTTCCGGCGCGGTGTCGTGGCTGTTCGAGCGCCGCGGGATCGTGATGGTCGATGCCGACGGCGTCGACGAGGACGAGCTGATGCTCGCCGCCGCCGAGGGCGGGGCGGAGGACGTCGAGCTCGATGGGTCGAGCTACCAGGTGACCTGCGCGCCGGAGCAGCTCGCGGGCGTGCGGGAGGCGGTCGAGACGGCCGGCTTCCCGGTCGATGCGGCCGAGCTGACCATGGTTCCGAAGACGACGGTCGAGGTCGCGGACGAGAACGAGGCGAAGAAGATCCTGCGCCTCATCGACCAGCTCGAGGACAACGACGACGTCCAGGACGTCTACGCGAACTTCGACATCCCCGAGCGCGTCCTCGAAGCCGTCGCGGGTTAGGTCGGCCCCAAAGGATGACGGGCGGTGTCAGACACCGATTCCGGTGTCTGACACCGAAAGGAGGATCGTCCGACCCGCTGCCTAACCTCTCCCCGTGAAGGTCGTAGGCATCGATCCAGGGACGGCTGCTTGCGGGTACGGGATCGTCCACGAAAGCGGCGGGCGCCTCAAGGGCATTCACCACGGCTGGTGGTCCACGTCGCCCCGCGACCGTCCCGAGGTTCGGCTCATGACGATCTACGACGGGGTGGCCGGTCTCATCGCCGAGTACGCGCCGGATGCGGTCGTCCTCGAGGAGTCCTTCGTCGGCGTCGACGCCCGCACCGCGCTCTCCGTCGGACAGGCGCGCGGCGCCGTGCTCGTCGCGGCCGCCCACGCCGGCCTGCCCTGCGCGGAGTACGCGCCGGCCGCGGTGAAGAACGCCGTGTGCGGATACGGGCGCGCGGAGAAGTCGCAGGTGCAGCGGATGGTCAAGGCCATCCTCGGGCTCGCGGAGCTCCCGACGCCGGATCACGCAGCCGATGCGCTCGCGGTCGCGATCTGCCACGCGCTCTCGCCTCGGCTGTTGAAGATGGCCGGATGATCGCGCAGCTTCGGGGGAAGCCCGTCGCGTCGACGCCCGACGGCCTCGTGCTGGACGTCGGCGGCGTGGGCTACCTCGTCGCCGCGACGCCGTCGGCCGTGCGCAAGGCGGCCGGGGCGGACGAGGTGACGATCGAGACCTACATGGTCGTGCGCGAAGACGCGCTGCAGCTCTACGGCTTCGCCGAGCGCGCGGAACGCGAGCTGTTCGTCCAGCTCCTGACGGTCAACGGCGTCGGGCCGAAGGTCGCGCTCGCGATCGTCTCCGGCTCGCCGGCGGACGAGCTCCGCCGGGCGATCGTGCGCGAGGACATCGCGCGCTTCGTCGCCATCCCGGGCATCGGCAAGAAGACGGCCGAGCGCATCGTGCTCGAGCTGAAGGAGAAGGTCGGAGTCGTCGAGGCCGTCTCGCCCACGGGCGACATCGTCGCGCGGGACGCGCTCGTCGAGCTCGGCTGGTCCGTGCTCGACGCGGAGCGCGCGCTGCAGGACGTCGACGAGAGCCTGCCCGTCGAAGAGCAGGTGCGGCTTGCCTTGCGGAGGGCGGCGTGAGCACGCAGTTCCTCGCGCCCGTCGTCGCGGAGGAGGACCAGGAGCTCGAGCAGACGCTGCGCCCGCGCCGGCTGGACGAGTTCGTCGGCCAGGAGCGCGTCAAGGAGCAGCTCGCCATTGCGCTCGCCGCCGCGCAGGCGCGCGGCGATGCGCTCGACCACGTTCTGCTCGTCGGCCCGCCCGGTCTCGGCAAGACGAGCCTCGCGTTCATCATCCGCGAGGAGCTCGGCGTGGGCATCCGTACCGTCGCCGGCCCCGCGCTCGAGCGCAAGGGCGACATGGCGGCGATCCTCACCGCGCTCGAGCAGCGCGACGTCCTGTTCGTGGACGAGATCCACCGGGTGAACCGCGCGATCGAGGAGATCCTCTATCCGGCGCTCGAGGACTTCCGGCTCGACATCATCGTCGGCCAGGGGCCGGCGGCGCGCACGCTCACGCTCGATCTGCCGAGCTTCACGCTCGTCGGCGCGACGACGCGAACCGGCCTGCTGACGACGCCGCTGCGCGACCGCTTCGGCATGACGTTCCGCCTCGACTACTATGAGCCGGCCGAGCTCGCCACGATCGTGCACCGCTCGGCGCGCATCCTCGGCGTCGACATCTCGGACGACGCCGCGGAGGAGATCTCGCGGCGCTCCCGCGGAACGCCTCGCATCGCCAACCGCATCCTGCGGCGTGTGCGCGACGTCGCGCAGGTGCGCCACCAGGGCGCGATCACGACCGCCGTCGCCGCCGAGGCGCTCGACCTGCTCGAGGTCGACCAGGCCGGCCTCGAGCGCACCGACCGCGAGCTCCTGCGCAACATCGCGGGCAAGTTCGAAGGCGGGCCCGTGGGATTGTCGACGCTCGCCGTCTCCCTCGGCGAGGAGCCGGACACGATCGAGGACGTGTACGAGCCGTATCTCCTGCAGCTCGGCTTCATCCAGCGCACGCCGCGTGGACGAACGATCACGAAGCTCGGGCGCGCGCACGTCGGCGCGACCGCGGACGACGCGAAGCTGTTCTAGCCGGAGTCTCGGGTGCTGCCCGGAAGCCGGCATCCGGGCCGGCTCTGATCTAGGCTCGCGCTCATGCCCGAGCTCTGGACACCCGTGTCGGAGGGCCCGCACGAGGCGTTCGTCGATAGGGTGCATCGCGCGATCGCCAAGTTCAGCGAGGCGACCGGCGTTCCGACACCCGTCGTCGAGGTCGAGCTGGCCGATACGTCGCGCTGGATCCTCGACCGCATCGAGCCCGAGCCTGGCTTCGGAATGATCACCATCTACGTCCAGAACGCCAGGGAGCGGGACCTGCCCGACGCGATCGTCATCCCGATCGGCCTCATCCGGCGCTTCGAGCTGCGTACGTCGCCCGAGGACCGTGTGGCGCGCTTCGGCTTCAGCGTCCCGTCCGCCGGCGACTAGCGCCCGCGGAGCAGCGCCTCGAGCTTCACGTCTCGACTGTACGCCCTTGCAGCGGCGCACGCCACCGAGTCGCCGCGACCAGCGCCGGCGCGAGCAGGAGGGCCATCACGTCGAACCACACGTAGCCGCTCGCGACGCCGCTCGGCGGGTTGCCGTCCGCGATCCCGAGGCCGGGGATCGTCCGCGCCCACCGCCACGTGCCGATCGACGTGCCGTAGAGCTCGAGCGCTCCGACGATGAGGAACACGCCCGCATAGGTCGCGCGTGCGCGCGAGCGCCAGAGGAAGAGGCAGAGGAGCGGGACGCCGATCGCGCCCCCGACGTCGAGTCGCGGAAGGACCGTGAGCCCCGCAAGGGCCCAGGCGACGGAGCCGGTCGCGGCGACGGCGACGAGCCTGCGCGCGGGGACGACGCGC
>DATAMX010000092.1:0-19026 GCA_036260475.1 Gaiellaceae bacterium | reverse complement strand
CGGTCGCGCCAGAGCGCGCTACGCATCCGCCGAGGCCGGGCCGGGCAACGGTGCGCCTTCCAGCAGGCCGCCTTCGAGCTCCGCCTGGGCAGCGGTGGGCTCGGTCACGGGCGCGGGCATCTCCTGGATCGACCGAACCGGCGAGACGGCGACGAACAGGAAGGTCGGGACGCTGCCGATCGCGCCGACCCAGAGTGCGGCGTGGAGCCCGATGGTCTGCCCGATCGCACCTCCGAGGAGCGCTCCGAGCGGGATCGTCCCCCAGACGATCCAGCGCATTGCGGCATTCATCCGTCCCTGGAGCCGCTCCGGGGTGATCGCCTGGCGCAGGCTCACCTGCGTGATGTTGTACGCGACCGACCCGAAGCTCGTCACCGCCGACGCGGCCATGAGCACCGGTAGTGGGAACGCGTGCGGGGCGAGCGGATACCCGAGGCCGCCGACCGCGAAGAAGAAGGCTGTCCCGACGATCGCGCGGCCGACGCCGAGCGTCTTCTGCAACCGGTTGGCGACGAGCGCCCCTACGATCGCGCCGACCGAGCCCACGGCGAAGACCGCACCGACCTCGACGGACGAGAGATGGAGCGTCCGCACGGCGTAGAGCACGAGGACGGCGAACATGAGATTGCCGAAGAAGTTCCCCGAGCCTGTGCAGGCGGCGACCGCGCGCAGGCTCGGATTTCCGACCACCCAGCGCAGTCCCTCCTTCACCTGCGGCCACATCTTCGGATGCGGCTCGCTCGCGTGCCGCTCCGGCAGGTGCTCGCGGTGGCGCATGCGCACCATGAACACGGTCGAGACGACGAAGCTGATCGCGTCGGCGAAGATCGCGTACGGAGCAGTGATGGCCGCGATGAGCCCGCCGGACATGCTGGGGCCGGCGACCTGGGCGATCGACACGGTGAGCTGCAACTTCGAGTTGCCGTCGACGAGGTGCTCGCGCTCGATGAGGGCGGGAAGGTACGACTGGTAGGCGACGTCGAAGAAGACGGTGAAGATCCCGATCACGAACTGCAGGACGAGCAGGTGCCAGATCTGCAGCACGCCCGCGAGCCACAGGATCGGGATGAGCGAGAGGAGCACGGCTCGGGCGGAGTCCCCGACGATGAGGATCTGGCGGCGGCGGAGGCGGTCGACCCAGACCCCCGCCGGCAGGGCGAAGAGGATGAAGGGCAGGAAGCCGAGCACACCGAGGAGCGAGAACTCGATCGGGCTCGCGTGCAGGCCGACGGCGGCGAGCCAGGGGATGGCGAGCTGCGAGACCTGGGAACCGAGCTCGCTGATCGACTGGCCCGACCAGAGCTTCACGAAGTCGGGGTGCGACCAGAGGCCGCCGGTGGGGCGGCGCACGTTACGCAAGGCGGCGCTCGTAGATCACCGCGGCGAGCGCGTGCGGTGCGCCGTGGGCGGCCTCCGCTGCGCGGAAGTCGTCGAACAGGCGCTGCAGGCGCCGCTCGAGTCGCGCCGCGTCCTTCTCGCTCAGGTTCGCCCGCACGTGGCCGAAGCTCGCCTCGGCCGGCGACCGGTCGACCTCGCTCGCCGCCTGCCGGAGCACCGACGCGGCGAGCGCGCGCGCATCCGCGGGATCCTCCGCGTTGAAGAGGAACAGGCGGGCCGTGCGGCCGTAGAACTTCTCCGTCATCGCGCGCACCTGGCGCGTGCGCACGACCTGGATGAGGCCCGCGCTCTCGAGCACCTTCAGGTGGTGGCCGGCCGTCCCCTTCGGGATCGCGAGCTCGGCCGCCAGCTCCTGCGTCGAATAGGCGCGGTCGCGCAGGAGGGCGATGATCGCGCTGCGCACCTCGTCGGCGAGCGCGCGCAGCTGCTCGGGCGCGTCCACCACGAGCGTCTCCGGGGCGTCATAGTCCGGAATGGACGGCACATCCCGAACATACGGCATCGGCCGCCCATTCGCAACACACCGCAGATCGGTACCAGGTACCGATACGCCACCGTCAGGCCTTTCCGACGGCGGGCCTGCGCCGGAGCGGATGGATCCGTGGCCGGCGCAGGAGGCGTCGGCCGCATTAGGCTGCGCCGCCGTGGAGCCCATCGTCGTCGAGGTGCGCCGCAACGGGATCGTCGAGGCGCGGCACCGGGTGCACGCGGTCGCCGTCCGCCGCGGCGAGATCGTCGCCGCCGCCGGAGACCCGGGGCTCGTCTGCTTCATGCGCTCGTCGTCCAAGCCGATCCAGGCGCTCGCGCTCGCGCGCGCGCGCGACGATCTCGGGCACGCAGACCTCGCGATCGCCTCCGCGTCGCACCGCGCGACCGACGACCAGATCGCCGCCGTGCGCGCGCTCCTGGCCAAGGCTCCCGCAACCGAGGACGACCTCGAGGTCGGGCTGCAGGAGGGTCGCCCGCCGCACAAGGTCTTCCACAACTGCTCCGGCAAGCACGCCGGCATGCTCGCTCTCTGCCGCGCCAACGACTGGCCCACGCACGGCTACCGCCTCCCCGACCATCCAGTCCAGCAGGCGTGCCTCGCCGCGCACGCCGAGGCCGCCGAGGTCGATGCCGCCGAGATGCCGACCGCAACCGACGGCTGCGGCGTCGTCACGTTCGCGCTCCCGCTCCATCGGATGGCGCACGCGTTCGCGCGGCTTCCGCACCTCGCGGAGGGCGAACGAGTCGCGGCCGCGATCCGCGCGCGCCCCGATCTCGTCGGCGGCCCGGACGGTGCCGACCTCCATCTGATGCAGCGCGCGCCGCGCTGGTTCGCGAAAGGCGGAGCCGAGGGCCTGCTGTGCGCGGCGGACGCGGACCAGCTCGGCGTCGCGCTCAAGAGCGAGGACGGGTCCTCCAGGCCGCTCGAGCCCGCGCTCGCCTCCTTCCTCGCACCGCTCGGCCTCGACCTCGCCGACCTCGCGGTCACTCCGATCCGCAATAGCAGAAATGAGCGCGTCGGGGAAGCGATTTCGTCGGCCTGAAGTTCTTTACGAACCTGTAACTCTTAACTACGATCCGTCCACTTCGAGGTGAGGCCGGAGGGACGAGGGAGAACCGGCCCGACGCTGTTCAAACCGCAAGCAGCCGGAGGTCGCCGACGTGCTCACCGTTGATATCTCGCTTCCCGAGGTCGAAGAGCTCCAGAAGCTCGTCGCCGAAGGACAGGAGAAGGGCTTTCTCACCTATGACGAGATCGTCAACGCGCTCGAGGACGTCGAGCTCACGAAGGAACAGGTCGAGGACTTCTACACGTACCTGATCGAGCACAGCATCGAGCTGATGGAGGGCGAGCAGCACAAGACGCCGCCCCACGAGCAGCCGCAGCCGGAGGACGAGAAGGCCGCCGCCGCGCCGAAGCTCGATCTCACCGTCGAGCCGTCGCTCGACTCGCTCCGCCTCTATCTGCGTGAGATCGGCAAGGTGCCGCTGCTCACCGCCGACCAGGAGGTCTCGCTCGCGAAGCGCATCGAGCGCGGCGACATGGGCGCGAAGACGCAGATGACGGAGGCGAACCTGCGCCTCGTCGTCTCGATCGCCAAGGGGTACCTCGGCCGCGGCCTGTCCTTCCTCGACCTCATCCAAGAGGGCTCGCTCGGCCTCATCCGGGCGGTGGAGAAGTTCGACTACCGCAAGGGCTACAAGTTCTCGACGTACGCGACGTGGTGGATCCGGCAGGCGGTCACACGCGCGATCGCGGACAAGGCCCGGACGATTCGCATTCCGGTGCACATGGTCGAGAAGCTGAACAAGGTCGTGCACATCGAGCGCCAGCTCGTGCAGCGCCTCGGCCGCGAGCCGAACGCCGAGGAGATCGCGGAGGAGCTGGAGATGACCCCGGAGGAGGTGCGCGAGATCCTGCGCATGGCGCAGCTCCCCGTCAGCCTCGAGAAGCCCATCGGCGAGGAGGAGGACTCCGCGCTCGGCGACTTCGTCCAGGATGACGCGGCCGAGTCGCCGTTCGACACCGCCCAGCTCTCGCTGCGGCGCGAGGACATCGAGAGCGCGCTCGGCGCGCTGCCGCTACGCGAGCGCCAGGTGATCGAGCTGCGCTTCGGCCTGCGGGGCGGCCCACCGCGCACGCTCGAGGAAGTCGGGCGCGCGTTCGGCGTCACGCGCGAGCGCATCCGGCAGATCGAGAACAACACGCTGAAGAAGCTCGAGCATCTCCCGGAGGCGCAGGCGCTCCGGGACGCCGTCAGCTAGTCCTCGGTCTTCGCGGGCTCGACGAGGTCGCGCTCCTCTGCGCGCTCGTACGGCACGAAGAGCTTGCAGTGCGGGCACTTGAAGCCGCGGTAGCGCGCCGCGGCGCCTTCGAGCAGCTGCGCCGCGAACGTGCGATGGCAGTGCGGGCACTCGACTTCGAACGACTCTGCCACTCGAACGAGGGTACCTGCGAGCGCCGAAAGGCGCAGTTGTCCGTCCGGTGGGCTGCCTACGCTCCGCGACGATGGAGGAGAGCGTTCTCCGGCGAGGTGTTGCCGAATTCATCGGAACGTTCACGCTGATCTTCATCGGCGGAGGCGCCGGCGCGATCTCCGGCAACGACATCGTCGCCGTCGCCCTCGCCAACGGTCTCGCCATCGGGATCATGGTCTCGAACTTCGGTCACATCTCCGGCGGACTGTTCAACCCGGCGATCACGCTCGGGTTCCTGAGCACGCGGCGCATCACGCCGCGGCTCGCGGTGGTCTACTGGATCGCGCAGTTCGGCGGCGCCGTCATCGCGGCGGGGATCCTTCGGTTCCTCGTGCACAAGCCGCTCTTCAACGGTGCGATTCCGAGCGTCCACACGATCGGCGCGGGCCGCGGCTTCGTCCTCGAGGCGATCATGACGTTCTTCCTCGTCATCGCCGTCTACGCGACCGCGGTCGACCCGCGCGGGGCGTTCAAGTCCATCGCAGGCCTCGCGATCGGCCTGACGATCACGATGGACGTCTTCCTCGGCGGGCCGCTCACCGGCGCCTCGATGAACCCGGCCCGGGCATTCGGGCCGGAGCTCATCGGCAACTTCTGGGGAGCCGGCTGGATCTATTACGTCGGGCCCGCGCTCGGCGCAGTCGTCGCTGCGATCGGGTACGACTGGCTCTACCTGCGCCCGCTCGCGCCGCCGGTCGTCGGCACGCCCGAGTCAGGCGTCGCGGAGCCGCGCCCCGGCGACGCCGCCGAGAGCTAATCCGACCACGTTGACCTCGGTCTCGACCTCGGCGTCGAGCGACGCGGCGACGAGGCACGTCGACTCGGCGCGCCCGACGAGTTGACGGGCACGTCCCTCGTCGCCAACGGGGACGGCGACGCGAACGCGCTGCTCGATGCGCGTGAAGCCGAAGGTGCCGTCGTCGCGGCGGCCGACGATCCCGGTCGCATCGACGGACAGCTCCTCGAGCAGTAGCTCGTCCCGCTCCGCGGCCCCGGCGATCGTCACCGCGAGACAGCTTGCTGCTGCGGCGGTGAGAAGATCCTCCGGGCTCCAGACGCTGGGATCCGCCTCGCGGTGGAACTGCGCCGGCGTGGCGACCGCGAGCGGCGCCTTCCTGTGAACGCCGACGCGCACGCGACGCGCGCCTTCCCACTCGACCGCGACCGGGAACGCGTGCTCCTTGCTCTTCGTCGCCATGGAGCCAGCATCGCTCCGGCGCGGAGCCGCCGCATCAGCGGATCCGCTGTCTCTACGTGAGGAATTCGACGTACTTCTCGACCGGCTCGCGCTCACGCGCCGCCGGCTCGCGCTCCGGCGGACCGAGATGCAGCAGGCCCAGCACGCGCTCGCCGCGCGCGATCCCGAGGGCATCGCGTCCACGTGCGGTGCGCAGGACGCTCGGCGTCCGCCAGTACGACGCCAGGCCGCGCTCGGTCGCACCGAGGAGGACGAGCATCGTCGCCGCCGCCGTCGCACAGACGTCTTCCTCGTCCTGGACGAGATCGCCCGTCAGCACGGCGGAGACGACGACGAGCGTCGGAGCGCGTTCGAGCTTCAGCGCTTCCGCAGGGCCGGCCGCCTCCTTCAGGCGCGCGAGCGCGTCAGGGCCGAGCACGCGGAAGCGCCACGGCTGCGTCAGGTGGTGATTCGGAGCGAGGCGCGCGAGCCGGAGCAGCTCGACGAGCGTCTCGCGCGGCACGGGCTCGGAGCCGAACGCCTTGTGCGTCCGCCGTGCGGCTGCCAGCTCGGCGAGGCTCACGCCCGGCGGGCGGTGAGGTGAAGCTCGACGCCTGCCGCGCGCAAGAGCTGCGAGAACGGGCAGCCTTCGTCGGCCTTCGCGAACGCTTCGCGCAGGCCGTCGTCGTCGAGGCCGTCGGCGTCGACCACCGCGTCCACGTACGAGGCGACGATCTGGTGGCCGCGGCCCTCGACCTCGTCCATGACGATGCGGCATGCGACGTCCAGGCGTCCGGGCGCCGTGCCCGCCTGCGTGAGCTCGCTCGCGAGCGACATCGTGATGCAGCCGCCGTGAGCGGCTGCGAGCAGCTCCTCCGGGCTCGTCTTCCCCTCGGGCTGGCCGATGCGCGTCGGCAGCGAGAAGCCGAGGTCTGCGAACGCGCCGGTCCCCGCGCTGATGCTCCCGATCCCGCGGGCGACGTTTCCCTCCCAGACGAGCTGGGCGCTCCGTTCGATGCGCGGCATCAGTACTGGACGGCCGGGGTGCCGTCGGGGTAGTAGGCCTCGGCCGGCGAGCCGGCCGGCCGGAACACGCCGAGCACTTGCATCTCCCCGGGCCCGTGGTTCTCGAGCGAGTGCACGAGCTTCGCCGGGAGATGGATGCACGACCCGGGCCGCAGCGGCGTCGACTCTCCGTCGATGTGCAACGCGCCGCTCCCCTCCAGGACATAGACCACTTCGTCGTAGCGGTGGTAGTGATCGGGCGCGCGTCCCGGTGGGATGTAACCCACGAACTGCGTCGCGGACGGGCACGGCACGAGGAGGCGGAACATCCGGCCGGCCGTCGCCTCGCCCGCGTCGACCTCGTCGACGCCGACGACCGCATGCCGCGCGCCGTTCGCCGGCAGCGGATCGCGCACGAGCACGGACAGGAGCTCGAGCCCGTCCGCCTCGTCCACGCGCCAGCTCGTGCCGGCGGCGGCGTACGCGGCTGTTCCGGCGGCCAGACGAGCCGGCTCACCGTCGATGATCGCGGTTCCGCGGCCGCGCAGGACGTACAGCACCTCGTCGTCGGCCGACGGTCCCTGGTCGCCTCCGGGCGCATCGAAGCGGAGGAGGCGCTGCTCGAACTCGGCGCAGCCGCGCCCGGCCCCGAACAGGACGCTCTCCTCGTCGGACTGGATGCACCAGCGCATCCGGCAACTCTAGATACATTCGCTCGATGGACAACGTGGCGCTCGTCAAGCGGTCGTACGTCGCGTTCGCGCGGGACGACCTCGACGCCGTCCTCGCCGACATGCATCCCGAGATCGAGTGGCACCAGGCGCAGGGCCTGCCCCACGGCGGCCTCTACCACGGCGTCGACGAGGTCCGAAAGAACATCTTCGAGCCGCTCGACGAGGCGTGGTGGTCGGAGTTCTCGGCCACGCCCGGCGAGTTCCTCGACGCCGGCTCGGAGGTGGTCGTCCTCGGGCGCTACCGCGGAGTCGCGAAGGAGACCGGCAAGCGCCTCGACGTCCCCTTCGTCCACGTCTGGACGGTGGAGGACGGGAAGGCCGTGCGCTTCCGGCAGTTCCTCGACACGGCCGGATGGGTCGAAGCGTTGGCGCCCTTTTGATCAGATGATTGCAACGCGCGGCATTTGATCAGATCATTGACAGTCCGACGCCGAGAATGGACACTGGCCGAGACTCGGGCGAATCATGCAATTAGGAGGGCACATGAAGAAGGGCATCAGCCTTTTCCTGGCGCTCGCAGCGACGGCGGTCGTCGCCGCGAGCGCTCAGGCGAATCACCGGACTGCGGCTTCGGCCTCGGCGGGCGTGAGCTGCAAGAGCACGTTCACGCTTCCGTTCGTGACGCCTCTGACCGGCGGCGCCGCATTCCTCGGACAGGAGCAGATGAGCTGGGCGAGCTATGCGGTCAAGACGCTCGCGAAGAGCTACGGCCTGAAGATCAAGCTCGTCGGCGGCGACACCCCGGTCGAGCAGGGCGCGACTCCTGCGCAGGATCTCGCGCAGAAGTACGTCGGCGACAAGAGCGTCGTCGCGATCCTCGGCCCGTCGACGTCGGGTGCGGTTGCCGCTTCGACGCAGACGTATTTCGCCGCCGGAATCGCACATCTTTCCCCGTCCGCGACGCGCACCGACCTGACGAAGACGGTCGGCGGCGTGAAGGAGGGGACGCCCGCGTTCTTCCGCGACGTCCCGGGCGACTACATCCAGGGCCCCAGCGACGCGAACTTCATGATCAAGAACCTCAAGGTCAAGAAGGTCGTGATCATGGACTTCCAGGAGCCGTACTCGCTCGGTCTCGCGAGCGCGGTCGAGACGACGCTGAAGGCTGCCGGAGTGTCCACGATCCGGCTCTCGGCCCCGAACACGACGACCGACTACTCGGCGTACGTGACGAAGGTGCCGAGCGATGCCGACATCGTCTTCTTCCCGACGCAGAAGCCCGCTGACGCGCAGACGTTCGCGCAGCAGCTGCTCGAGCAGGGCAAGAAGGCGAAGGTGTTCGGCGGAGACGGCTCGAACGACTCCACGGCGTTCAAGGTGCCCGGCTCGTACGTGTCGAACTTCGCTCCGGACATCACCGGCATCCCGGCCGACAAGGCGCTCGTCGCCGGCTGGCAGAAGGCGAACCCCGGCAAGACCGTCGGCTCGTTCGGGCCGCCGGCGTACGGCGCCGCACAGATCCTCATGAGCGCGATCCATCTCGCCTGCAAGGCGGATCACGGCGTCATCAAGTCGCGGCGGGACGTCCTGCGCAAGGTCAAGCAGGTGTCGATCAAGAACTGGATCCTCGGCGGGACCTTCAAGTGGTCCACGAAGTCCAACGACCCGCTGAACGCGAAGTTCTACATCTTCCAGATCCAGCAAAACGGCTCGTACAAGCTCGTCGGATAAGACGTTCTGACACGCCGGGTGGGCGGCTCGATGCCGCCCACCCGGCCTTTCGATGGACACCTTCATCCAGCTCACCGTCGACGCGCTGACGCTCGGCAGCGTCTATGCGCTCATCGCGCTCGGGTACACGCTCGTCTACGGAGTCCTGAAGCTCCTCAACTTCGCCCACGGCGACGTCTTCATGGTCGGCACGTTCATCGGCTTCGGCGTGCTGCAGCTGCTCGGAGGCGCCGCGAGCCCGAACGTCCCCGTGTGGGCGCTGATCACGATCATCACGCTCGCGGCCATGGGTGGCTGCGCGATCCTCGGAGTCGTGATCGAGCGCTTCGCCTACCGGCCTCTGCGCGACGCGCCGCGCATTGCGCCGCTGATCAGCGCGCTCGGCGTCTCGTTCTTCCTCGCCAACTCGATGCAGCTGCTCTTCGGCGCCACGCCGCGCACGTACAACACCTTCGAGATCGGCAACGGGGAGCTCTACTTCAAGGGATTCGACATCGGCAACGTCCGCGTCCCGCTGCTCCGGATCATCACCATCGGCGCCGCGTTCGCGCTGATGGTCGCCCTGTACATCCTCGTCAACAAGACGCGCACGGGGAAGGCCATGCGCGCGACGTCGTACGACCGCGAGGCCGCGGAGATGATGGGCATCGACATCAACCGCGTCATCCGGTTCACGTTCATCCTCGGCTCGGCGCTCGCCGGCGCCGCGGGTGTGATGTTCGCGCTGCGCGTCCCGACGACGGTGGCGATCGGCTTCGTCGCAGGCCTCAAGGGCTTCACCGCCGCGGTGATCGGCGGCATCGGGTCGATTCCGGGCGCGATGGCCGGCGGGCTCATCCTCGGCTTTGCCGAGTCGTACACGCAGGGATACGTCTCGACGAAGTGGTCCGACCTGGTCGTCTTCTCGATCCTCGTCGCGTTCATGATCTTCCGGCCCCAGGGCCTGCTCGGGCGCGCGGACATCCGAAAGGTGTGACATGACCGACTCGACCCCGCACTCGTCCGACACGCCCGCCTCCGGCCCCGCGGTCGGTCAGGACGAGTGGGTCGCACGTCACGCGGAGCGCCGGCTCATGCGCGGCGGTCCGCTCGCAGCGATGGAGGAACGGCTGCGCGCGATTCCGTGGTGGGCGTGGTTGACGCTGTTCGTCGGCGTCATGTGCCTGCTCCCGGCGCTGTCCTCGAGCGGCTACGTGCGCCGGGTTGGCTTCGACACCGTGCTGTACATGATGCTGGCGCTCGGCCTGAACGTCGTCGTCGGGTGGGGCGGGCTCCTCGATCTCGGCTACGTCGCGTTCTACGGGCTCGGCGCGTACTCGTACGCACTCCTCGACTCGAACCAGTTCCACCTGCATCTGCCGGCATACGCGGCGATCCCCGCCGTGGTCGCGATCGGCGCGATCGCCGGCTTCCTGCTCGGTCTCCCGTCGAGGCGCCTGCACGGCGACTACCTGGCCATCGTCACGTTGTTCTTCCTCCAGCTCTTCCAGACGATCGCGACGAACGGCGACAGCATCTTCGGACACAACGTGACCGGCGGCGCGTTCGGAATCTTCACCGTCACGCCGTTGCACGCCTTCGGCCACACCCTCGTGGTGCAGCACAGCGGCGTGTTCGCGGTCTCCTACTACTACCTCGCGCTCGCCTTCTTCGCGGTGATCTACGTCGCGCTCCGCTTCGTCAACCTGTCGCGCACCGGTCGGGCGTGGCGGTCCCTGCGCGAGGACCCGCTGGCCGCCGAGGCGATGGGCATGCCGGTCAACACCCTGAAGCTGATGAGCTTCGCGTTCGGCGCGGCCATCGCCGCCCTCACCGGGACGCTCTTCGCGTCGCTGAGCGCGAGCGTCCTGCCGTTGACCTTCTACTTCGTGCTGCTGATCACCGTCTACACGATGGTCATCCTGGGCGGCTCGGGTAGCCAGCGCGGAGTCGTGCTCGGTGCGCTCGTGATCGGGCCGCTGCTCGAGCTGCTCCGCGATCCGAACAAGTCGCGCGTGATCTTCTACATCGCGCTCGTCGCGGGCCTGCTCTTCGCGTTCCGCCTCTCGCGGCGGCTCGGGCTGGTCGCGGTCGCGACGCTCGCACTCGGCTTCGTCTGTCGTGCGATCGCGGGAGCGATCCACCATTCGTGGGTCGCCGGCAGCGCGAAGGGCGGCTTCCAGCACGTGCTGTCGTACTGGCTGATCATCCCGAGGCATCTCGCCGGATGGATCCCGCCCGTGACGTACATCGGCGTGATCGGCGTCGCGCTGGCGCTCACGCTCGTACGCGGCAGGCTCCGGCTCGCGCTGCTCCCGCCGACGCTCTATCTCGCGGCGTTCGTGTGGGACAACGTGATGCTCACGCAGCCCGACCCGGCGCGCTACATCGTGCTCGGGCTCATCCTCATCGCCCTCATGATCATCAGGCCCAACGGCCTGCTCGGCGAGCGGAGGGTCGAGATCGTCTGATGGCCGAGAAGCTTCTCGCGATCGAAGGCGTCTCTCTCAACTTCGGCGGGCTCGCCGTCGTCGCCGACCTCGACATCGACGTCGGGAAGGGCGAGATCGTCAGTGTCATCGGGCCGAACGGCGCGGGGAAGACGACGCTCTTCAACCTGATCACGGGCATCTACCGGCCGGACGCGGGCGACATCCTCCTGGAGGGCAAGAGCCTCGTCGGCCTCCAGCCGCACCAGATCAGCCAGCGCGGCGTTTCGCGGACGTTCCAGACGTTGCGTCTCTTCCTGAACATGAGCGTGATCGAGAACGTGATGGCCGCCGCGTACGGCAACACCCGCGCAGGCATCTTCCGCTCGATGCTGCGGACGCCGGGGATGCGGCGCGAAGAGCGGGAGATCCGGGAGCTCGCCTCGCAGCGCCTCGCGTTCTTCGGCGAGCGTCTCATGGGCTACCGCTGGGACCAGCCCGCATACAGCCTCTCGTACGCGAACCGGCGCCGGCTCGAGATCGCACGCGCCACCGCGACGAAGCCGACGCTCCTGCTGCTCGATGAGCCCGCCGCGGGGATGAACCCCGTCGAGACGCACGAGATCGCCGAGCTCATCGGCCGTCTCCGCGACGAGGCGGGCTACACGATCCTTGTCATCGAGCACGACATGCACGTCGTGGAAGGCATCTCCGACCGGGTCGTCGCGCTCGACCACGGCGTGAAGATCGCCGAAGGCTCGTTCGACGAGGTCGCGACCGATCCGCGTGTCGTCGAGGCCTATCTCGGGACGAAGGCGGCAGCGACGAAGTGACCGCGCTCCTCGAGATTCACAACGTGGACACGTTCTACGGGCCGATCCACATCCTGCAGGGGCTGACGCTCCGGATCGAGCCGGGCGAGCTCGTCTGCCTGCTGGGCGGGAACGCGTCCGGGAAGTCGACGACGCTGAAGACGGTGCTGGGCATCGTGTCGCCGCGCAACGGCTCCGTGATGTTCGAAGGCGAGGACGTCACGCGCCGCTCGACGAGCTATCGCATCGGCAAGGGGATGGCGATCGTGCCCGAGAACCGGCGCCTCTTCGGGCCGATGACGGTGCTCGAGAACCTCGAGATGGGCGCCTACCTGCACGGCGGCGGGAAGAAGGAGGACTTCGACCGGGTGTACGAGCTGTTCCCGCTGCTGCACGAGCGGCGAAGCCAGCTCGCGGGCACGCTCTCCGGCGGCGAGCAGCAGATGGTCGCGATGGGCCGCGCGCTCATGTCGAAGCCGAAGCTGCTGCTGATGGACGAGCCGTCGATGGGGCTTGCGCCGATCCTCGTCGAGCGCAGCTTCGAGATCATCAAGCAGGTGCACGAGTCCGGTGTCGCGATGCTCGTCGTCGAGCAGAACGCGAACGTGTCGCTGTCCATCGCCGATCGCGGGTACGTGCTCTCGACGGGGCGGCTCGTGCTGGAGGGGCCGGCGGCGTCTCTCCGGGAGGACGAGGACCTCCGCAAGGCATATTTGGGTCGATGAGCGATGTCGTGGCAACCGTGGTGGCGACGAGGAGCTCTGCTCCCCGCCCGGTCGGCTCGAAGCTGATCGTGCGCGAGGACGGAAGCCTCGAAGGCTCGGTCTCGGGCGGATGCGTCGAGAACGACGTCGTCGTCGCGGCGCAGGAGGTGCGGGAGACCGGCGTGCCGCGGCTCGTCACGTACGGGATCACCGACGACATGGCGTTCTCGGTCGGGCTCCCGTGCGGGGGCGAGATCGACGTCTTCGTGGAGCCGCTCCGCGAGCAGGTCGATTCCGGGGTCGTGCTCACCGTCGTCCGCGGCGAGGGCGTCGGCGAAAGGCTCGACGATCCCGAGCTCGAGCGGGCGGCGCTGCGCCGCGGTCGCAGCCACGTGATCGAGCTCGGCGACCGCTCCGTCTTCGCCGACGTGTTCGCGGAGCCCCCGCGGCTCCTCGTCTACGGCGCGGTCGACACGGCCGAGGCGCTGTGCGCGTCGGCGAAGCTCCTCGGCTGGCGGACGATCGTGGCCGACGCGCGACCGCGCTTCGCCACCGCCGAACGGATCCCGAGCGCCGACGAGCTGCTCGTCGTGTGGCCGGACGAGGCGCTCGCCCACGTCGCTCCGGACGCGGCCACGGCCGTCGTGGTGCTGACGCACGACGACAAGTTCGACCTCCCGCTCGTGCAAGGGGCGCTCGCGACGGACGCCTTCTACGTCGGATGGCTCGGGTCGCGGCGCAACCAGGAGCGACGCCGGGGCCTGCTCGCCGAGGCCGGCGTGGCGGAGGACGAGCTCGACCGGATCTCGGGCCCGAGCGGGCTCGACGTCGGCGCCGACACGCCCGCCGAGACCGCCGTCTCGATCCTCGCCGAGATCCTCGCGGTGCGGGCCGGCCGCAGCGGCGGCAGGCTCCGGGATGCGAAGGCGCGCATCCACGGCGAGCCGGTCGGCGCAGTATCCCCAGAAAGTGCTGCGCACTTTCCGGGGGCCCCTGGTCGAGACAAAAAATAAAATCCCGCTTGCAAAGCGCTTACAGCGGCCCGTAGGATCGCGGCCGTGACTACCGGGCTCCGGGGCGCGCTCCCCTTCGCATGTAACCAGGAGCCGTAGGCTTGCTGCTGCGGGAAGTCGAGTACTCCAAGCCGTCGTCCGTCAAGGAGGCGTTGGAGAGGCTCGCGGAGAACGACGGCGCCCGCGCCCTCGCCGGCGGCCAGACGCTGATCAACGTCATGAAGGCGCGGGCGGCGTCCCCGGACGTCCTCGTCGACCTGAACGGGCTCGACGAGCTGAGGGGCATCGACCTGGCCGCCGACGGAACCCTCTCGATCGGGCCGATGACGACGTACACGGAGCTCATCGACTCGGCCGAGGCGCGGGCGCGCCCGATCCTGAGGGAGGTCTGCTCCCGGATTGCGGACGTGCAGGTGCGGAACCGCGGCACGATCGGCGGCAACCTCTGCTCGAACGACCCGACGAACCACCTGCCGCCGCTCATGGCCGCCGTGGGCGCCCGGTTCACCATCGCGGGCCAGGACGGCGAGCGCACCGTCCCCGCATCCGATTTCTTCCTCGGCGTGTACATGACCGCCGTCGGCCAGGCCGAGCTCCTGACGCGGATCGAGATCCCTGCGGGCAAGCAGGATGGCTTCGCCGCGGTCACCCTGGGCGTGGAAGGCACGTGCATCGTCAATGCGGCCGCGAGCATGAACGGCTCCCTCCGCGTCGCGATCGGCTGCGTCGACGCGGTCCCCATCGTCGTCGAGGCGGCGTCGCCGGAGACGGTTCGCGAGGCGGTGCGCGCCGCCGGTCTGCGCCCGCCGGACGACGTGCACGCGTCGAGCGCGTACCGCGCCCACCTGGCAGAGGTTCTGGCCGAGCGCGCTGCGCGGCAGGCGGCGGAGAAGCGCTGATGGACGTCGCGGTCACCGTCAACGGCACGCTGTACGAGCGCGACGTCGAGGCGCGCAAGCTGCTCATCCATTTCCTGCGGGACGATCTCGATCTGACCGGCAGCCACATCGGCTGCGACACGGGCAACTGCGGCGCCTGCTCCGTCATCCTCGACGGCACGCTCGTGAAGAGCTGCATGCTGCTCGCCGTCCAGGCCGACGGGAGCGAGATCGAGACCGTCGAAGGGCTTGCCGACGGCGACCGGCTCACGGCGCTGCAGCAGGCGTTCACCGAGCATCACGCGCTCCAGTGCGGCTACTGCACGCCGGGCATGCTCATGAGCGCGACCGCTCTGCTGCGCGCGAACCCGAGCCCGAGCGACGAGGACATCCGCAAGGCGCTGCAGGGGAACATCTGCCGCTGCACCGGCTACTGGAACATCTTCGAGGCCGTCAAGTCGGTGGCGCGATGACGACCATCGCCCCGGAGAAGGTCGAGGTCGGGAAGAGCTGGCTCGGCGAGAGCGTCCCGCGCAAGGAGGACCGGCGGCTCACGCAGGGGCAGGGCGTCTTCGTCGACGACGTCAAGCGCCACGGCATGGGCTACCTCCACTTCGTCCGCTCGCCGTACGCACACGCGCACATCGCATCCATCGACGTCTCGAAGGCCGAGGAGATCAAGGGGGTGTACGGCACGCTCACCGGCGAGGAGGTGGCGGCGCTCACCGACCCGTTCTTCCAGATCGCAAGCGAGCCCGGCGGCCGGATCAAGGACTTCTCGCTCGCGGTCGGCAAGGTGCGCTTCGTCGGCGAGCCGGTCGTCGCAGTCGTCGCCGAGACGCGTGAGCTCGCGCGCGACGCGTCGGAGCTCGTCGAGGTCGAGTACGAGCCGCTGCCCGCGCTCGTCGACGCCCGCCAGGCGCTCGACGGCGACGCGCCCGTGCTCCACGACGACGCCGGCGGCAACCTCATGTGGGAGGGCGTCTACGAGTGGGGCGACCTCGACGAGGCGTTCGCCCAGGCAGATCGTGTCGTGACGATCCCGGAGCTGCACTTCCACCGCTTCAACTCGACGCCGCTCGAGTGCGACGGGGCACTCGTGGAGTTCAACCGCGGCACCGGGCAGTGGACCATCCATACGAACAACCAGTTCCCGGGCTTCGCCGCGATCATGATGGGCCCGGCGATGCGGTGCGGCCTCGACAAGCTGCGCTTCGTCACGCAGGACATCGGCGGCGGATTCGGCAACAAGATCACCTCCCACCCGCAGCTCGTCGTCTGCTGCCTGCTCTCGCGCAAGCTGAACCGTCCCATCCAGTGGACGGAATGGCGCACCGACTTCCACATGTCGATGTCGCACGGGAACGAGCGCTGGTTCCAGAACACCGAGGTGGCGGTGAAGGCGGACGGGACGCTGCTCGGCTTCCGGACGAAGGCGCTCGACGACGCAGGCGCCTGGCTCCGGTACGAGCCGCTCGGCGGCGTCATCTGGGCGCAGGTCACGCCGGGCATGTACCGCTGGCGGCACATCCGGGTCGACTTCACGCAGGTCGCCACGAACAAGGCGCCGGTCTCGCCGAACCGCGGGTACTCGCGGATGCAGCACCTGTGGTTCACCGAGCGCGTGATCGACATCGTCGCGCGCGAGCTCGAGCTCGACCCGGTCGAGGTGCGGAAGCGAAACTACATCCGCGTCGAGGACATGCCGTACGAGACGCCGAACGGCTGCGTCTACGACTCCGGCGACTATGCGCAGATGCTCGACATCGCGCTCGGCCTCATCGGCTGGAGCTCGATGGACGAGAGACGCCGCGACGCGGAGTCGCGCGGCAAGCGCCTCGGCGTCGGCATCGGCTCTACGCTCGACTCGGGCACGAACAACTTCGGACAGTCGCGGCTCATCAACCCCGAGCTCCAGTTCTCCGGCAACAACGAGGTCGCGACCGTCAAGCTCGACATCTTCGGCGAGATCGTGGTCACGCTCGGAACGACGCCGCAGGGCCAGGGGCACGAGACGACCGCCTCGCAGGTCGTGGCCGAGATCCTGAATTGCTCCGTGGACGACGTGCACGTGAGAGCCGGCCACGACAGCTACTGGAACTCGCACGCCGGCTTCTCCGGCACGTACGCGAGCCAGTTCGCCGTCACCGGGCTCTCCGCGGTCAAGGGCGCGACCGAGATGCTCCGGGAGGAGATCAAGCAGCTCGCGTCGGCGGTCTTCGGCGGCGTGCCGGTCGAGGCGCTCGAGCTGGCCGAGGGCGGAGTCCGCATCAAGGACAACCCGGAGGCGTTCCTGCCGTTCATGGCGTGCGGCGCGATCATCAACGCGAACAATGCCGGGCTGCCCGAGGACCTCGGGGTCACGCTGAACTGCCGCTACGTCTACCGGCCACCGTTTCAGGTGCCGGACGTCGAGCGCAAGTTCGGCAACCTCACGCTCACCTACGCGACCCAGATCCACGTCGCCGTCATCGAGGTCGACCCCGAGACCGGCTACTACGAGATCGTCGACTATGCAGCCGTGGACGACTGCGGCAAGCGCATCAATCCGCAGATCGTCGAAGGCCAGGTCATGGGCGCGACCGCGCAGGCGATCGGCGCCGCGATGCACGAGACGTTCGAGTACGACGAGGACGGAAACCTCCTGACCCCGAACTTCTACGACTACCACGTGCCCCACGCGCTCGACATGCCGCCGCTCCGCACCGGCGCGATGGAGAGCCCGTCGCCGTTCACGCCGCTCGGCACGAAGGGGATGGGCGAAGGCGGCGGCGCCGGCATCCATGCGATCTGCGCAGCGGTGCAGGATGCGACCGGGAAGATCGTGACCGACAGTCACAACCCGTACCAACGCGTGTGGGAGCTGATGCGGTGAACGTCTCCGGCGAGCGCCTTTTCGAAGCGCCGCGCGCGACCGTGTGGCGCGTGCTGAACGATCCCGCGTCGATGGCGAAGGTCATGCCGGGCGTCGAGGGATTCGACGTCCACGACGGCGGGCGCTGGACGGCGAACGTGAAGATCCCGCTCGGCCTCGGAGGCCTGCGCATGAAGGTGGACATGGAGAAGACCGAGGAGCGCGAGCCCGAGTTCGCGAAGATGGCGATCAAGGGCAGCGGCGTCGGGGCGATGCTGAACATGGTGACGTCGTTCGACCTCCGCGAGTCCGACGGAGCGTGCGCGATGGCGTGGTCGGCCGAGGTGAAGATCGCCGGCCCGGTCGGGTCGATGGGCCAGCGCGTGCTGCAGCCGATCGTGAACCAGCAGGTCGAGAACGTGCTGTCCGCGCTCGACGTGCAGGTGCAGGAAGCGCTTCGAGCCGAGTGACGCAGCCGTTCCGCATCGGCGTCATGCAGCTGACGATGGAGCCTCTTGACGAGATGCTCGCATCGGCGCGCGCCATGGACGACGCGGGCATGGACACCATCTGGCTCGCCGAGGCGTATCCGTGGTGGCGGAAGCACGGCATGGAGGCGCGCTCGTCCACCGGCGTCGCCGCGCTCATGGGCCGCGAGACCAAGCGGCTGACGATCGGCTGGGGGATCATCGCCGCGTCGACGCGCCATCCCGTCCAGGCGGCGATGGACGCGCGCGTCGTGCAGGAGGCCGCCGGGCCGGGACGGTTCATCCTCGGCTTCGGGACCTCGAAGATCTTCCTCAATAACACGAAGACGCAGACGACGAAGACGCTCGGGCCGATGCGCGACGCCGTCACGATCGCGCGCGGCGTCCTGGGCGGAGAGCGCTTCGAGTACGACGGCGACACGTGGAGCGCCGACGTGCCCGCCCTCGCGCCGGATGCACATTCGCCGCGTGAGGTGCCGCCCGTCTACGTCGCTGCGACCGCACCGAAGATGCAGGCGCTCGCGGGCGAGATCGCCGACGGATGCCTGACGCCGTCGATCACGACGCCGGCCTTCGTCCGCTACACGCGGGGGAACGTCGGGCCCGGCATCGACGTCGGCTGCACGGTCGTCGCCTCCATCCACGTGACCGACCGCGACGCCGGCCGCGACGGCGCGCGCGAGATCGCCGGGATGTACCTCGCGAACAAGGTGCAGAACATCCAGGGGGCGGCCGACACGCTCCTCGACCTCGCCGGCATCGAGCAGGACGAGATCCGCCCGGTCGCCGACGCGATGGAGCAGGGCGGCCGGCTGGCCGCGAAGGCGAAGGTCTCGGACGCGCTGCTGGACAAGTGCAGGCCGATCGCCGGGACGCCTGCCGACTGCATCGCCGCGATCGAGGAGTACCGTGACGCC
>DATAMX010000080.1:0-12415 GCA_036260475.1 Gaiellaceae bacterium | reverse complement strand
CAGCTGCCGTTCTCGCGCTTCCTGTACGGCGACCTCTCGCCGCTCGCGCAGGGAACACGCTTCGGCCAGACGTTCGTCGTCATGGAGCTCGGCTTCGCGCTCTTCGCCGCGCTGCTCTATCTCGCCTGGCTGCTCGAGCGCGAGTCCTTCCTGTGGGCGGCCTTCGTGCTCGGCCTCGTGTTCGTCTCCGGGCTCTCCCTCTCCGGCCACTCCGCCGCCGATGCCGGCCACTCCTGGGTGTCCGAGCTCGCGGACTGGGTGCACCTGTCGGCGGCGACGCTGTGGGTGGGAGGGCTCGTTCAGCTCGCGCTCGTCGTCTGGCCCTCGTGGCCGGAGCTCCGCGCGACGGCGTTCCGCCGGTTCTCCCGCGTGGCCACCGTGCTCGTCGCGCTTCTCCTCTGTGCGGGCACCTATCTCAGCGTCCTGCGCCTTCCGCACGTGCACGACCTCTGGACGACCGGGTACGGCCACGTGCTCCTGCTCAAGCTCGGGCTCGTCTGCCTCGCCCTCGGGTGGGGTGCCGCGCATCACTTCCTCGCCGTCCCGCGCATCGAGCGCCCGGGCGTGACCGGCACGCTCGCGCGCACCCTCGTCGGGGAGAGCGCCGTCGCGATGGCTGTGCTCCTCATGGCCGCAGTGCTCACGGACTCGAAGCCGCCGCCGCAGCAGCCTGCGGCGAAGGCGCCCGTGGCGGTGTCGGCACGGCGCTGACGCGCGCGGAGCTCCTCGTCCGCAGCGCGGCGTTCGCGTTGGGGCTCTCGGCGCGGCCGCGCTTCGTGTCGCGTCCCGACCTCGATCCGCCGGTCGTGCGCATCCTCGGGCGCGACGGCGTCGTCGCCCCCGGTCGCCTCTTCCTCGCGCCGTCGTCGGGCCCGGGGCAGCACGGACTGCTCATCCTCGACGACACGGGCGGGCCGATCTGGTTCAGACCGACGGGTCTGCCGGCGATGAACTTCCGCGCGCAGACGCTTCACGGCGAGCCGGTGCTGACGTGGTGGCAGGCGCTGCCGGGCGGCGGCCTCGGCCGCGGAGAGCACGTGATCGTCGACGCGACCTACCGCGAGGTCGCGCGGTTCCCCGCCGGAAGGGGCAGGCGATCGGACCTGCACGAGTTTCTCCTGACGGATCGCGGGACCGCACTCGTGACGAGCTTCGAGATCCGCGACCGCGGCGCGCGCGGACTGACGATGGGCGGCGTCGTGCAGGAGGTCGAGGTGCCGAGCGCGCGCGTGCTCTTCGAGTGGCGCAGCCTCGACCACGTGCCCGTCCACGAGTCGTACAGCCCGGTCGGCTATCCATGGGACTACTTTCACGTGAACTCGATCGACGTCGACGCGGACGGGCATCTGCTCGTCTCTGCGCGCAACACCTGGGCCGTGTACAAGGTGCATCGGCGCACGGGTGCCGTGCTGTGGCGTCTCGGCGGGAAGCGCAGCGACTTCGCGCTCGGAGCCGGTGCGCGCTTCGCATGGCAGCACGACGCACGCAGCCACGAGGGCGGGCGCGTCCTCTCGATCTTCGACAACGGCGAGAAGCGGTCGCGCGGGATCGTCCTCGAGCTCGACACGAAGCGCATGCGGGCGTCTCTGTTGCACGAGTACGCCCACCGGCCCGAACTGCATGCGCACAAGCTCGGGAGCGTGCAGCTGCTCGGGAACGGAGACGTCCTCGTCGGCTGGGGCACCGATCCGCATTTCACGGAGTTCTCGGCCGGCGGCGCGGTCCGCCTCGACGCGACGCTGCCGCGCGGCGGCGAGAGCTACCGGACGCTCCGGTTCCCCTGGGTGGGGCGGCCACACGATGGGCCGACTGCGGCCGTCCGTGGAGCGACGGTCTACGCGAGCTGGAACGGCGCCACCGAGGTCGCCTCCTGGCGTATCGAGCCCGGCGGCCCGACGGTGCGCCGCACGGGGTTCGAGACGGCGCTGCCGCTGCGCGCCGGCCACGTGGTCGCGCTCGACGCGCGCGGGCAGGCCCTGGGGAGCTACCGTCTGCGCTGATGCTCGTGCTCAGCCGCGCCGAGGTGGAGGAGCTGCTCGATCTCGACGAGCTCACGGACGCGCTCGCGCGCGCGCACGTGGAGCTGTCGGCAGGCGCGGCCTCCATGCCGCCGCGCATCGCCGCTCTCGCCGGCGACGCCGGCCTGCTCGGCGCGATGCCCGCTTATCTGCCCTCGGCCGGGCTCGGCTGCAAGCTCGTCTCGCTCTTCCCCGGCAACGTCGACCGGCCGACGCACCAGGCGGAGATCGTCGTCTTCGACCCCGAGAACGGGTCGCCGGTCGCGGTCATGGACGGGACGTACATCACCGCGATGCGCACCGCGGCCGCGGCCGCGCTCGCCGCAGGCACGCTTGCGCGCGAGGACGCGCGTGTGCTCGCGGTCCTCGGCACCGGTGTGCAGTCCCGCGCCGCGCAGGAGATGTTCCCGCGCGTGCGCGACTTCGCCGAGATCCGCGTCGCCGGCCGCGGGGAGTACGAGGACGCCGTCCGCGGCGCCGACGTCGTCCATGCGACGACGCACTCGCCCGATCCTGTCGTGCTCGACGCCTGGCTCGAGCCCGGCGCGCACGTGAGCTCGGTCGGCTACAACGCGCCGGGCTCGGAGCTCGATCCCGCGATCGTCGCGCGCGCCGACGTGATCTGCATCGAGTCGCGCGGCTCCGCATTCGCCCCGCCTCCCTCCGGAGCTCCCGAGCTCGCGGGCCTCGACCCGGAGCGAACGGTCGAGCTGGGCGAGGTGCTCGCGGGCACGCGGCCGGGCCGGACGAGCGCGGAGCAGCTGACGCTGTACAAGTCGGTGGGCGTCGCAGTGCAGGATCTTGCCGCTGCCGGTCTCGTCCTCGCCGCCGCAGAGGCGCGGGCATGAGCGATTTCGTTCCCGGTCTCGCAGGCGTCGTCGCCGTCGAGACGGAGATCGCCGAGCCCGACCGCGAGGGCGGCGCTCTTCGCTATCGCGGCGTCGACATCGAGGAGCTCGTCGGCGCCGTCCCGTTCGAGAACGTTTGGGGGCTCCTCGTGGACGAGGCGCTCGAGCCCGGCCTGCCCGCCGCGTACTGCGAGCTCGAGGTGCGCACGGGCGGCCACATGTCCGATCTGCAGTCGATGCTCGCCATCCTCAGCGGCAGATGGAAGCTCGGGCAGCTGATCGACATCGGCGACGAGCAGGCGAAGGAGGACCTGCGCCGGCTCTCCGCGGCCGCGCTCTCGATCGTGGCCCAGTCGGCGCGAGGCGCCGACCTCCCGCCCGTGCCGGAGGAGACGGTGCTCTCCGGCCGCACCGCGGCCGAGCGCTTCCTCCTCGCGTGGCGCGGAGACGTGGACGAGAACGCGGCGAAGGCGATCGACACCTACTGGATCTGCACCGCGGAGCACGGGCTCAATGCGTCGACGTTCACCGCGCGCACGGTCGCGTCGACGGGCGCGGACTGCGGCGCGGCGCTGTCGTCCGCCGTCGGCGCGCTCTCCGGCCCGCTGCACGGCGGCGCGCCGGCGCGCGTGCTGCCGATGCTGGACGCGGTCGCCGAGATGGGCGACGCGGAGAAGTGGGTGAGCGAGGCGCTCGCGCGCCGCGAGCGCATCATGGGCTTCGGCCACCGCGTGTATCGCGCGGAGGATCCGCGCTCGCGCGTGCTCAAGCGGACCGCGAAGGAGCTCGGCTCGTCGCGGGTCGCCGTCGCCGAGGAGCTGGAACAGGTCGCGCACGAGGCGATCGCGAAGAGGCACCCCGACCATTCGTGGACGAACGTCGAGTACTGGTCGGCGATCGTCCTCGACGTGGCCGGCGTGCCGCCCGACCTCGCCCCGGCGATGTTCGCGTGCTCGCGCACGGCCGGCTGGTCCGCGCACGTGCTGGAGCAGAAGCGGCTCGGGGTCTTGATCCGCCCGAGCGCACGGTACGTCGGGCCCGCACCGCGGCCGCTGCAGTCGGTGTGATCGACCCGCAGTCATATCGCGACCGCTTTCCGATCCTCGCGGACTGCATCTACCTCATCAACCACTCGCTCGCGGCGATGCCCGCGAAGGCGGAGGACAACCTCCTCGAGTACGCGCGCATGTGGCGCGAGCGTGGCATCCGCTCGTGGGGCGAGGGCTGGTGGGACATGCCGATGACGGTCGGCGACCAGATCGGACGGATCATCGGCGGGCCGGCCGGCTCGACGGTCATGCACCAGAACGTCACCGTCGCCGAGATGGTCGTCATCTCGTGCTTCCGCAATCCCGGCGAGCGCAACCGCGTCGTGTACGAGGAGGCGAACTTCCCCTCGGTTCGCTACCTCTACCAGGCGCAGCCCGACCTCGAGGTCGTAGCCGTCGACGACGACCGCGCGATCGTCGACGCGATCGACGAGCGCACCCTGTTCGTGCCGATCAGCCACGTGCTGTTCAAGAACGGCGAGATCCAGGACGTCGAGCCGATCGTGCGCCGCGCGCACGAGATGGGTGCCCACGTCGTGCTCGACGCGTATCAATCCGCGGGCGTCGTCCCATTCGACGTGACGGAGCTCGGCGTCGACTTCGCGACCGGCGGCAGTGTCAAGTGGCTGTGCGGCGGGCCGGGCGCCGGATGGCTGTACGTGCGCCCGGACCTGGCCGAGCGGCTCGAGCCGACGTTCGTCGGGTGGCAGGGGCACGCGCGCCCGTTCGCGTTCGAGCCGGAGCTGGAGTACGCCGACGGCGCGGCGCGGTTCCTCACCGGGACGCCGAACGTCCCCGCGCTGTACGCGGCGACCGCCGGCTACGACGTCATCGAGGAGGTCGGCGTCGATCGGATCCGCGAACGTTCGCTCGCGCTCACGTCGCTCCTCATCGAGCTGCTCGACGAGGCCGGTCTCGAGATCGTGAGCCCGCGCGCGCCCGAGCGGCGCGGCGGCACCGTCACGGTGCGCACGCCGGATCACGCGGCCGTCCACCGGGAGCTGGGGGAGCGCGGGATCATCTGCGACTTCCGGCCCGACGCCGGCGTCCGGCTCGGCCCGCACTTCTACAACACGGAGGACGAGCTCCGGCGGACGGTCGCCGAGCTCGCCGAGGTCGTCGAGAGCGGGACGTATCTGCGCCACTCGGGCGCGGTCGCGAAGTTCTGAGGCGAAAGTTTTCCGCGGAATTGCCGATCTTGCTTCCCAGGGATGGGGAAGACGATCGGGATCCTGGGCGCCCTGGCCGTTGCTGCGGCGCTGGCGCTCGCCGGCACCGCGTCGGCGGCGCAGCTCATCGACCGCGACGCGGCGGGCCTTCGCCTGTCCGTGAACGCCAAGGGCGAGGCGCTTCTCACGTATCGCAAGAACGGGGCGATCAAGCACGTCCTCGTCTGGGGAGCGATCAATGCGCTGCCGCCGACCGCAGACGCGCCGCAGGTGAAGTTCCGAGTCGACTACGCCGGCGGGTGGGGGAAGTACCGCAGCCTGTACTGGCAGCACTTCGCGAACACGTGCAAGGCGTACACCGGCCCCGCGCTTCCGAATCTCGTCGCCGCATGCACGGCGCCCGACGGAACCTACTGGGCTGCGCAGCAGTGGCCGCAGCCCCTGCCCGACCTCGGCTTCGCGCCGTGGCTCCCGACGCAGCGGCAGCAGTGGCTGGAGGTGTCGCACTGGAGCGGCCCCGTTGCCGAGTTGGAGACCGGCATGCACTGGGTGTACGACGGACGCTTCCAGAGCGTCTTCGGCCGCTTCACGTACAACGGGCAGCCGGTGTACGGCTTCGGGACGACGCAGCATGGGGCGCCGACCGACGGGTACGGCCGCCTGATCTACCTCGACACCTTCAACTCCGTCTACGGTGCGGGCTGGCGCCGCGAGAACTCGTTCGTCGCGCACAACCCGTCGGGCGTGTTCTGTTACGGCTTCTATCCGTTCGACCCGACGAAGGGTGGGTACCACTATCCGCCCGGACAGACCGGAAAGCGTGGTCCAGGCACGGGCGAGCAGTATCGGATCTTCGCCGAGGGCCCCGGCGTGACGCCCGACGTCGCCGCAACGGTTCAGCCACTCCATGCCTTCGACCGTCGCAACCCGGCCGACGTCGCGCTCGAGCAGCAGCAGGCGGCGCTCCTCGCCTCGTGGGGCGACGGTAGCTGCCGGACCAGCTAGAGCTGGAGCATCTCCAGCAACGTCTGCGCGTGCGCAGGCGCGGTCGGCTCCTCGTCGTGTCGGAAGTACACGTACACCGGCTCTGCGCAGGCACGAATGCGCTCGGCGAACGCGCCGTCCGGGGCCTCGCGCCGGCGCAGGTACCGGAACGAGGCCGGATGGTCGAGGTCGTTCACGCGCACCGCGCCGGCTTCCGCCAGCCGGTCCTCGATGCCCTCCCACGACGGATGCTCGAGGTCGAACGCGATGCGCAGGCCGGGGCCGAGCGAGCCGAGGATGAGCTCGATTGCGCCCTCGTCCCGTGCGCTCTTCAACGAGACGCGGACGGGGCCGAGCCGGTCGTCGAGCGCTCGCGCCCCGGCGTCGAACGCCTCCAGCACGCCCGTCCTGTGGCCGGGCAGCTTGGGCGCGAACTCGAACCCCTCGGGCGCCTGCTCGGCCCAGCGGCGGAACTGCTCGACCCCGGGCATGCGGTATCCGGTCGTGTTCAGCTCGACCGTTTGGAAGCGCTCGGCGTAGAAGCCGAGGAACGCCTTCGGGTCGAGCCCGGCCGGGTAGAAGCCGGGGCGCCAGGTGGGATACGACCACCCAGACGTTCCGACCGAGACCCGCGCTAGCGTTCGCGATCCCGTGGCCACCGTGGAAAGCCTGCCACTCCCGGTCGAATCCTTCACGGATGAGGAGCGCGAGCGCCTCGCTCCGCACTTCACGAACCTCGACCGGCCGGTCTTCGGGCTCGTCAACCTGCCGGAGACGGTCAAGGGCGCGCTCTTCGCGCGCTACTCGCGCTATCCCGGAACGCTGCGCCGCCTCTTTCTGGACGAGTTCGCAGATCCCGAGGCGCGTGGCGCAGAAGCGCCGGCGATCGAGGGCGCCGAGGGCAAGCGCGCGGCCGAGCTGTACGACCGCATCTTCCTCGGGTACGGCGACGATTCGGTGGCCCAGCTCGGCGGCGCGCACATCGCGTGCGAGTGGACGTCGAACCTTCTGACGAAGATCCTCCAGCGGCCGCGACTCGCCGCCTACCTCGAGCAGTCCACGCGGTACATCGCCTACGACGCGCGCCTCAACGGCTACGGCTTCCGCTACCACCGCGATCCGCGCTTCGGCCCCGCCTACGAGCACTCGCTCGACGATCTCTTCGAGACGTACGCGCGGCTCCTCGGAGCGACGACTGAGTGGGCGGCGGAACGATATCCGCGCGCCGAGGACGAGTCGCCCGCCGCACACCGTCGCGCAGTGCGCGCGAAGGCGCTCGATCTCGTGCGCGGACTGCTGCCGGCCGCGTCGCTCTCGCACGTCGGCATGTATGCGAGCGGGCAGACGTACGAGCAGCTCGTGCTCCACCTGCTCGCACATCCGCTGGCCGAGGCGCGCGCCTACGGCGCGATGATGCTCGAAGAGCTGCAGAAGATCATCCCGAGCTTCGTCGTGCGCGTTCCGCGCGAGGATCGTGGCGGCCGCTGGGTCGACTATCTGCGCGAGCGCCGCGAGTCGGCCGACACCGTCGCCGCCCGGCTCGGCCTCGTCGGCGCCGAGACGGAGGCAGGGCCGTCGGTGCGCCTCGTGCGCGCGCACGGGACCGAGGAGGAGCTCATCGCCGCGCTCGTCGCCGAGTCGGCGACGGTCGCGGAGGAAGACGTCCTTCGTGCCGTGGCTGGGCTCGACGGCGAGGAGCGCGCCTCGCTCGTCCGCGAGCTCGTGGGCGAGCGCGAGAATCGCAGGCACCGTCCGGGTCGCGGCTTCGAGACGCTGCGCTACCGGTTCGAGATCGTCTCCGACTACGGCGCGTTCCGCGACCTGCAGCGCCACCGGCTCCTGACGTGCCAGTGGCAGCGCCTGTCGCCCGCCCTCGGCGCCGACGTCCCGCACGAGCTCGTGACTGCGGGCCTCGGCGGCGAGTTCGAGCGCGCGCTCGACGTCTCCCGCCGCGAATACGAGCGGCTACGGGATGCGGGCCTCGCGGAGGAGGCGCCGTACGCGCTCTGCCTCGCGTTCCGCATCCGGTACGTCCTCGAGCTCGACGCGCGCGAGGCTCTCCATCTCGTCGAGCTCCGCTCCGGCCGCGAAGGCCACCCCTCCTACCGCGCGGTCGCGCACGAGATGCGCCGCGCCATCGCCGGCGTGCACCCGAGCGTCGCCGCCGCGATGACGTTCGTCGACGACTCCACCGAGGAGCGCCTCGAGCGGATCCTCTCCGAGATCCGGAACGAAGCCCGGGGCTAGACGGGCCTGAGCACGACGGCGCCGGGCTCGTGGCTTCCCGGCGTCTGCCGCGTCACGACCCACGTGTCGCTGTGGTGCAGGCGATAAGGCGCGTTGAGCTGCACCGTCGTCGGGCGGCCGACCGCGACCTTGAACGAGCCGCAGGGCGCGTACGGCTTGCCGTGGCGGACGAGGAAGACCTCGTAGTACGAGTGCGCCGAAAGCTTCGGCAAGCCGGTGACGCTGAGGCGCATCGGCCAGTTCCCGCCCGCATCGACAGGGTCGACCTGCAAGGACGCGAACGCGTGCGGCGCCGCCGGCGTCCCCGTGAGCTTGAGCACCTCGGCGCTCGCCGTGCCGCCGCCGTTGCCAGCGATGTAGCCCCCGAGAAACGCGAGCGCGACGATCGCGACCGCTGCAGCGAGCAGCATCACTCGGCGGCGTACGCGTGCGGGCCTGCGCGCGAGGGTCATGCCGAGCGTCGGCCCGGACTCGAGCTCGGGCGAGAGCTCCGGCGGTGGGCCGGCCTGCACGAGCAGCGAGTGCACGCGTGCGAGGCGCGCGCGCTCCGCGGCCTCCACGTCCGCGCCCACGATCTCTTCGAACTCGGGCGGGGGGGTCATGCCAGCTCTCCTTCCAGGACGTCCGCGAGGTGCGCGAGCGCACTCCGCGTGCGGGTCTTCACGGTGCCGAGCGGGATGTCGAGGAAGCTCGCGACCTCGCTCTGCGACAGGCCGCTCCAGTACGCGAGCTCGACGACCTCCCGCTCGCGCTCGGGCAGCGTCTCGAGCGCGCGGTGCACGCGCCACGAGACGAACGAGGACTCGGCCCGCTCGGCGGGCCCCGGCTCGTCCGAGGTCATGTCGGGCGGCTCCACCGGCAGCTCGCTGCGCGAGCGCAACCGGTCGACGATGGCGTTGCGCGCGATCGCGTACAGCCACGGGGCGGCCGGGCCGCGCTCCGGCCGGTAGCTGCCGGCCGAGCGCCACACGGCGGCGAACATCTCCTGCACGGCATCTTCCGCGCGGTCCCGGTCCCGCAGACGCTGGAGGGCGAGGCCGAAGACGGAGCGGATGTACCGGTGATAGAGGACGTCGAAGGCCTCGCGGTCGCGGTCGGCCACCCGGACGAGCAGCTCGGAGTCGCTCGCCTGCTCCGCAGGCAGAGGCTCGGCCGAGCGGCGGCTGGGCACGGCTCGGAGACGAGCGGGGGTCTCGAGCGCAATTTCCATCTCTCTCCGGGTTCTACGCATGGCCGACCGCTTCGGATTGTCGCATGAGGAACTCAGATGCACGGTGTCTGACACCGCTTCCCGGTGTCAGACACCGGTGAACAGTGAAGAGGCTGTACGGAAACTGTGAAACCGGCGATTTTCCGGCGTGGAGCCGGTTGGAGCGGGCAGGAGAGCTTCAGCCAAGCAAGGAGGTGCTGGCATGAAACGCCTGTTCATGCTCCCGATCGCGGTGCTCGCGGCCGTCCTGGTCGCCGTCGCCGCCGGGGCGAGCACGCAGACGGTCCAGGTCACGAAGAACGGCTTCACGCCGCAGAGCGCGACCGTGAATGCCGGGGACACCGTGACTTGGCACAACGCGGACACCGCGGATCACCAGGTCGTCGCCGACGACGGCAGCTTCGCGTCGCCGGTCCTGCACGCCGACCAGACCTACTCGCACACCTTCAACGGTGCGGGCACGGTGAAGTACCACGACTCGTTTGCGAAGACGCATTCGGGCACCATCGTCGTGCAGGGTCCTGCTCCTGCGATCACGCTGAACTCGTCGACGTCCACCATCGTCTACGGCGGTGGCGCGGCGCTCACGGGCAGCGTCTCCGCAGCGCTCCCGAACGAGCCGGTCACCCTGACCGCGCAGGCGTTCGGCAAGAGCACGCAGTCGGTCGACCAGGTGACGACGACGACGAACGGCAATTACACGTTCAACGTCACGCCGACGATCCGGACGACGTACCAGACCCACTGGCGGACGGCCGACAGCCAGTCCGTCACGGTCAACGTCGCGCCGCGGATCGGCTTCAGCCGGAGCGGTCGCCTCTTCATCGCCAAGGCGACGTCCGACCTGTCGTACTCGGGCCACTTCGTGTGGGTCCAGCGGCACTTCGGGTTCGGCTGGAAGAGCGTGAAGCGCGTGTTCCTCGGCTCGAACTCGCGCGCGGTGTTCGGCCTGAGGCTCCCGCACGGCATGACGCAGCTCCGGCTCGTCATGACGTCCGGCCAGGTCGGTGCCGGCTATGTCGCCGGTCACAGCCGGACGATCTTCGTCCATCGCTGACCGGCCGGATTCGCTGAAGCAGCGAGGCGCGCGCTAGCCGCGCGCCTCGCTGTACCTGCGCTCCACCTCGGGCCAGTTGACGACGTTCCACCAGGCTTCGAGGTACGCCGGGCGCTTGTTCTGGTACTTGAGGTAGTAGGCGTGCTCCCAGACGTCGATGCCGAGCAACGGCACGTGGCTCTGCATGAGCGGGGAATCCTGATTCGGCGTCGAGTAGACGGAGAGGCCCGTGCCGTCCCAGGCCAGCCACGTCCAGCCGCTGCCGAAGCGCTTGACGCCGCCGTCGTTGATCGCGGCCTTGAGCGCGTCGAGCGAGCCGAACGCGTCGTCGATCGCGGAGCCTAGGTGGCCCCCCGGCGTCCCGCCGCCCTCCGGCGACATGATCGTCCAGAACAAGGAATGGTTCGCGTGCCCTCCGGCGTTGTTGCGAACGGCCGTCCGCTTCTCCTCCGGGAGGATCTCGATGTCGCCGAGGATCTGCTCGACCGGCTTGCCGGCCCACTCGGTCCCGTCGAGCGCGGCGTTCGCGTTGTCGACGTAGGCCTTGTGATGCAGGTCGTGGTGGATGCGCATCGTCTCCGCGTCGATGTGCGGTTCGAGCGCGTCGTAGGCGTAGGGCAGGTCGGGAAGGTCGAACGGCATGTGTGCTCCTTTCGTCTGCGTGAGGATATGCTCCGGCATCGTGGCCACGCTTCAGATAGCGCCGCAGGCCCTCCGGCCCGAGGTTCTCGAGCTCGACGGCATCTCCCGCGCGACGATCGAAGCGCACTACAAGCTCTACCAGGGCTACGTCAACAAGCGGAACGAGATCCTCGAGAAGCTCGGCGGCGTCGACCCGGCCGGCGCCAACCAGGTCTACTCCGACCTGCGCGCGCTCAAGGTCGATCTCACGTTCGCCGTCGGCGGGATCAAGAACCACGAGCTCTACTTCGGGCACCTCGGCGGCGGCGGGGGCGATCCCACGGGCGCCTTCGCGGCGCTCGTGAAGCGGGACTTCGGCTCGATCGACGCCTGGCGGGCCGACCTGCGCGCCACCGGGATGGCCGCGCGCGGCTGGGCCTGGACGGCGTACGACTGGGACGAGGGACGCCTCTTCAACTACCTCGGCGACGCGCAGAACACGTTCCCCGTGTGGAACGCGACGCCGCTCGTCGCGCTCGACGTGTACGAGCACGCGTACTTCCTCGACTACCAGACCGACCGCGCGGCGTACATCGGCGCGTTCTTCGACAACCTCGACTGGGACGTCGTGAACGGCTGGGTCGCGC
The DNA here is from genome assembly GCA_036260475.1 of Gaiellaceae bacterium. Taxonomy (GTDB): domain Bacteria; phylum Actinomycetota; class Thermoleophilia; order Gaiellales; family Gaiellaceae; genus Palsa-739. The sequence continues at coordinate 565 of DATAMX010000080.1, read as the reverse complement.
AGTACGGCATCCCGACGTAGGGCGCGATGCTGACCGTCGGCCTCGCCGTGGCCGGGTACGTCGTCGGCTCGATGCCGTGGGGCTACTGGCTCGTGCGCATCTTTCGCGGCGAGGACATCCGGACGCAGGGGAGCGGCAACATCGGCGCGTCCAACGTGTGGCGCGTGCACGGGCGGAGGCTCGGCATTCCGGCGGTGCTCCTCGACACGGCGAAGGGATTCGCGCCCGCGTTCGTCGCAACGGCGCTCGCCGGCCACGGCGCCGGGGTGCTCGCCGGCGGCGCCGCGATGCTCGGGCACTGGCGGCCGCTGTTCCTCGGCCTCCGCCGCGGCGGGAAGATGGTCGCGACCGCGGGCGGCGCGTTCCTCGGGACGGCGCCGATGGTCGGCGGGCTCGGCGCGGGCGTGTGGCTCCTCGTCTTCGGGCTGACGCGGTACGCGTCGGTCGCGTCGATGGTCGCCGCCGTGTCGCTCGTCTTCTGGGCATGGCTCCTCGGCTATCCGTGGCCGGTGATCGCGTTCGCGTGCTTCGCCGCCGTCGGCGTCGTCTTCCTGCACAGGGCGAA
>DATAMX010000055.1:0-3731 GCA_036260475.1 Gaiellaceae bacterium | reverse complement strand
GGCGCAGAGGAAGACGAGGCGGCGCATTCGTCCGAGGCTATCTACCCTGGGCCATGTGACGATCGGCCGCCCGCGCGCCGTACAAGAGGGCGTGAACGCGGCTTCGACCTCGCTCGACGCTCCGCCGGCATTCGCCGCGCGGACGAGCTTCGCCGAGGTCGTGGCCGAGCAGCTGGACGCGGTGTACGGGTACCTCGTCTACCTCACGGGCGACCGGTCCGCGGCCGAAGACCTCGCCGCGGAGACCTTCGAGAAGGCGTTCCGCACGTGGCGCCGGTTCGATCCGCGCCGGAGCTCGCCGCGCACGTGGCTGTGCAAGATCGCGCACAACGTCGCCATCGACTGGTTCCGCGCCGAGGCGCGCCGCCACCGCCGCGAGGACACGTACGCGCGCGGTCAGGATCTCGTCGGCGAGCTCGGAGACGGCCTGCCCGGGCCGATGGAGCAGGCGCTCCGCGAGCTCTCCCCGGGCGAACGCGAGGTGGTCGCTCTGCGCGTCCTCCTCGAGCTCGACGGACCGAGCGCGGCGCGCGTGCTCGGGATCAGCCAGACGGCGTGCTCGACGCGGCTGAGCCGCGCACTGAAACGACTCGAAGAGAGGATGAGCGATGTCGGCGAGTGAGATGACGATCGGGACGGTGCTGCGCGCACATGCCCCACGCGCGCCGGAGTCGCTGCGCACGCGGGTGCTCGCATTCGAGCCGAGCCGTGCGCCGTCGCGGCGGCTCGTCCTCGTGCTCGCACTGGCGCTCGCGGGCGCGGTTGCGGCCGCGATCGTGCACGGCGTCCTCTCGTCGTCGGGGTCGCAGCCGCAGCAGGTCGCTGTGCGCGGCGGCGTCCCGCACGTGAAGCGGGCGCTTGCGCCGGACCTGCATCCTCCGGTCGACAGCAGCGGCGGCAGCGGTGGCGCAACGTGGGCGCAGGCGCTTCCGTCCGTCGCGGGAGGGCCGGCGCTTCCGTCTGTTGCGGGCGCACCGACGCGGCTGCAGCACACCGACGCATCCCTCGAGGTGCGCGTCAAGAACACCTCCGCGGCGACGACTCGAGCCACCCGGATCGCGACCTCCCTCGGCGGCTACGCGCAGTCGGTGAACTACAACTCGGCGCCGGGCGGCGGCGGCACCGCGTCGATCGTGCTGCGCGTGCCTGCGCAGAACGTGAAGGCCGCGCTTGCGCGCCTCGAAGGCCTCGGGACGCTCGTCTCGCAGAACCTGTCCGTCACCGACCTCGAGCACGATCTTCAGCTCGAGTCGGCGCAGATCGCGCAGCTGCGGCGCACCATCGCCGCCCTGCGCACCGCGCTGAACAACCCGTCGCTGCCGGATGCCCAGCGCGTCATCCTGCAGATCCGGCTCGCCGAGTCGAAGCGCGCGCTCTCGCAGCGCCTCCACGCGCGCAGCGGCACGATCGCGGCCGGCACGACCTCGCGCATCTCGCTCTTCCTCAGCACGCGGAACGCGGTCGCCCCCGTCCCGCACCACCGCGGCCGGCTCGGGAGGATGGTGCACTCCGCGGTCGGCTTCCTCGGCCTCGAGGGCACGATCGTGCTCTACGCGCTGATCGTCCTCAGCCCCGTCGCCCTCGTCGGTGCGCTGCTCTGGAGCCTGCGCGAGGCTCGCCGCCGCCGCGACGAGCGCCTTGTGATGGAATAGCCCGGTGCTGCTCGCGGGGCTTACGACCGGCCACAAGATCGGGCTCGCCGTCGTCGCGCTCGTCTTCATCGGGTTCGCGCTGACGTCGTCCTTCGTCGCCCCGCGCCGCCGCCCGGACTTCCCGGGCAAGAACGGCCTCAGCGTCTTCGTCATCGCTTGCGTCTTCATGTTCGCCGCGATGCTGAGCGCGGTGATCGTCTTCGGCGTCGAGAGCGAGGCGAAAGGCGCAGAGGCGACCGCTTCAGGTGCGACCGTTCAGGTGCAGGAGAAGGAGTACAAGATCACGCTCGCGACGACGAAGGTCCGCCCCGGCGTCGTCACGTTCGTCGTGAAGAACGTCGGGAAGATCCCGCACGACCTCAGCATCCAGGGCGGGAAGCACACGCCGAGCATCGGCCCGGGAAAGACGGCGAAGCTGACCGTCACACTCAAGAAGGGCTCCTACACGCTGTACTGCAGCGTGCCCGGTCACCGCCAGCTCGGCATGGTGACCAAGCTCACCATCACCTGACGTCTCTCTCCTGAACGAGAAAGCCCTGGGGCACGCCCCAGGGCTTTCCGACGGAGAGGGCGGGATTTGAACCCGCGACGCACCTTTCGGCACGTACGCGATTTCCAGTCGCGCTCCTTAGACCACTCGGACACCTCTCCCGGTGAACCTGACGGAGGGGGAGGGATTTGAACCCTCGATCCGCCTAACGACGGATAACGGTTTTCGAGACCGCCGCATTCGACCGCTCTGCCACCCCTCCAGCGGAGAAGGAGGGATTCGAACCCTCGATGGAGCCATTCAGCCCCATAACGCCTTAGCAGGGCGCCGCCTTCAGCCACTCGGCCACTTCTCCGGAGCGGGACAGGGTATCTCAGTCGTGGACGCGGGCGATCAGCTCGCGGCGCCGGATGACCCGCATCGCCGAGCCGGCGAGCCGCACCTCGTAGCCGCCGTCGGCCGGGAACAGCACCTTGTCGCCCGGGACGACGCCGTCCGCCTCCGCGCCCACGGCGATGACGATCCCGCTCCGGCACTGCGTCTCCGCGCTGGCCGGGATGATGAGCCCGCCGCGCGTCTCGGCCTCCTCGTCGGTCTGCTCGACGACGACGAAGTCGTCCAGCGGCTCCAGCGTGAGTCGGATCGGCCGCGGGTCCTCGAGCATGCATTCACGATACTGCGGCCATGCCGTCGCCGTTCGTCGAGCTCGAGCTCGGGGGCCGCACCGTCAAGGTGACGAACCCGGACAAGGTCTATTTCCCGGCCCGCGGCGAGACCAAGCTCGACCTCGTGAACTACTTCGTCGCCGTCGGGGACGGGATCGTGCGCGCGCTGTACGAGCGGCCGTGCCAGCTCAAGCGCCAGCCGGAGGGCGTCGGCGGGGAGGTGATCTGGCAGAAACGCGTTCCCGAGAAGCGGCCCGAGTGGATCGAGACGGCACGCGTGACCTTCCCGTCCGGGCGTCATGCGGACGAGCTGTGCGTCACCGAGGTCGCGCACGTCGCCTGGGCGGCGAATCTCGCGACGCTCGAGTTCGGCGCCTGGCCGTCGCGGCGGCGCGATCCGGAGAAGCCGGACGAGCTGCGCATCGACATCGACCCGCAGCCCGGCACCGGGTTCGCGGAGGCGAAGCAGGTGGCCGCGGTCGTGCGCGAGGTGCTGGACGAGATCGGCTACACCGGCTGGCCGAAGACGAGCGGCAACCGCGGCGTGCACGTCTACTGCCGGATCGAGCCGAACTGGGAGTTCCGCATCGTGCGCCGCTGCGCACTCGCGTTCGCGCGCGAGATCGAGCGGCGCGCGCCCGATCTCGTCACGACCGCGTGGTGGAAGGAGGAGCGCGGCGAGAAGGTCTTCGTCGACTACAACCAGAACGCGCGCGACCGCACGATCCTCTCGGCGTACTCGGTGCGCGGTCGTCCCGACGCGACCGTGTCGGCGCCGGTGCGGTGGGACGAGCTTCCCGACGTCGAGATGGAGGACTTCACCATCGCGACCATGCCGGCGCGGTTCGCGCAACTCGGCGACCTGCACGACGGGATCGACGAGGCGGTCTGCGACCTGCGCGTGCTCCTCGAGTGGGTGGAGCG
>DATAMX010000040.1:0-50223 GCA_036260475.1 Gaiellaceae bacterium | reverse complement strand
TCCGAGAGGCGCAACGCTGCGCCGAGGCTGCGGAGCGCGCTGCGACGCGAGCTGCGGCTGCTCTCTGAGAGCGTCGATCTCGGCGCCGAGCAGGAGCGCGAGCGCGCTCAGCCACAGCCACGTGAGCATGACTATCACCGCTGAGAGCGATCCCCACGTCTTGTTGTACGAGCCGAACGAGCTCGAGTAGAACGCGAAGGCGGCCGACACCGCGATCCACGCCACCGCGGCGACCAGCGGGCCGGGTGACAGCAGGCGCCATCGGCGCTTCGGGACGTCGGGGCCGAGACACAGCAGCGTCTCGAAGGCCGCGACGAGGCCGACGATCAAGATCGGCCACTGCGCGATCCACCAGATCCAGCCGACAGCGCCCGACGCGCCGCCCGCGTGTGACGCGAGCAGATGCTCGACCGTCGGGCCGAACATGAGCAGCACGGCGACGAGCAGAAATGCGACACCGATGACCGCGACCATGACGAGCGCAACGAGTCGCTTGCGAACGAAGTTGCGCGTGTCCTTCCGCTCGTACGCGAGATTGATCGCGGTCATGTATCCCGTCATCGCACCGGTGGTCGACCAGAGCGCGAGCGCGAACCCGACGGCGGTGAGGACGATGCTCTGCGCGGGGTGCGCGTCGAGCCGGCGGAGGCTGGAGCCGAGAAGGGACGTCGCCTGGGAGGGCATCACATGGTTGAAGTGCTGCATGAGCGAGGTGATCGTCCCCGGCCCGACGACGAGCGTGAAGACCCCGACGACCACGAGCAGGACCGAGGGGATGGCGAAGAACGCGCCGTACGCAAGTGCGGACGCGAGCATCGTGCCGTTGTGGGCGAGGAGCCGCTTGCCGGCGCGGACGAGGATCATCCCTTCGTCAACGGCGGCTCGGCTGTGGGAGTTGCGGCCGGGATGGTAGGACCCGCGCCGTGGAGCAACGCGACCTGGTCATCGTCGGGGCCGGATCGGCCGGCCTCGCCACCGCTGCGCTGCTCCGGCGGGAGGGGCTCGATCCGCTCGTGCTCGAGGCGGGCGCCGAGCCCGGCGCTGCGTGGCGCGACCGGTACGACCGGCTCCGCCTGCACACACCGAGACTTCTCTCCGGCCTTCCCGGGCTCCGCATTCCGCGGCGGTATGGGCGCTGGGTCCGGCGAGACGACCTGCTCGCATACTTCAAGGAGTACGCGGAGGCCCAGGGCGTCGAGGTGCGCACCGGCGTACGCGTCGAGCGGATCGACCCGGGTTGGGAGCTCGACACCTCGGCGGGACCGATGCGGGCCGCGACCGTGATCGTCGCGACCGGCTACAACGGCGCGCCGTTCATACCGGACTGGCCGGGCCGCGACGACTTCACCCGCGAATTCATCCACTCGTCGCAGTACCGCAGCCCGGAGCCGTATCGCGGGCGGGACGTTCTCGTCGTCGGCGCCGGCAACTCGGGTGCCGAGATCGCGACCGACGTCGCGGACGGCGGCGCGTCCTCGAGTCTCCTGTCGGTGCGCACGCCGCCGCAGATCGTGCGGCGCGCGACGGCCGGTATCCCCGCGCAGCTCATCGGCATCGCCATCCGCCACCTTCCTCCGGATTGGGTCGACCCGATCTCCATCGCGCAACGGCGTCTCTCGATCCCGGACCTCGCCGCGCACGGTCTCCCCCGCCCGGCTCAGGGAATCCGTACGTCGTTCATCACCACGGGCACGACACCGATCCTCGACGTCGGCATCGTCGGCGCCGTTCGCAGCGGACGTGTGCAGATCGTCGCCGCCGTCGAGCGCCTCGAGGCGGATGCGGTGATGCTCGCCGACGGCTCGAGCGTGTCCCCCGACGCGGTCATCGCCGCGACGGGCTTCCGCGCCGGCCTCGAGTCGCTCGTCGGGCACCTCGACGTGCTCGGCCCGCGCGGGCTGCCGGCGAAGACGGACGGGGAGCCGGTGCTACCCGGACTGTGGTTCGTCGGCTTCACGCCGACGCTCGGCGGACAGCTGCGCGAGGGAAGCATCGCCGCACGCAAGGTGGCGGCCGCGGTCACCGCATATCTGCGTCAGTCGGGGCGGGCAGACTCGAACTGCCGGCCTTCCGGTCCCAAACCGGATGCTCTACCAGGCTGAGCTACGCCCCGTCTGACCAGGAGGCTAGCGTGCGCGCGTGACCGAGCCGCTCTTGCCGAGCCGGGAGCCACCACGCGACCGGCGGGCGGTCGTCGGCTACACGATGGTCGCCGTCGCGGCCACGCTCTTCGGCCTCAACGGCGCCGTGTCCAAGGTCGCGCTCAGCTCCGGTCTCTCATCGCTGCGGCTCACCGAAGCGCGCTCGGCGGGGGCGTGCGTCGCGCTGACCGCGATCGCCCTCGCTCGTGCACCGTCGTCGCTGCGCGTGCGACGTCGCGAGCTTCCGCGGCTCGCGGTCTTCGGGATCGTCGGCGTGGCGTTCGTCCAGCTCTTCTACTTCCTCGCCATCCACCGGCTGCCGGTCGGGATCGCGCTCCTCATCCAGTACATCGGCCCGGTACTCGTTGCGGTCTGGGCGCGGACGTTCGGCCACGAGCACGTGCGTCGCCGTATCTGGCTCGCGCTCGCCCTCTCGCTCGCGGGCCTCGCGCTGATGGTGCAGCTCTGGAGCGGCGTCACGCTCGACGGGCTCGGCGTCAGCTTCGCGCTGATCGCGGCCGTCGTGTTCGCGGTCTACCTCCTACTCGCGGAGCGCGAGGTGCAGCGCCGCGAGGCGATCCCGCTTCTCGCCTGGGGCTTCTTCTTCGCAGTCGTCTTCTGGACGATCGTCCAGCCGTGGTGGACCTTTCCTGCCGCTGCGGCCGGTCGGACGGTTCCGCTGCAGGGGCACCTGAGCTCGTACCACCTTCCGGTCTGGGCCCTCGTGCTCTGGGTGATCGTGCTCGGCTCCGCCTTCCCGTTCGCGTTGATCGTGGGCGCGATGCGGCACATCACCGCGACCCAGGTCGGCATTACAGCAATGCTCGAGCCCGTGGTCGCCACGATCGTCGCCTGGGTGTGGCTGCGCGAGTCGCTGTCCGCCGCACAGCTTGTCGGCGCGGGGGTCGTCCTCTGCGCCATCGGTCTCGCCCAGACGGCGAGGTAACTCCCTCGATCGAGGGACGACGCTCGGCCGACGGCCTGCGACCCTGTTGATGGGGTCGAGGGCGAAAGCTCGTCGGGAGGGCACGAGGGGCGCCGCGAGGCGCCCCCGTCTATTCGGTCTGCATGAGCGAGCGGAGCTCGGCGAGCTTCTCGCCGCGGAGCTCGTCGCGCTGGCCGCGCTCGATGCGATCGAGCAGCTCGCGCACGAGCGGCGCGAGGTCGAGCGGGTTGAACGGCTTCGTGACGTAGTCGATCCCGCCGATGTCGAGGCCGCGCGCACGGTCGCGGAACTCGGCGCGCGCGGTGAGGAAGATGATCGGGATCTCGCTCGTCCGGTCGTCCAGGAGCAGCTCTTCTGCAACCCGCCAGCCGTCGAGGCGCGGCATCATCACGTCGAGGAGCACGACGTCCGGCCGCTGCGCGCGCGCGAGCTCGAGCCCACTCGGCCCGTCGCCCGCCTCGATCACCTCCATCCCCTCGGCCTCGAGGTTGACGCGACAGAGCAGCCTGATCGGCGCCTCGTCGTCGATCACGAGCACGCGGATCACGAGGGGCTCCCTGCGAGCGGTAGCTCTATGGCGAACGTCGATCCCTCTCCTTCTCGCGAACTGACCGAGATCTTCCCACCCATGGCGGTTACCAGACCGCGGGCGATGAACAGCCCCAGGCCGGTGCCGCCCGCTCCGACCCGCGCCTCGGCATCCGTGCCGCGGTAGAACTTCCGGAAGATCTGGTCCTGGTCCGCGAGCGGGATGCCGAGCCCTTCGTCCTCGACCACGAGCTCGACCGTATCGCGTTTGCGCTCGGCGCCGACGCGCACCGTGCCTCCGGCAGGCGAATAGCGCACCGCGTTGTCGAGCAGGATCGCGAAGACCTGCAGCAGCTTCTCCGGATCGGCCTTCGCCGCCACGGGCTCCTCCGGCAGGTCGACGACGAACGACTGCCCGTTGGGCGTGCCCGCCTGCACGGTGTGCACCGCCTCGCCGAGAACCTCGCGCACGTCCGTCGGCGTGATGCGCACCTTCAGGTCGCCCGTGTCGAGGCGCGCCACGTTGAGCAGTGCGTCGACGATCTGCGTCAGGCGCTGCGACTCGGACGCGATGTAGCCGAGGAAGGTCGTCCGCTCCTCGTCCGCGAAGAGCACATCCTGCCGAAGGAGCGTCTCTGCGAAGCCGTAGATCGACGTCAACGGCGTGCGCAGCTCGTGCGACACCGTGGACACGAAATCGGACTTCATCTGCTCGACGAGGCGATCGGCCGAGATGTCGCGGAACGCGAAGATGCGGCCCGAGACGGCCCCGACCGGGTCGCGCATCACGGCCTCGCTCACCGACAGCCACACCTCTTCCCGGCCGCGCATGATCGGCACGAGCCGGTCGGCCGGTGCCGTGTCGGGATCCGCCTCGAGGTTGCGTTGCAAGACCTCGACGGGCGTACGGCCGAGCGCGTCGGCGGCGGGGACGCCGGTGATCTTCTCGGCGGCGGCGTTCCAGAGCACCACGGTGCCGTCGCGATCGACGGCGACGATCCCGTCCGCGATGTTGGCGAGGATCGCGACGCTCCGCTCCCGTTCGAGCGCGACGCGCTGGTAGAGCTCCGCGTTCGCGAGCGCTGCCGACGTGCTCGCGGCGAGGGCGAGCAAGGCGTCGATCTCCTCGTCCCGCCAGGCGCGCGTATGCACCGCATACACGGCGAGCACGCCGCGGAGGGACCGATCGGAACCGGCGAGCGGTACGCCGAGGTACGCCGAGTTCCCCGCGGCGAGCAGTGGATCGAGCTCGCGCAGCCGGGGATCGCTCCCGGCGTCTTCGAGCGCGACCGGAGCCCGCGACTGCACGACGTCGCCGGAGAGCCACGCGCTCGCGGAGCTGCGCGAACCGACAGCCGCCTGTGCGCCGCGGCCGCAAGCCGCGCTGACGACGAGCTCGCCGTCGGTGAGCACGCGAATCGCGCACGAATCGGCCTTCAGGAGCTCGTTCGCCTGCTCGACGACCTCGTCGAGCACGACGTCCGGATCGAGCTCGGTCGTGAGCCTCCCACCCGTGCGGGCGAGTTGCTGGGCGAGGGCGCGCGCGCTGCGTTCCGCCTCGTACAGCTCGCTTCGCTCGAGGGCGCCGCGGGCTGCGCCGGACAGGTGCTGCGCGAGCTCGAGATCGTCGTCGCTGAAGGTACGCGTGCCTTCGAAGAAGACCGCGACGAGCCCGCCTGGTCCGTCGCGCGGGCTCACGACCGGTACCGAGAGCAACGCCCCGAACCCGGCCGCGGCAGCTGCGTCGCGCCATTCCGGGGCCACGCGTTCGTCCTCGGCGAGATTGGGCGACGCGACGACGCGCTCGTGCGACGCCGAGTGCACCAGTGCCTCCGCGCCGCGAATCTCGCGGCCCGCGAAGATCTGGGCGAGAGGCTCCGGCAGTCCGTGCGAGCCGCTCAGCGCGAGGCCGGCGCCGCCGGCCGGCATGAGCGCAGCCGCCGCCGCGCCTCCGAGCGCTTCCGACGCCGCCTGCGCGACCGCGTCGAGCGTCGCGGTGCGCGACAGCGATTGCCCAAGCACGGCCGCGATCCGGTAGAAGCCCCGCTGCACGCGCGCCTGCCTCGCGCTCTTGCGGAACGTCTCCGCGTTCCTGAGCGCGAGTGAGGCGAGCCCGGCGAAGGCCTCGAGCACGTCGCGGTCGCGAGGCCCATACGGACGCGCTCCGCGCCGGCCGACTCCGAGCACGCCGCGCACCTCGTCGCTCCAGCGCATGGGCGCCACGATCGCGTCCGTGAAACCCGCATACGCAGGATGCGGCACCTCGTCCGCCGCACTTCCGTACTCAGTCGCGATCAACCCGTGCCCTTCCCGGATCGCAAGGCCGGAGAGCCCACGCTCGGCCGGGAACTCGAAGCCGACGAGCGACGCCTCGAGCCCGTGCACGGCGGCGCAGCGCAGCACGCCGCGCTCGCGGTCGTACAGATAGCAATCGGATGCATCGCCCTGGAGCAGCGCCGCGACCTCGTCCACGAGCCGCTGGAGGACCGCGGTCAGCTCCAGCTCGCCGCTCACGACCGTCGCCGCGCGGAGGAGCGCCGAGCGCTCGCCGAGCCGTTCGCGGTTCTCGTCGATCAGCCGGCCGAGGCGGAGCGCAAGTCCGACCTCGACCGCCACCGCTTCCAGAAGCGCGAGATCGCCGTGCGTCCACGCGCCCGCGGTCTCGCGCTGTGCGGTGAGCACTCCGAGCCGCGGGCCGTCCGCACGTACGGGCGTCGACGCGACCGCCTTGATCCCGAGCTCGCGATAACGGTCGATCGCGCCGGGCGGCGCATCGGCGAGCTCCGGCGCGGCGTCGACGTCGACGACCGCGACTGTCGTCTCCGTGCGAGCAGCGAGATCCGAGATCGGGTAGCTCTGCAGGGCATCTGCAATGGGGCTGACGCCGTCGTCGACCCATTCGGCAACGATCGGGCGGTCGCCGCCGTCGTCGAGGTGCACGAAGCAACGGCACGCGCCGAGGGCGCGCCCTGCCTCGGCGACTGCCGTCAGCAGCGCCGCGCGAAGATCGAGCTCGGTCCGGAGCCGGCGGCCGATCGACATGACGAGCCGCTCGCGGTCGAGCGCCTCGGCAAGTGCGAGGGTCGACCGGGTGCGCTCGAAGGCGACCGTCGCCTCGGACGCGAGCGTCTGCATGAGCGTCACCTCGTCGGAGGAGAAGGTGCGCTGATCCTCCGTCGTCGCCACCGAGATGACTGCGATCACCCGATCTGCGCTGACGAGCGGGATGTATGCCGCGCTCTTCGCGCCTGTGGCGGCCGCAAGTCGCGGGCTGATGCGCGAATCCCGGACGTCGTCGACGGCGAAGCCGGTCGCGTCCCTCACCGCCGATGCGATACCGGAAGGTTCCCGCACGAGGTCGATGCGCTCGTCCTTCCACCAGGCGATGTCGGCGCCGTGCGACCGGGCGAGATAACCGGACGCCTCGCTCCCGTCCTCCGACACGAACGAGAGCGCGGCGAAGTCGACGCCGAACAAGGAGCCGATCTCGTCCAGCAGAGCCCGGGCGACGCCCTCGACGTCGGATGTCCGGGCGAGCTCGGAGGCGACGCGCCGGAGGCTTGCCCGCTCGCGTTCCCCCTCCGCGATCGCAGCCCGCTGCCGCCGGACGGCGCGCAGGCGGTAGGCGGTCCCGACCACGAGGCCGACGATGAGCGCGCCAAGAGGCGCGGCGAGGGTGCCCCAAGCCGCGGCGAGGCCGACTGGACCTACGACCTGCAACTCAGTTGTGTTCATATCTGGGCGGCGTGATCATACGGGGCCGGCACAGATCGGGATCGTTTTCCATCCCGCGAACATGATTCCCCCCGGTTGCAAAGATGGGCCACACGGCCCATTGTTCGAGGTCCAGCCCGCGATTACCGTCCGGAGCACTGGGCGATGCACACTGCGGCGTGCGTCTGGATCTTCTGCAGCCGCGGTGAGCAACTTGGGAGAGCCCGCCGCACCGACCCCCCCGAGCGGCGGGCTTTTCCATCTCTACGGAGGCGTTCACAGGCGCCCTTAACGTGGCCCTCACGCCACGGAGCTACCCTGGCCGTGCTTTGGTGAAGCGGGTCCTTCTGGCCTCTCCTCGTGGTTACTGCGCCGGTGTCGAGCGGGCCGTCGAGACCGTCAGGCGCGCGCTCGCGCTCTACGGGGCGCCGGTCTACGTCCGCAAGCAGATCGTGCACAACTCGCACGTCGTCCGCGAGCTCGAGGAGGGCGGAGCGGTCTTCGTCAACTCGGTGCACGACGTCCCGGAGGGCTCGCCCGTCGTCTTCTCCGCTCACGGGATCGCACCCGCGGTGCGAAGCGCAGCCGACGAGCGGCGCCTGACGACGATCGACGCCACCTGCCCGCTCGTGACGAAGGTGCACACGCAGGCGCGCCGCTACGCCGCGCGCGGATACAGCATCGTGCTCATCGGGCATGCGAGGCACGAAGAGGTCGAGGGCACGACCGGCGAGGCGCCGGACGCGATCGTGCTCGTGCAGTCGGTCGAGGAGGCAGAGCACGTCGTCCTCACCGGCGAGCGCATCGCATACATCACGCAGACCACGCTGTCGGTGGACGAGACGCGCGAGATCATCGACGTCCTGCGCCGCCGGTTCCCCCACATCGAAGGCCCGGCGCGCGAAGACATCTGCTATGCGACGTCGAACCGGCAATGGGCGGTGAAGGAGCTGCTCGGCGAGGTCGACCTGCTCCTCGTCGTCGGCTCCCACAATTCGTCCAACTCACTCCGGCTCGTCGAGGTCGCACGTGCAGCCGGCGTTTCGGCGCATCTCGTCGACGACGCTTCCGAGATCGACGAGAGCTGGCTCTCGGGCGGCGTCGCGGTCGTCGGGGTCACGTCCGGTGCGTCCGCTCCGGAACGGCTCGTGCTCGGCGTCTGCGACTGGTTCCGCGCACGCGGCGTCCTCGAGATCGACGAATTCAGGTCCGCGTACGAGGACGTCGCCTTCCGCCTGCCGGTCGAGCTTCGCCGCGCCGAGCGCTCGGCGGCCTAGCTAGCGCTCAAGCCTTTGCGATCGAGAGGTCGGCGTCTCCGTCGACGCGGATCTCGACCGCGAGCACCTCGTTCTTGATGTGCTCCTCCCAGCGGAGGAGCGGCTCCAGCTCGGCCGGCACGGTCAGAACGACGCGGTCGGTGAGCTCGAGGCCCTGCTCCTTGCGCATCGTGTTCACCTGGCGGATGAGATCGCGCACGCGCCCCTCGAGAACGAGCTCCTCGTCGAGCGTCGTGTCGAGCGCGACGGTTACGCCGTCGGCGGAGGCGACGGCGAAGCCTTCGTGGCCCAGCCGCTCGACGAGCACCTCGTCCGGCTCGAGCTCGTGGCCGGCCGCCCGGAACCGGCCGCCCGGGAGCTCCTCGAACTCGCCCGCCTGCAGCGCCTGCCGCACTGCGGGGAGCTCCCGGCCGAGTCGCGGTCCGAGCGCCGGCAGGTGCGGCTTCACGCGCAGCTCGGCCTCGACGACGCCGAACTCGACGTTCTTGACGTTCACCTCGCTCGCGATCTCGTCCGCGTGCCCGGCGACCGGCGCCGCGCCCTCGACCACGAGCCGGCGGAGCGGCTGCCGGAGCGACAAGCTCGCCGATGCGCGCGCCTGGTGCGCGAGAGTGACGACGCGGCGCACGCCCTCGATCTCCTCGAGGAGCGCGCGGTCGGGGACCTCCACATCGGGCCAACCGGAGAGATGCACCGACTCGGGGCCGTCGAGGACGAGCTCGCGCCAGAGGTGCTCGGTGACGAACGGCATGATCGGCGCCATGACGCGCAAGGCCTGCACGAGCGCGTACCAGAGCGTCTGAAACGCCGCCTGGTCGCCTCCCTCCTGCCAGAAGCGCGGCCGCGAGCGGCGGATGTACCAGTTGGAGAGATCCTCGACGAAGGCCTGATACGCGCGCATGACGGTGACGGTGTCGAACGCGTCGTACGCGGCCTCGCCGTCGTGCACGAACGCATGCGTGCGCTCGACGAGCCAGCGGTCGAGCGAAGCCAGGTCTCCCTCCAGGTGGAGCGCGCCCCAGGAGGGGCTGAAGCCGTCGACGTTCGCGTACTCGACGAAGAACTTCACCGAGTTCCAGAAGGTCAGGAAGCGGCGCTTGACGTCGTCGGCGAGCTGATAGCCGAAGCGCAGCGGCTCGCTCGGCGTCTGTGCGCAGTAGAGCCAGCGCATGACGTCCGCCCCCATGAGGTCGAGTGCCTCGTTCAGCTCGATCGCGTTGCCGCTCGACTTGTGCATGGGCCTGCCGTGCTCGTCGAAGACCTTCTCGTACGTCAGGACGCTCCGGTACGGCGAGACGCCGGTGAGCGTGACCGCCATGAAGCACTGCGAGTAGAACCACAGCCGAATCTGCTCCCGCATCTCCGAAACCCAGTCGGCCGGGTACCACTTCTCCCAGTACGCGTGGTCGGGCAGGTCGGCGCCGGAGACGCCGGCCGAGGCGCCCGTTGCGTAGCCGTGGGGCACCCACTCCGGGTTCTTCCAGCCGAGCGTGGAGAAGTGGACGATGCCGGCGTCGAGCCACGCGTCGCCCACCTCCGGGATGCGTTCGAGCTCGCGGTCGCACTGCGCGCAGCGGATGCGTACGGCGTCGATCCACGGGCGATGCAGCTCCTCGAGCTGGTCCATCCCGGAGACCGCGCGCTCCGCGAGCTCCCGGCGCGAGCCGATCACGTTCAGGTGACCGCACTCGCACGGGTAGAAGGGCAGCGGCAGTCCGAAGTACCGCTTGCGCGAGATGTTCCAGTCGCCCATGTTGCGGAGCCAGTCGTCCATGCGTTTCTTGTACTGCGGCGGCGTCCACGCGACGGTGTCGTTCGCATCGAGCATCGGCTGCCGGATCTCGTCGGCGGAGATGAACCAGTCGTCGACGACGCGGAACACGAGCGGTGTCTTGCAGCGCCAGCAGATCGGGTAGCGGTGGAGGATCGTTCCCTCGCCGACGAGCACGCCTCGCTCGCGCAGGGCGCGCGTCACCGGTTCGGCCACCTCGCCCGTCGTCATCCCCGCGAATCCGCCGTACGCCGGCAGCATGCGACCCGCCTCGTCGATCGGCGCCAGGACGGGCAGGCCGTGGACCTTCGAGAGCTCGAAGTCCTCCGAGCCGGCCCCCGGCGCGATGTGCACGATGCCGGTGCCCTCGTCGAGTGAGACCTCGTCCCAGGGGATGACCCGGTGCGTCACGCCTTCCTGCGCCGCGAGCTCATCGAATGGCCCGGAATACTCGAGCCCGACGAGCTCCTCGCCCTTGGCCGTGCGCGTGAAGGCCTCGTCGGGGAAGCGCGCGACCGCGAGCCAGCGACCGTCGGCCGTCAGGCCGTAGTCGGCGTCCGGCTTGACCGCGGCCGCGACGTTCGCCGGCAGCGTCCACGGCGTCGTCGTCCAGACGACGAGCGCCTCTCCGTCCCGTCCCGCGAGCGGGAAGCGGACGAAGAGCGAAGGGTGCTCCATCTCGACGTAGTTCTCCTCGCCCGCCTGCTCGTGCTGGGAAAGCGACGTCCCGCAGCGGGGACACCACTGGGTCGAGCGGTGGCCCTTGTACAGCCACCCGCGCTCCTGCACGGTCTTGAGGAAGCCCCAGATGTATTCGATGTTCGTGTCGCTGAACGTGTAGTAGTCGTTGTCCCAGTCCATCCATTGACCGAGCCGGCGGCACTGCTCGGTCATGACCTCGCTGTAGTACGCGACGCGCTCGACGCACTTGCGGGCGAACTTCGCGAGGCCGTACTCCTCGATCTCCCGCTTCGAGCCGAGCCCGAGCTCCTTCTCGACCTCCACCTCGACCCACAGGCCCTGGGAGTCGAAGCCGTTCTGGTAGCGCTCGTCGAAGCCCTGCATCGCCTTGTAGCGCTGGAAGACGTCCTTCAGCGTCCGGCCGTGGCCGTGGTGGACGCCGGCCGGATTGTTGGCGGTGATCGGCCCATCCATGAAGGAGAAGGTCGGGCCGCCCCGGTTCTGCTCCCTCAGCCGGTCGAAGGTGCCGTGCTCCTCCCACCAGCCGAGGATCTCCCGCTCCAGCGCGGGATGGTCGGGTACCGTCGGCAGGGGCTGGAAGACTTGCTCGGCCACTCGGGAAGCGAAGTGTAGAGCGGGACGTTCTTTACCTAGACGGACCGGACATCGAAAGGACTGAAATGACTCAAAACGTGACCGATGCGACATTCGACGCCGAGGTGCTGCAGAGCGGGGAGCCCGTGCTGGTCGACTTCTGGGCGGAATGGTGCGGCCCCTGCCACGCCGTCTCCCCGGTGCTCGAGCGCATCTCGGAAGAGCGGAGCCTGAAGCTCGTCAAGGTGAACATCGACGAGAACCAGACCCTCGCGGTGCGGTACGGGATCCAGTCGATCCCGAACATGATCCTCTTCGAGAACGGGCAGCCGAAGGCCAACGCCGTCGGCGCTATGCCGAAGGGGATGCTCGAGAAGCAGCTAGGGCTCGCCGAGTAGCGAACGGGACCAAGGCGTCGCTTGCGACGCCGACCATGGGAGTCGCGCCGGCATGACGGCGCGACCGATTGACTCAGCTCTCGGCGTGGCCCTCGAGGAACATGAGGAAGGCCGCGTGCTTGGCGAGGAAATCCTCGATCTCGGCAACGCCTGCACCGGCCCAATCCTCGAGCCACGTCTCGGCGAGGTCGTCCTCGATGCGATGGAGGCCGCGTTCGCTCATGCGGGGATGATCGACCCCATGTCGGACGTTCGCCATGGGCCGATCGGCTCAACTTCGGTGCCGCGGGGTCCCACCGGCACAATCGAGCCGTGCCCAGGTCCTCCGCCACCCAGCACGAGCTGAACCGCGTCGAGCTGCTCGCGGGCCTCCCAGGCGAGGTGCTCGGGCGGCTGGCGAAGCAGATGGAGCGCGAGGAGGTGGCGCCCGGGACCGTCCTCGTGCGCGAGGGCGACCCCGGCGACCGCTTCTACGTCGTCTTCGCCGGGATGCTGGCGGTGAGCCAGGCCGGCTTCGGCGGGCGGGACGTGCTGCGGCCGGGCGACTACTTCGGCGAGGTGGCGCTCGCGATGGACGTGCCCCGCACCGCGACCGTGTCGGCGATCACGCCTGCCGTCGTCGCCAGCTGCGACCGCGAGACGTTCGACGAGTTCCTGCGCCCGTTATTCGCCGACGACTGAGTCGCTCAGCGCGGGCCAGGCGTCCTTCGCCCAGTCGCCGAACTCCTTGTCGGTGAGCACGGCGAGCGCGACGCCCGCGTCGGGGTCGACCCACAGGAACGTGCCGGCCGCGCCGAAGTGGCCGAACGTGCGAGGAGACGCACGCGTCCCCGTCCAATGCGGCGACTTCGCGTCGCGCAGCTCGAAGGCGAGCCCCCAGTCGTTCGGATCCATTCGCCCCCAGCCCGGAAGCACTCCGGCGAGACCGGGGAACTGCACCGTCGCCGCCTCGGTCAGCGTCTCCTGCGCCACGAGCGTCGGCGCAAGGAGCTCGCGTGCCAGCGCGAGCAGGTCGTCGAGCGGTCCGCGGTACCCCCAGGCGGGCGAGCCGTGCAGCGCGCCCGTGAGGCCGAGCGGCTCGAGCAGCGCGCTCCGCAGGTAGTCGGCGAACGGCATGTGCGCGCGCTCTGCGACGAGCGCCGCGACCAGCTCGATCCCGTAGTTGGAGTAGATGCGCCGCCGCCCGGGCGCCGCCAACGCCGGGCCCTCATCGGGCCCAAGGCCGGATGCATGTGCGAGCAGGTGCCGGAGCGTCGAGCCTTCCGGTCCCGCGGGCTCGTCGAGGTCGACCGTTCCCTCCTCGACGGCGACGAGCGTCGCGAGCCCCGTCAGGAGCTTCGTCACCGAGGCCCAGCGGAGCACGTCGCCGCGCGGCCCGTGCACGCCGAGGTCGCGTCCGGCGCGCACGACGCCGGCCGCGGCGGTGCGGGCGCCCCACGAATCGATCGCCCGCAGCGCATCCACGGCGCGATACTAGGCGGGTGGAGCGCCAGCTCGTGCCCGCGATCTCCCCGCAAGCGGCAACGGTCGGCTACTCGCGTGCCGTGCGCGCGGGCCGCCACGTCCACGTGGCCGGGACGGCGCCCATCGGGTGCGAATCGGCCGATCCGTACGCGCAGGCGAAGCGCTGCCTCGAGATCGTCGTCGCGGCCCTCGCCGAGGTCGGCGCCGCGCCGGAGGACGTCGTCAGGACCCGCGTGTACCTCGTCGACGCCGCGGATTGGGAAGGAGTCGGTCGCGCCCACGGCGAGGTCTTCGGCGATGTCAAGCCGGCATCCGCCTTCGTCGTCGTCGCCGCTCTCCTCGACCCGGCCTGGCGGGTGGAGATCGAAGCGGAGGCGCTCCTCCCGTGAGCCAGATCTTCCCGCCCTCGATCACCGGCAAGGGCAGCAGCTACGCCGAGGGCGGAAGCGTCCTCGACCACGCGTTCGGCAAGAGCGACGCGTACACGCTCGGCGTCGAGGAGGAGTACATGCTGCTCGACGGCGAGTCCTTCGACCTCGTCCAGCACATCGACACGGTGCTCGCGGCGGTCGCGGGGCACGAGCTGGAGACGCGCATCAACGCGGAGCTGATGCAGTCGGTGCTCGAGATCGCGACTCCGGTCTGCCACACCGCCGGCGACGTCGCAGAGCAGCTCCGGCGACTGCGTGGATACGTCGGCGAGGTCGCGCGCGAGCGAGACATGCGCGTCGGCTCTGCCGGGACGCATCCGTTCTCGCTTTTCGAACGCCAGCGCATCACCGCGAAGGACCGGTATCGGGCGCTCGTCGACCAGCTCCAGTACATCGCGCGGCGCGAGCTGATCTTCGGGATGCACGTCCACGTGGCCGTGGACGATCCCGAGAAGGCGATCCAGGTCGTCAACGGGCTGATCGGCCATCTCGCCGAGCTCGTTGCGCTCTCCGCGAGCTCACCGTTCTGGCGTGGCGAGGCGACGGGCCTCGCGTCGTCCCGGCACATGGTGTTCGCAGCGTTCCCGCGCTCCGGGCCTCCACCGCGCTTCCGGGACTACGCCGACTACGCGGAGGTCGTCGGGCAGCTCGAGCGCACAGGATGCATCGCCGACTACACGCACATCTGGTGGGACATCCGTCTCCACCCGCGGCTCGGGACGATCGAGATCCGCATCTGCGACGCCGTGACGAGGCTCGACGACGTCGTCGCGATCACCGCGCTCTGCCAGGCGCTTGTCAAGCACTACGCCGAGCGTTTCGACGCCGGCGAAGAGATCCCGTCGTTCCATCGCATCCTCACGACCGAGAACAAATGGCTGGCGGCGCGGTACGGGCTCGAAGCCCCCGTGATGGACCTGCACACCGGACGCCGCAACCGTGTGCCGGTCGCGCAATCGATCAGGCGAACGCTGCGGCTCGTCGAGCCGCACGCGCGCGAGCTCGGCTCCGAGGCGGAGCTCGCCGGCGTCGAGAAGATCCTGCGCCGCGGCAACGGCGCCGACATGCAGCAGCGCGTCTTCAACGCGAACCGCGACATCGTCGAGGTCGTGCGCGAGATCGCAGCCGAGACGGAGGACGTCGGAGTTCCCCTAGGCTGAAGGGGTGCTGGCCGCCGGCGACCGGATCCCGGAAGCGCGCGTCTGGACGACGCCGCAGGAGAGCGCGACGCTCGCGCAGCTCGTCTCGGACGGGCCGATTCTGCTGTTCTTCTACCTCTTCGACTGGTCCTCGACCTGAACGAACGAGCTCGAGCTCCTGCGTGACAGGAGCGAGGAGTTCAGAACCGCGGGAGTGGAGCCGTACGCGGCGTCGCGCGACTCCCCGTGGACGCATGTCGCCTGGATGCAGGCGCTCGACCTCGACTTCCCCCTCCTCTCCGACTGGAATGCCGAGGCGACGCGCGGCTTCGGGATCGCAATCGACCACCGCGGCCTGCGTGACGTGTCGCAGCGCTCGGCGTTCCTGATCGACGGCGGGGGAACGGTGCGCGGGACGTGGGCCTACGAGGCTGCGGAGCTGCCCGACTTCGACGAGCTCCTCGCCGCCGTCAAGTCGTTGTAGCTACATCCCCATGGCGTGATAGCCGGAGTCGACGTAGAGCGTCGTCCCGGTCACGTTCTTCGCGCCGTCACCGAGCAGGTAGGCGGCGGCGGCGCCGACGTCCTCCGCCGTCACGTGACGGTGCAGCGGCGCGCGCTCCTCGACGATCGCCTCCATCGTCGGGAAGCCTGCGATGGAGCGCGCTGCGAGCGTGCGCACGGGCCCTGCGGAGATCGCGTTCACGCGGATGTTCTTCTCGCCGAGATCCCACGCCAGGTAGCGCATCGATGCGTCGAGCGTCGCCTTGGCGACGCCCATGACGTTGTAGTGCGGCACCGCGCGTTCACCGCCGAGGTACGTCATCGTCACGATCGAACCGCCGCCGGCTTTCTCCATCAACGGCTCGGCCGCGCGCGCGCAGGCGACGAGCGAGTACGCGCTCACGTCGACAGCCATCCAGAAACGGTCGCGCGGCGTGTCGGTGAAGCGCCCTTCGAGATCCTCGGCGGCCGCGAAGGCGACCGAGTGGACGAGGATGTCGAGCTCGCCGTCGAACGCGTCACCGACCTCGTCGAAGACGCGCGCGACGTCCTCGTCCGCGCGCACGTCGCACTCGGTGACGAGCGCGGTGTCGACGCCTGCGGCCAGGTCGTGGACGCTCTTCTCGATGCGCTCGCCCTGATACGTGAAGGCCAGCCGGGCGCCGCCCGAAGCGAGCTCCTGCGCGATCGCCCACGCGATCGAGCGCTTGTTCGCGACGCCCAGCACGAGCGCGCGCTTCCCGGCGAAGTCTCCAGCCATCGGGCGATCCTAATGCGCATATGGTGGTGACGTGGGGAAGATCGCAGTCGTCACCGGCGCGTCCTCCGGCATCGGTGCCGAGATCGCGCGGGGCCTCGCACGCGCCGGCTGGCGCTGCGTCCTGATCGCACGCCGCGAGGATCGCCTGCGCGCGCTTGCCGAGGAGACCGGCGGCGAGATCGAGGTCTGCGACGTCGCCGACCGAGCTGCGGTCGGGTCGACCGCGGCCCGCGTGCTCGAGCGGCACCCGCAGATCGGACTCCTCGTCAACAACGCAGGGATTGCAGGACGCGCGAGCTTCCTCGACGCCGACCCGTCCGTGATCGAGGAAGTCATCCGCGTCAACTACCTCGGCGGCGTCTGGTGCCTGCGCGCCTTTCTCCCGGGCCTCGAGGCGGCGGCGCCGGCCGACGTCGTCAACATCGTCTCTGTCGCCGGCGACGTCGCCTTTCCACCCTCAGGCCCCTACTCCGCGTCGAAGCACGCACAGCTCGCGTTCTCACGCGCGACGGCCGCCCAGCTCCGGCGCCGGCGCATCCGGGTGCACACCGTGAAGCCGGGCTTCGTCGAGACCGAAGGGTTTCCGCAGTCGTGGCTGCCGCGGCCCGTGCGGCGCATCGTCGTCGGCCCGGAGACCGTGGCCGCGCACGTCCTCGCATCGCTCGAGCACGGCCGGGGAGAGACGAGCGTCCCGCGCTATTACGGCATCGCGGGAAAGCTGCAGGCACTCATACCGAATTCATTCGCCCGCGCTCTCGGCTTCTCGCGGCGGGCGACGTAGGATCGACTCGATGACCCTGGACGAGTACATCGCCGTCGCCGATTTCCGCGCCTCCCTGCGTGCGTTCCTGCGCCAGAGCGAGCGCGTGGCGCGGCAGTCCGGGCTGACGCCGCAGCGCTACCTGCTGCTGCTGATGATCAAGGGCGCGCCCGACGGAAGCGGGCAGTCCACCGTGACCGAGCTCGCGCGCCGGATGCAGCTCGCACAGAGCACCATCACCGAGCTCGTGAGCCGTGCCGAGGAGAGCGGGCTCGTCACACGCGAGCAGTCGGGACGCGACGGCCGGGTGGCGTATCTCCGCCTCACGCCCGAGGGCGACCGGCGTCTCGAGCTCTCGTTCACCGGTCTGGCGACGGAGCGCGAGCAGCTCCGCCAGGCGGTCGACCACCTCCAGCACAAGCACGAGTCAACCTCGACGTAGGAGATACCAGCCGAGCCGGGCCGTGTAGGCCTCGGGGCCCTCGGGTGCCAGCGCGAGCGCGCGGTCACGCTCGTCGCCCGAGCAGTCCGCGAGGTCGAGGTACGCGTCCAGAGCCCGGCGCTCGTCGTCGTGGCGGTCACGGACGAGCACGAGCCCATTCGCCTCGAAGAGCTGCCGCAAGTCGATCTCCGGAAGGACGCGGGTGTGACCCGGGTCACGCGCACGCTCGAAGCGGTCGAGGGCAAGCGCGGCGAGCGGGTCGGCCGGAGCGATCTGGTCGACCACGAGGAGGCGACCGCCCGAACGCGTGACGCGCACGAGCTCGGCGAGGACGAGCTCCGGCCGCGGGACGTGATGGAGCGTCCTGAGCGTACAGGCGAGATCGAAGGAGCCGTCCTCGAACGGCAGGTGCTCGGCGTCGCCCTCGACGAACGTCACGTTGCGGTGGTCGGCGGCACGTTCCCGCGCGAGGTCGAGCAGCTCCGGGACCCGGTCGACGCCGACCACCTCCCGGACGATCGGCGCGAGTGCGAATGCCAGCGCACCCGCGCCCGTCCCGACGTCGATCGCGCGCTCGTCACCGTGTGCGAGAACGAACGTGTGCACGACGCCGGCGAGCGCGGCGGCACGCTCGTCCTGGTGCGCGGCCACCTGCTCGGCCGTCCTGGCGAACCGGTCAGGCATCGATGACCACCCGGCGGGCCCGCAATGGGCTGGTGTTGATCCCGCACGCGAAGTCATGGGGAATCGTGCCGGCGGCACGTGCATGCTGCTCGGCGAGCACGCCGTGGCCGATGATCGTGACCGGCGTCCCGATGGGGACCTCACCTTCGAGCTCGACCGCGAAGGCGTCCATCGAAACGGTCCCGATCACCCGCCGGGGCTCTCCGCCGACACGGACGCTCGTTCCGGTCAGGTCACGGCGAAACCCGTCGGCATACCCGACGGGGACGATCCCGATCCACGTGTCGGCGTCGGCGACGAAGCGTCGGCCGTACCCGGTGCTCTGACCGGGACGGAGGCGCTTGCACAGCGCAACGTGGCTCGTCCACCCGAGCACGGCGTGCAGCCCGTCCTCGGAGGGATCGGTGCCGAACGGCGAGAGGCCGAGAACGGCTATGCCGCACCGCGCAGCGTCGAACGCAGCGGAGGGATACCGTAACGCGCCCGCGCTGTTCGCGATGTGCCGCTCGAGATGCGTATACGGAGCGGTCTCGGCGCGGAAGCGCTCGATCTGCCACTCCGCGTACGCCGCATCGGTGTCCGCCGTTGCGAGGTGGCTCATGAGGCCGACCACCTCGAGCGCCGGAGAGAAGAGCTCGGAGACGCCCCAGCGACCCATGCCCGTGTCGAGCTTCACGTGGACGCGGACACCCGGCGGGACGTCGTCCGACGAGACGACGAGCTCGAGCTGCGCGTCACGCGCCTGCCCCACCTCGCGGTTCAGCGCAGGCCCCATGACGATGATGCGCGCGGTGGGGAACTCGCGCCGCAGCGCAAGCGCTTCGGAGACGGTGGCGACACAGAGCGCCGAGGCGCCCGCGCCGAGCGCCGCGCCCGCGATGTCGGTCGCGCCGTGTGCGTACGCGTTCGCCTTGACGACGGCCCAGAGCTGCGCGCCCTGCAGCGCATCGAGCAGCCGGCGCACGTTGTGCCGGACGGCTCCCAGGTCGATCGTGATCTCGGACCGGTGCATTACCGGAGCGCGCGCGGAAGCGCGTCGATCAGATCGCTCGCAACGAGGCCGGCACGCTGCGGCGCCTCGACCGACGCGCGCTGTTGCGCGGCGGCGGCCGCGGCGGCGGCGAGCTGCGGCTCCATGCCTTTGGCGAGGAACGCGGCGACGATTCCGGTCAGGACGTCACCCGTTCCCGCGGTCGCGAGCGAGGGAAGCCCGAGCGAGGACACGAGCAGGCCCCGGCCCGGAGCGGCGACGAGCGTGTCCGCCCCCTTGAGCAGGACCACGCACCGGAACCGGTCGGCGGCCTCGCGCACGCAGGCGATGCGATGCGCGGCGACATCCGTGGAATCGCGTCCCAGAAGCCGCGCGAGCTCGCCCTCGTGCGGCGTCAGCACCCGCGGCGCGGGCCAATCGTCCGGCTCGAGCTGGAACAGCGCGTCGGCGTCGACGACGGCGGGCAGCGCGATCTCTGCGAGCGAGCGGCGCACGAGTCGGCGCGCCTCATCGCTGCGTCCGAGACCCGGTCCGATCGCGAGCGCGGACGCCTTCGCCGCGAGCTCGGTCAGATCGTCCGGCAACGGGCGCTTGACCACTTCGAGGAGGCGCTGCTCGAACACCGGCAGCGTCGATTCCGGCGCGGCGAGCGTCACGTAGCCGGCGTCGGCACGCAGGGCGGCCATCGCCGTCAACGACGGCGCGCCGGTCAAGCCCGGCGAGCCTCCGACGACGAGCACGTGGCCCGCTGTGTACTTGTTGTCGGCCTCGCGCCGGCGCGGGACCAAACGCAGGATCCCGGCGCCGACCAGGTGGTGCTCGGTGTCGAGCGCATCGAGCCCGATGTCGACGACGTGGACGCTGCCGGCGTGGAAGCGTCCGGGCGCGACGACGAGGCCGACCTTGCGTCCGTGGAAGGTGACCGTGGTGTCGGCGCGCACGGAGACGCCCGCGACCTCGCCGGTCGACGAGTCGACGCCGGACGGCAGGTCGACCGCGAGCACGCGCGCGGAGGACGCGTTGATTCGCCCGATCAGCTCGGCAGCGTCGGGCCGCGGCTCGCCCGCGAAGCCCGTGCCGAAGAGGGCGTCGACGATCACCTCGGGATCGCCGAGCTCCGACTCACCCGCCTTCGCGTCTACGACGCGTACGTCCTTTTGCCCGTGCTCCAGCTCGCGTGCGGCGATGCGGCCGTCGCCGCCGTTCGCGCCGCCGCCGCACACGACCGTCCAGCGCTGCGCGCGCGGATATTGCTCGAGCCCGACTCGCGCGACGGCCTTGCCTGCCCGTTCCATCAGCTCCTCGACGCTCCCCGTGTAGCGCTCCTCGGCGGTCCGCATCTCCGCCGCGGAGTACAAGGGCTCGAGCTCAGGCATCGCTCACCACCGCGACGGCCTGCGCGAGCTCGCGCGAGTGCGTCATGGAGAGGTCGATGACGCCGGCCCCGACGTGCTCGGCCCAGGCGGCGACGCGACCGGAGAGATGCACCGACGGCTTTGGGCGGCCCACGATCTCGATGTCCCTCCACGCAAACGCCCGGGCCACGCCGAAGCCGAGTGCCTTCCCGACCGCCTCCTTGCCGGCGAACCGCCCCGCGTAGCTCTGCGCGGGGTTCGGCCTCGAGTCGCAGTAGGCCTGCTCGGCGGCGGTGAAGCACCGGTCGCGGAATCGGTCGTACCGGCCGAGCGCGCGCCGCACGCGCTCGATCTCGATCAGGTCGGTTCCCACCTTCACGCTCAGAGGTGCTCCTCCAGCCAATCCGGGAGCTGCCCGATCGACGACACGATGCCGTCCGGCCGCACGCGCGACCGTTCGACCGCATCGGGGCGGAACTTTCCCGTGCGCACGAGCACGGTGCGCATGTTCATCGCGTGCGCCCCCGCGATGTCGCTCTCGAGGTCGTCGCCCACCATCCACGTGAGCTCCGGGTCCGCGTCGAGCGCCTCGCACGCAGCGGTGAAGTAGGACACGCTCGGCTTGCCGATGACGGTGGCCTCCACGTCGGCCGCGTATTCGAGCCCGGCGACGAATGCGCCCGCGTCGAGGAGTGGCCCCCGGCCCGTCTGCCACCATCGGTTCCGGTGCAGGCAGTAGAGCGAGGCGCCCAGCTCGAGCTCCGCGAACGCCCGGGCCAGATTCATGTAGGAGAAGACGAGGTTCGTCTCGGGCGTCTCGTCGGCGCCGCCGATGAGGACGGCATCGGCGCCGTCGCCGACGAGCTCGATCCCCTCCAGGTCGGCGACGAGCCCCTGCATGACGAGCGCGAGCACGCGCTTCCCGCGGAGCGCGTTGACCGCGGCGTCAGCCGTGGTCTGGACCTCGGCGTCGTCGACCTCGATCCCGGCGGAGCGCAGCTCCTCCGCCAGCCGCGCCCGGGAGCGCGTCGTCGTGTTCGTCACGAACCGGAGCCGGTGGCCGTCGGCCCGCAGGCGGCTCACCGCCGCGGCCGCGCCGGGGATGGGCTGACCGGAGACGTGCAGCACACCGTCGACGTCGAGGAGAATCGCGGCCATGGACGGCGAGTCTATTCGCGTCACCCGCTCGGTCGTTCTGCCGCTGCGCGAGATCGTTCTGCGCACCTCGAGGTCGAGCGGGCCCGGCGGACAACACGCCCAGAAGTCCGAGACTCGCGTCGAGGCGGTGTTCGACGTCGAGGCATCGGATGCGCTCTCGCCTGCGCAGAAACGGCGCGTGGTCGCCAAGGCCGGGCCGGTTCTGCGCGCGGTCGCGCAGGACGAGCGGAGCCAGCTGCGCAACCGCGAGCTCGCCGTCGAACGGCTCGTCGCCTCCCTGCGGGCTGCGCTGCACGTCGAGCGGCGGCGCGTCGCCACGAAGCCCACGGCGGCCTCGCGGGAGCGCCAACGCGAGACGAAGCAGCGGCGCGCGCAGGTCAAGCGGCTGCGGAAGCCGCCTGCCGACTAGGAGGGTCCGGCCGGATGGTGCTCTACTCGACCGTGACCGTTTTTGCGAGGTTCCGCGGCTGGTCGACGTTCAAGCCGCGGAGCCGGGCGATCCGGTACGCGAGCAGCTGAAGCGGGACGACCGCGAGCACCGCCTGCAGGAACGCGGGCGTGCGCGGCACGAAGATCACGTCGTCCGCATGGTGCTGAATGTCCTCGTTGCCCTCGGTCGCGATCGCGATCACGTGGGCGCCGCGTGCGCGCGTCTCCTGGATGTTCGAGACGATCTTGTCGTAGACGTGGATGTTCGTCGCCACCACGACGACCGGTGTCCCTTCGTCGAGCAGCGCGATCGGGCCGTGCTTCATCTCGCCCGCCGAGTAGGCGTCGGTCGGGATGTACGAGATCTCCTTCAACTTCAGCGCGCCTTCGAGTGCGACCGGGAGCCCGATGTGGCGTCCGAGGTAGAGGAAGAACGGCTTCTCGTAGAAGCGCTGCGCGATCTCCTCGATGCGATGGCGGCCCGCATCGACGTCGTCGAGGAACGTCTGGATCTTCTCCGGCAGCTCGTGCAGGCGGTCGAGGATGAAGTCGATCTCGTCCGCGGGCAGCGTCTTGCGGATCTGCGCCATCTTCAGGGCGATGAGACACAGAAGCGCGGCCTGCGCGGTGAACGTCTTCGACGCAGCGACGCCGACCTCGAGGCCGCACCGGGTGTACATGGTCGCCTCTGCTTCGCGCGTGATCTGCGTGCCCATCTGATTCGTGATCGCGAGCGTGCGCGCGCCGAGCTCGCGCGCCAGCTTGATCGCATTCACCGTGTCCCGCGTCTCGCCCGACTGCGAGATGCCGATCACGAGCGTGTCCTTGGACAGCACCGGGTTGCGGTAGATCCACTCGCTCGCGATGTCCGGCTCCACAGGAACGCGCGCCCATTCCTCGATCACGTAGCGCCCGACGACCGCCGCGTGATACGCCGTCCCGCACGCCACGATGACGACTCGGCGCAGGTTCTGGACCTCGAGCTCGGTCATCGCGAGCGCGTCGAGCACGAGGTTGTGACCGCGGACGCGGTCCCCGATCGTCTCGGCGACGGCCTCCGGTTGCTCGTAGATCTCCTTCAGCATGAAGGTCTCGAAGCCGCCCTTCTCGGCGACCTCCTGGTCCCACTGGATGTCTTCGAGCTCGCGCTCGACCTCGGCGCCGTCGACGAGGAAGCGCGCGCCCGCAGGCGTGATCTCGACGATCTCGCCGTCCACGGGGAAGTACGCGCGCCGCGTCTCGCTGAGGAACGCGGCCACCGACGACGCGATGAACATCTCTCCGTCGCCGACGCCGACGACGAGAGGCGTCTGGTGTCTGACACCGGCGAGGAGATCGGGATGGTCGTGGTGCATGGCGACGATGGAGAAGTGGCCCTCGAGCTGCGGGAAGACGCGGACGAGCGCGGCCGTCAGGTCGCCGTCGTACTCGCGCTCGAGCAGGTGCACGACCACTTCCGCGTCGGTCTCCGACGTGAACGTGTGGCCCTCCGCCTCGAGCTGCGCCTTCAGCTCCCGGTAGTTCTCGACGATGCCGTTGAGGACGATCGCGACCTTCGCCGAGTCGCACCCGGCGAGCGGATGCGCATTCTGCTCGGTGACGCCGCCGTGCGTGGCCCAGCGCGTGTGGCCGAGCCCGTGTCGCGACGTCGATCCGTTCGGGCCCGCAGCTGCAACGAGGTTCTCGAGATTGCCGACCGCGCGCACGTAATCGAGACGGTCGTGCTCGCGCAGCGCGATGCCCGCGGAGTCGTAGCCGCGGTACTCGAGGCGCTTCAGCCCCTGGAGCAGGAGCGGCTTCGCCTCACGTTCTCCGACGTATCCGATGATCCCGCACATGGCGCCTCAGAAATGCAACGAGCCCGGCTGTCGGACCGGTCCGCAGCGTCGCGGGACGGTCAGCCGAGCTCTTCTCTTACGAGCTGTACCACCCTACCACAGAGGGCTTCCGACTCCTCCTCCGTGGGGGCCTCGGCGAGCACGCGGACGACGGGCTCCGTGCCCGACGGACGCACGAGCACGCGCCCGCCGCCGTTCAGCTCGCCGTTGAGCCGATCGACGGCCTCGAGCAGGGCGGGAGGCAGCGGTCCGCGGCCGGCGCGCGGCACGTTCTGCTTCGACTGTGGATAGCGCGTCATCGCCGCGGCCACCTCGGCGAGCGTCGTTCCGCGCACGGCGTCGCAGAGGAGAAGCGCGGCAGCGAGGCCGTCGCCGGTGACGTGATCGCGCAGGAAGATGATGTGGCCCGACTCTTCGCCGCCGAGCAGTCCGCCTTCGCGGTGCAGCGCCTCGAGCACGTACCGGTCGCCGACGTCCGTCGTCACGACGCGCACACCGCGCTCCTCCATCAGACGGTGGAAGCCGAGGTTCGCCATGCTCGTGACGGCGACGAGATCGACGCCGAGGTGCAGCGCGAGGACCGCGACGATCTGGTCGCCGTCCACCATCACGCCGTCGCCGTCGACCGCGAGCATGCGGTCGCCGTCGCCGTCGAACGCGACGCCGAGGTCGAGCCCGCCGTCCCGCACGGTCTTCTTCAGGAGGGCGAGATCGGTCGCGCCACAGCCGACGTTGATGTTGTTGCCGTCCGGCGCGTCGCCGATCGCAGTCACGTCCGCGCCAAGCCGTTCGAAGGTCGTCGGCGCGATGCCGGCGTATGCGCCATTCGCGCAGTCGACGGCGATGCGCAGGCCGGAGAGGTCGGAGCCGAAGCGCTCGACCACGTGCTCGAGGTAGCTCTCTGCCGCGAAGCCGACGCGGTCGATCTCGCCGCCGCCCGTCGCGTCGGCATCGAGAAGGGCTTCGATCTCCTCCTCGGCGTCATCGGTGAGCTTGTGCCCGTCGCGGTCGAAGAACTTCACCCCGTTGTACTCGGGCGGGTTGTGCGACGCAGAGATGACGACGCCGAGATCGAGCCGCAGGAGCGCCACCGCCGGAGTCGGCACGACTCCTCCGAGCACGGCAACCCCTCCCGCGGACGCGACGCCGCGCGCAAACGCCTCCGCGAGCTCCTCCCCGGACGCGCGCGTGTCGCGGCCGATGAACACGCGGCCCCGTCCCGACCAGAGGGCGGATGCCTTGCCCAGGCGTTCAACGAGGTCGGCGGTGACGAACTCGCCGACGATGCCGCGGACACCATCCGTGCCGAAGTACGACCGCGCCACGGCGGGGGACTCTAGCTGTGCCATGTCCGGCACGGCATGACCCCTGCGGCGGTCGGCGAAACGTCGTTCTAGCCGACGTGCGGGTAAAAGCCGGCGATGCCGGCATCGGCGCCGGCGATCATCGAGCCGTCGCCCCCGATGTACGAGCCGTCGGAGACCGACGATGCCGGGGGATTGCACACGAGATGGAACGAGCCGATGTTCGTGGCCCCATCCACCATGCCGCTGACAGCGGAGGGCTTCCAGTAGCCGCTCTCGAGGAGCGCCTCAGCCTGGCCGACCGGCCAGACTCCGGGATCGACCTCGAACTTCGAATAGCAGAGAAAGACGTGGTTCTCGGGCGCGACGGGGCAGGCGCCCGTGCCGATGTGGTGGATGACGTAGTTCGGGATCGTCGTGTCGACCCCGTAGTTTCCGGTCGCGTCGCTCGTTTCGATTGCGTCGTAGTACTGCTGCACCGCCGAGCGCCCGGCGTTGGCCGGATCGTTCTCGCCGACCGTGATCACACCCCCGAACTGGGTGACGACCTTGTTCGTGACATGCGCCGAGGCCGCGTCCCAGATCGTGAACGTCTGGTTCCCGTCCATGCAGTACGGCGTCCCGACGGGCGGGTCGGCGAACGCCGGCGATGCCGCCACCCCGGCCGTGACCGCCGCGAGGATCGCGATGACGATGAGAGCAAGGCAACGCCGCTGCCGCATACGGGGTATGTCGGCGCGTTTCCGGGCGGCAGTGACCCCCTGAAGGGGTAGCGGCTACCGCTTCGAGAACTGCGGCGCCTTGCGCGCCTTGTGCAGACCGGCTTTCTTGCGCTCGACCTGGCGTGCGTCCCGCGTGAGGTAGCCCTCGCGTTTGAGCGGGACCCGGAGCTCCGGGTTCAGGTCGACGAGCGCGCGGGCGACGCCGTGCCGCACCGCCCCAGCCTGGCCGGTGAGGCCGCCGCCGTGCACGCGAACGCGCAGGTCGTACTGGCCTTCGAGGCCCGCGGTGCGCAGCGGTGCGATCGCGAGCGTCCGCCACACCGCCCGGGGGAAGTACTCGTCCAGCGTCCGGCCGTTCACCCAGGTCGTGCCGTCACCGGGCCGCAGGATGACGCGGGCGACCGAGGTCTTGCGCTTGCCGGTGCCGCGGTACTGAGCGATCTGACTCAATTCAGCTCCAAAGGCTTGGGGTTCTGCGGGCCGTGTGGATGCTCGGGGCCCGCGTAGATCTTCAGCTTCGTGATCTGCTGGCGCGCCAGCCGGTTCTTGGGGAGCATGCCCTTGACCGCGCTGCGGAGCACCTCGGTCGGGCGCCGGTCGAGCTGCTCTCGCAACGTCCGCTGCTTCAGGCCGCCCGGATAGCCGGAGTGGCGGTAGTACATCTTCTGGTCGAGCTTGTTGCCCGTGACCGCGATCTTCTCCGCGTTGACGACGACGACGAAGTCGCCGGTATCGACGTGCGGGGTGAACTGCGGCTTGCGCTTGCCGCGGAGCGTGTCGGCGATCTGGGTGGCGAGGCGCCCCAGAGTCTTGCCCTGGGCGTCGACGAGATACCACTCGCGCGTGATCTCTCCGGGCTTGGCTGAGTACGTTCTCATGAGAAAGGGGCGCGGGTGGCGCGCCGGGGCGGGATTGTAGCGAAAGCCGCCCGCAATCCTTCTGCAAATCGGCCTGCCCCGCCGTACGCCGGGTGGCGGACGTATGGGGCATCCAGGACGGAGGCCGCGAGGCGCCCGACCGCGAGCGCCCGCCGTCCCCGGACGAGCTCGGCGAGGAACGGCCGCGCCGCCTCGACCTCGGCCGCGGTCGGCCTGCGGTTCGAGCTCGCGGTGCCGGGATGGGTCGGGACGACGTTCCAGAGCAGGACGGCGTCCTCGAGGCCGAGCTCGGCCAGCACCCGGTGGACGATCGTCGCCGACGCCTCGGCGGGGCCCGTGCCGGTCAGCTGCCGCTCGGAGGTGAACGCGAGCCCGCTGACGCGCGCGCCGCGGTAGCCCGCGGCCTCGCCGACGAGGATGGTGTCGACGCTCTCGCGCTCGGCCAGGTGCGCCGCCAGCCTCCTCCTGCACAGTTCCGACTGCGCGTACTGGTTGAACGTGGCGCCGATCCGAGCCGCGGCGAGTCGGGCTACGAGCTCCAGGTGTTCCATTTGACGAGCTCGTCGAGCGCGCGGCGCCGTTGCGTCGCACGGCTCGTCTTCTCGCTCCATCCGGGATCGGGCGCGCCGCGTCCGATGGTGACACCTGCGACGATGCGCAGCTCGTCCGGGATATTCAGGAGGGCCCGCCAGGCAGGATCCTGCGCGACCGGCACGCCGTAGACGCCGGCGGAGAGCCCTTCGTCGACCGCGGTGAGGAGCACGAGCATCAACGTCGCGCCGGCGTCGACGTACCAGAACGGGACGGGCCATTCGATCTCCTCGCCGTCCTGGAGCTTGTCCTCACGGCGGTACCGATCGTGGTAGTCGGCCTCGCGCGTCAGGACGAGCACGTGCGCGGGCGCGCTCGGGAACCACGGCTCGACGTCCGCGTCGTCGTTGCCGGCGAGAGCGGCGAGATCGGCGAGCAGGCCCTGGTCGTCGACGACGAGGAGTCGTTGTCCCTGGCTGAAGCCGGCGCTCGGCGCGCGTCGCACGGTGGCGACGATGCGCTCGAGCGTCTCGCGCGGGATGGCCTCGCCCGTGTAGTGGCGCACCATGCGGCGTCGCTTGAGGATCTCCCGCAGGTCCATGAATCAACTGTACGCCGGTGTCCGACACCCGCACAGCGGTGTCAGACACCGGCCAAAACTGTGCGCCGGTGTCAGACACCCGGGCAGCGGTGTCTGACACCGGGCCACGGTCAATACGAGATCAGCTCGAGGAGCGTGCCGTCGGGATCGCGGAAGTACACGCTCGTGCCCCGTCCCCTCCCACCCGTCCGGGTCGCCGGGCCGAGCTCGACCTCGATGCCGTGCGAGAGGAGGTGCGCGACGGCTTCCTCGGGCGTGCCGTCCCAGACGAAGCAGAGGTCGCTGTTCCCCGGCCGCACGGGTTCGGCGGCGCGTGGAACGGGGCTCGAGCCTGGGCCGTGGACGTTCAGCTGCTGGCCGTCCGCGAGCTTGTACGCATAGCGGCCGCGCGAGATCTCGTGCACGTCGACCCCGAGCACGTCCGCGTAGAAGCGGTTGGAGCGCTCGTAGTCGGAGACGGCGATGACCACATGGTCGATTCGCGGTGCGGCCACGGGAGCACCGTAACGCCGGTGTCAGGCACCGCGCTACTCCCACTCGATCGTCGCCGGCGGCTTCGACGTGACGTCGAGCACGACGCGATTCACACCCGGGATCTCGTTGACGACGCGACTCGAGACGGCTTCGATCAGCTCGTACGGCAGGCGGGCCCAGTCGGCGGTCATCGCATCGTCACTCGTCACCGCGCGCAGCACGATCGGATAGCCGTACGTGCGCTCGTCTCCCTGCACGCCGACCGATCGGATGGCCGGCAGCACCGCGAACGACTGCCACAGGTTGCGGTACATCCCCGCGCGGCGGACCTCCTCCTGAAGGATCGCGTCCGCCTCGCGCAGGATCGCGAGGCGCTCGGCCGTGACGTCGCCGATGATGCGGATCGCGAGCCCGGGGCCCGGGAACGGCTGCCGCCACACCATGCGCTCCGGCATCCCGAGCTCCTCGCCGACCCGACGCACCTCGTCCTTGAACAGCAGCCGCAACGGCTCGACGAGGCGCATTTTCATGTCGTCCGGCAATCCGCCGACGTTGTGGTGCGACTTGATCGTGGCGGCGACGCCCTCGGTGCCGCCCGACTCGATCACGTCGCTGTACAGCGTCCCCTGGACGAGCCATTCCACGTCGCCCAGGGTCCGCGCCTCCTCCTCGAAGACGCGGATGAACTCGCGACCGATGATCTTGCGCTTCTCCTCCGGGTCCTCGACGCCGGCGAGCAGCTCGAGGAACCGGTCCTGCGCCTGGACGTGCACGAGTGGCACGTGGAAATGCTCACCGAACGTCTCCACCACCTGCTCGGCTTCGTCCTTGCGCAGCAGCCCGTGGTCGACGAACACGCACGTGAGCTGGTCGCCGACCGCCTTGTGCACGAGCAGCGCCGCGACCGCGGAGTCGACTCCACCGGACAACGCGCAGAGCACGCGCGCGGAGCCGACCTGCCGGCGGATGCGCCCGACCTGCTCCTCGATCACCGCGGCCGGCGTCCACGCCGGCGGTGCGCCCGCGATCTCGTACAGGAAGTTCTTCAGCACGTCCATCCCGTGCGGCGTGTGCACGACCTCGGGATGGAACTGGACACCGTAGAGCGAACGCTCACGCGACTCGAACGCTGCGACAGGAGTCGCCGGCGAGCTTGCAACGACGGCTGCGCCCTCGGGCGCCGCGACGACCGTGTCGCGGTGCGACATCCACACCGTCTGGTCCGCAGGCGTGTCCTTCAGCAGGAGCGACTCGGTCACGTGCATGGCGGTCTTTCCGAACTCGGAGACGCCCGTGCGGTCGACGCGGCCGCCGAGGTCGAGCGCGAGCAGCTGCGCGCCGTAGCAGATGCCGAGTGTCGGGATCCCGAGCTCGAACACGCGCGGATCGACGTGCGGCGCGTCCTCCGCGTACACGGACGCCGGGCCTCCGCTGAGGATGAGTGCGTATGGATTGCGCGCGCGCACGGCCTCGGGCGAGATCGTGTGCCCGACGAGCTCGGAGTACACGCGGCACTCGCGCACCCGCCGCGCGATCAGCTGCGAGTACTGGCCGCCGAGGTCGACCACCAGCACCGGCCGGTCCTCGGCGACCGGGAGCTGGACGACGTTCGACGGCTCAGCGGCGATAGTTCGGCGCCTCTTTCGTGATCGTCACGTCGTGCGGGTGCGACTCGCGCAGCCCCGCTCCGGTGATGCGGACGAAGCGTGCCGACTTCATGTCCTCGATCGTCGCCGCGCCGCAGTAGCCCATCGCCTGGCGGACGCCGCCCACGAGCTGGTGCACGATCGGCGCCAGCGGGCCCTTGTACGGGACGCGGCCCTCGATTCCCTCGGGCACGAGCTTGTCCACGTCTTCGACGTCGTTCTGGAAGTAGCGGTCCTTCGAGAATCCGCGTGCCTTCATCGCGCCGAGCGAGCCCATGCCGCGGTACTCCTTGAAGCGCTCGCCCTGGTGCACGATCACCTCGCCGGGCGCCTCATCGGTGCCGGCGAGCATCGAGCCGAGCATGACCGTGTCGGCCCCTGCGGCGATCGCCTTCGCGATGTCGCCGGAGGACGTGATGCCGCCGTCGCCGATGACCGGCACGTCCACCGCCTGCGCCGCCTCGTGGATCGCGGTCACCTGCGGGACGCCGACACCTGCGACGACGCGTGTCGTGCAGATGCTGCCCGGCCCGACTCCGAGCTTCACCGCGTCCGCGCCCGCATCGACGAGCGCCTGCGCAGCCTCGCCGGTCGCGATGTTCCCGGCGATGACGTCGACGGCAACCGCGTCCTTGATCCTGCGCACCATGTCGATGACCCCGACGGAGTGGCCGTGCGCGGTGTCGACGACGAGGACATCCGCCCCTGCGGCGGCGAGCGCCTGCGCACGCTCGAGCGCGTCGGGCCCGACGCCGACGGCCGCGCCGACGCGGAGCCGGCCGCGGTCGTCCTTCGTCGCGTACGGGAACTGCACTTTCTTCTGGATGTCCTTCACGGTGATGAGCCCGCGCAGCCGGCCGTCGGCGTCGACGACGGGAAGCTTCTCGATCTTGTGGCGATGCAGAATCTCCTCGGCCTCCGCGAGCGTCGTGCCCACGGGGGCGGTGACGAGCTCGCGCGCCGTCATGAGCGCCGACACCGGCTGCTGGACGTCGTCCTCGAAGCGCAGGTCGCGGTTCGTGAGGATCCCGACGAGGACGTTGTCCCCGTCGGTGATCGGAACGCCGGAGACCTTGTAGTGGGCCATCAGCTCGAGCGCCTCCCGCACGAGCGCGCTCGGTGGCAGCGTGACGGGCTCGACGATCATCCCCGCCTCGGATCGCTTCACCTTGTCGACCTCCGCCACCTGCTCGGCGATGGAGAGGTTGCGGTGGACGACGCCGAGACCGCCCTCGCGCGCGAGGGCGATGGCCAGCCGAGCCTCGGTAACGGTGTCCATCGCCGCCGAGACGATGGGAATGCTCAGCTCGATCGACCGGGTCAGGCGCGTACGCGTCGAGACCTCGTTCGGGAGCACCGACGACTCGGCCGGAACGAGGAGGACGTCGTCGAACGTCAGGCCTTCGCGGGCGAACTTCCGGTCCAGCTCGAGCAGCCGCTGCAGCTCGTCGGGACGGAATTCGACGCTCAAGAAGGCCAGGGTACCAACCTCCGCGGACGCGCCCTGTTCAAAACACCCTCCTAACACGAGGGGGTTACCGTGCAGGCGATGCGCATGCTGCTCGGCGCGCTTGCTCTTGCGGCCTCGATCCTCCATACGGCCACCCGCGCCGGGCAGGTGCAGACGATCTACACGAGCCCGGCCCATCGCACCATCGCCGCGTTCGCGCAGGACGGGGATCTCGTCGCCTGGTTCGCCCCCAAGGGCTCGAAGGGCTGCAACGAGGTGTGGCTCTGGCAGCTCGGGAGCGCCCGGCAGCCGCTCCCGTCCCAGGGCCCGAAGTACCGGAACGTGACCTGCGGCTGGCACGTGCCGGCCGGCTCGCCCGTCGGACTTGCCGTCTCCTTCAACGACGGCCATCCGGCGCTCCTCTGGACGCTGCACGAGTCGGCGGCGCAGGCGCTGAAGTTCGACTACGTGCTCGGAGCCACGGTCGCCGACCCGCGCGAGCGCCGCTTCCAGGAGGTCGCGCACGCGAATCACGGGGCCGGGTTGTGGCTCGGCGGCGTGGCCGGCAGCGGAGGGACGCTCGTCTATGCCGTCGCCCAGGTCGCGTACAAGGATCAGGTCGCCTGTCTGTCGACGCCGACCGAGCCCGGGGCATGCGCGCTCAAGGTGACCGACGGCGGGGTCTACCGCATCGTCGGCCGCAAGGCCCCGCTCAAGATCAAGAGCGCATCCGCGGCGGTGATGCTGGCCGCTTCGAGCGATGCCATCGCCTATGTGCCGGCGAGCGGCGCGGCGGCCGCCGACGGACGACCGCTCGCGTCGGCCGACGTTCCCGTCGAAGTGCTCGACGCACGGAGCGGCTCGCGCGTCGCGAGCGTTTCGGTGCAGTCGACGCCGGTCGCGATCGGGCTTTCGGCCACCGCGCTCGCGGTGCTCGGCCGGTCGGCCGGGAGGCTCGTGCTCGACTGGTACGACGCGACGTCGGGCAAGCCGCTCGGCACGCTCAAGCTGCCGCCCGGTGCGGCGCCGACGTTGTCCGTCGGCGACCGCACGATCGTGTTTCGCGTCGGCCGCTCCATCCGTGCCGTCGCCATTCACGGCAAGCGCGTCCGCCCGGTCGCCAAGGCGGGCGGAACGCCGATCGGCCTCTCGATCGTCGGCAACCGCATCGCCTGGGCCGAGAACGTCGGCGGGCGCGGGCGCATCCGCGCCGTCACGCTCGCACCGTGAAGCCTCTCGCCGCAGCGATCGCGGCGATGGTGTCGGCGAGCGGCGCGCCGCACGGGAGTCCGCCCTCGCTCATCGTGTTCGCCGCCGACCGCGCGCCTGCGGTGACGGGCGACGTCTATCGAGTCGACTCGAGCGGGCGCGTCACGAATCTCACGCACAGTCCTTGGCAGGAGACGATGCCCGTGGTCTCGCCGAACGGGAAGCTCGTCGCATTCGTCAGCGACCGGCTCGGCGGCGGGGTGTGGACGATCGGCACCGACGGACGCGGTCTGCAACTCGTCTCGTCGAAGGGCTTCCCCTCGCAGTACTCGGTCGAGATCGCCTGGGCGCCCGACAGCCGCACGCTCGCGTACACGACCGGCGGCGCCGCCTCGAACACGGTGACGCTCTGGCTGGCCGGGAACGGCCGCCCGCCCCGAGCCGTGGCGCGCGCGGCGACGCTCTTCCATCCGGCGTGGTCGCCGGACGGCGGGCTCGTCACGGTCGCGACGGGCGGGTCAGTCGACGCGTACACGCCGACGGGGATGCGCGTGTGGAACGTCTCCAGCGGCGGCCAGCCGGTCGGATGGTCGACGGCAGGGTTGTTCGCGACGGGTGCGTACGACGGCCGCGTCCACGTCGTCGACGAGCGAGGAGCCGAGCGCTTCTCGGTCGCAGCGACCTCGGCTGCCTGGTCGCCGGACGGGAAGAGGATCGCGACGATGCACGGCCGCCGCGGCGAGGTGCGCACGAGCTCGGGACGACTCGTCTCCTCGAAGCGTCTCGCAACGCCGTTCGGCGCGCCCGTCTGGACGTCGCCGACGCACGTCGTGTTCGGCAATGCACCGTCGGCCGGCCCCAACACGATCCGCACGGGGCCGACGTTCGCGGTGCGCGCCGGAACGCGCGTGTACACGCACGTGCCGGGCTGCGACGACGACGGCGGGGCGGTCGCAGCGATCGCGTGGCTGCAGGCGGTGCCGCACTCGGCCTCGCTCGTCTACCAGAGCTCCTGCGCCGAGCCGTTCGACAACCTGTACGCGATCGCGCCCGACGGCACCGGGCTCCGCCGCATCACGAACGTGCAGGCGAACCAGGTGCAACCGATCCTCTCCCCGGACCGCACGCGCATCGCGTTCGCCGAGTCGCAGTACACGGGGCTGTCGTGCAAGGGGTGCCCGCAGGCGCTGCGCACGATCGGCGTCGACGGCACCGGTGCCGCCACGCTGACGACGCCGCCCGACTGCACGTTCGACGACTCGCCGAGCTGGTCGCCGGACGGAGCGCAGCTCGCGTTCTCGCACTCCTCGTGCGACAGCGCGCCCGACGTGCAGATCGTCGCCGTCGGCGGCGGAACGCCGTCCGACCTGCACGCCCCCGGCTCCCTCGTCTCCTGGGGACCGAATCGCATCGCGTACGTCAACGGGCGTACGGACCCGACGTCCGTCTGGACGATGAGCCCCGACGGCGCGAATCGGGTGAAGTCCGGGAACGGCGACGCCCGCGCGGTTGCCTGGTCGAGCGACGGACGGCTCGCGTATCTCCTCGGGAGGGCCGTCGTCGTGGACGGCCGGAAGGTCCCGCTGCCGTTCGGCCAGGTCAGGAGCATCGCCTGGTCACCCGACGGGACGCGCTTCCTCATCGCGGCGAAGCTGGGGAACACGCCGACGTTCGACCTCTACGCGGTGAAGACGGACGGCACCGACGTGCGGCGGCTCACGACGAACCTCGACGTCTCAGGCGGAGACTGGCGCTAGCTCTTCGAGCTGGACGTCGGCCGCGAGTCGGCTCGCCTCGCGCGGGTCGAACCGGCCCGCCCCCACCTCCAGCACCGACGCGGCCGCGCAGCCGACGGCGCTCCGCAGCGCGTCTCCGACGGGCTGGTCGTTGAATCGCGCCGCGAGGAAGCCCGCCAGCAGCACGTCGCCCGCGCCGACCGGCGCAACGGGATCGATGCGCTCGATCGACGCACGCAGCCGCCGGACCGTGCGCTCCTCCCGGATCAGGGCGAAGCACGACGTCTCCTGCGTGATCAGCACGTTCCGCGCTCCGAGGTCGGCGATCGTGTCGAGCGCCATGAGGAAGTCCGCGTCGTCGGAGAACTCCTGTCCGACGAGGCCCTCCGCCTCGCGCTGGTTCGGCGAGACGAGGAACGGCTCGGCGTCGACGGCGATGCGGAGCGGCTCGCCCTCGCAGTCGACGACGCACGGCACGCCGCGCCGGTTGAGATCGCGGATCGCCTCCGCGTAGAAATCGTCGTCCACGTCGCGCGGCAGCGAGCCCGAGAACACGACGAACGACGCGACCCGCGACAGGTAGCGCAGCTTGTCCAGCAGCATCTCCAGCTCGTCCGGCCGCACCGCCGGCCCCCATTCGTAGATCTCCGTCAGCGAGCCGCCGGTTGGATCGACGACGGCGGTCGACGTGCGCGACTCGTCGGAGATGCGGACGAAGTCGTTGAGGATCGCCTCGAGGGCGAGCTCCTCGACGATGCGCTCGCCCGTGCGTCCGCCTGCGAGCCCGGTGGCGATCACCGGCGTCTCGAGCGACTTCAGCGCGCGCGCGACGTTGATGCCCTTGCCGCCGGCCGACGTGAAGCTGGCGCTCGCGCGGTGGCGGTGGCCGAGCTGCACGTTCGGCACGGTGAGCGTGCGGTCGACGGCAGCGTTGAGGGTGACGGTGACGATCACGGGATGAAGCCCCAGAGGTCTTGCGCGGTTCGCGTCGCGTACCAGCGTAGACGCCCGCCCACTCCCGGCCGCGGCACAGAGCGGGCGGCGAGCAACGGCCTCGATCCGAGCAGCGTGCCGCCGGCCCACACCTCGATTCGCCCGAGCCGCGTGCCTCGGCGCACGGGTAGCCCGACGGCCGAGGGCGCGATCACGCGCTCGACCACCGGCCGTCCGGTGCGGACGACGCGAACGAGCGGCCTGGTCGCGACGAGCGCCACCGGCGCGCGGCCGTACGGCAGCGCGACGCGCACCACCGGGCCGCGCCCGACCAGGGTCAGCGTGCGATAGCGCGATACTCCCCACGCCAGCAGGCGGTCGAGATCGGAGTTGCGCCGTCCGCGGGTGGGGCTGCCGAGGATGACGGCGTAGATCGTGTACCCGGGACGGCGCGCCGCAGCCACCTCGCACCAGCCGGCGTCGTCGGTGTGCCCGGTCTTCACGCCGATGAGGCCGGGGAAGACGCCGAGCAGGTCGTTCCAGGTGTGCAGGACGAACGCGCCGTCCTCGATCGAGTCCGTCCGCTTGCGGACGATGTCGCGGATGATCTGCGAGTGCATCGCCACCTGGGCGAGCACCGCGACGTCATGCGCGCTCGACACGTGCCCCGGCGCATCGAGGCCGTCCGGCCGCACGAAGTGCGTGTCCGTCAACCCGAGCGTCTCGGCCTCCTCGTTCATCCACTCGACGAAGCGCGGGATGTCGCCGCCCGAGGCGCCCGCGGCGAGCGCGTCGG
Source organism: Gaiellaceae bacterium (assembly GCA_036260475.1). Classification (GTDB taxonomy): domain Bacteria; phylum Actinomycetota; class Thermoleophilia; order Gaiellales; family Gaiellaceae; genus Palsa-739. Next base: position 13,938 of record DATAMX010000040.1, on the reverse strand, counting down.
CAGCGTCGTTCGCACTCTGGATGAGCGCGCCCTCGAGCAGGTCGTGCACGCTCAGCACCTGTCCCGCGCGCAGCGGGATGCTCTCCTCACCGACGTGCGCCGCCTGCGCGGTGACCTTCACGACGTCGTCCGGCCGGAGGTGCTGGAGCGCGACGATGACGGTCATCAGCTTCGTGATGCTCGCGACGGGCAATTGCGCGTGCGCGTTCGAGGACGCGAGCACCGTCCCGTCGGCGGCGTTCACGACCGTGAAGGCGCGCGCATCGACGGTCGGCGGCGCTGCGCGGGCCGATGGTGCAAGGGCCAGCGCGACCGCGAGGACGAACAACCCCCGGCTCATGCCGGCGGAAGGCTACTTCACCCGGATGTGCTGGCCCACGCGCAGTCCGGTCGGGCTCGCCTTCGGATTGAGGCGCTCGAGCGCCGCGACGCTCGTGTGTGTCTTCGTCGCGATGACGGAGAAGCTGTCCCCGCGCTGGACGACATAGACGCGTGTGAAGGCCGCCGCGCGCTGCACGCGCGGCCGTGCCGGAACGGTCCGAGTCACGACCGGCACGGCGGCCTGCGGCCTGTGCTGGAGGCCGTAGTGGATCCCGAGCACCGCCGCGGTCACGGCGAGGAGCGACGCCGCGGGTGCCACGTACTGCCTCACCAGCCCGAGGCCGCCCAGACGTCGTGGGCCAGGCGGGCGGTCGCTCCGCCGGCCGCCCCGCGCCAGTCGTCGGTCACGTTCCGGTACGCGTAGATGATCGAGCGTGAGGCGGAGACGAGCGCGCTCGCCGGGCCGCTCGTGAACGCGGCCGCGAGATCGGACGGCTTCCCTCCCTGGGCGCCGACGCCGGGGAGCAGTAGGACGGCCTGGGGAAGCAGGCGCCGCGCCTCGGCCACCTCCTGCGGGAACGTCGCCCCGACGACGGCGCCGACGGCGGAGAGACCGCCCGCGCCGACGAGGTCCTCGCCCCATTCGCCGACGAGCCCGGCTACGTGCTGCCAGAGCACCGTGCCGTCGGAGAGGCGGACGTCCTGCACGTCGGCGCCGCCGGCATTCGACGTCTTCACGAGACAGAAGAGCCCCGCGCCGTCGCGCCGGCACGCGGCGAGGAACGGCTCCAGCGCGTCGCGGCCGAGATACGGGTTGACGGTGACGGCGTCGGCGAGCGGAGGCGCTTCGCCGCGTGGCTCGACGAACGCGGCCGCGTACGCCCGCGCGGTCGACCCGATGTCGCCTCGCTTCGCGTCCGCGATCACGAGCAGCTCCGCCGTGCGCGCGTATTCGCAGACGTCCTCGAGCGCGCGTATGCCGTCGGCGCCGAGCGCCTCGAAGAACGCCGACTGCGGCTTCACCCCCACGGCATACGGGGCGACCGCGTCGATGATCCCGCAGCAGAAGCGGGCACAGGCGGATGCGGCATGCTCGCGTCCCAGCACGGTCTCGCCGCGGAGCTCGACCGGAAGCTGGTCGAGGATGGGGTCGAGGCCGACGACGACCTGGCTCCGCTTGCGCTCGACCGCTTCGGCGATGCGGTCGGCGAAGTGCGTTACTGCAACGCGGGCCACGTGTTCAATGTACTTCTGCTCTCGGAATGCGCGAGGGGCCGCGTTCGCGGCCCCTCGCAGATCCTCGGAGGAGACGTGCCCGCGCTGTCTAGCTGCCGCCGCCCTTGACTGCGGCTTTGAGCGCGCTGCCGGCCGAGAACTTCGGCACCTGCGCGGCCGGGATGTGGACCTTCTCGCTCGGGTTGCGGGGGTTGACGCCTGTGCGAGCCGCACGGTGCTGGCTCGAGAACTTGCCGAAACCGGTGAAGGAAACGTCACCGCCGCTCTTCAGCGTGTCCGTGATCGTCTCGAGGAACGCGTCGACCGCCTTGCCCGCATCGCGCGCCGTCAGCTGGCTACGCCTCGCGACCTCGTTCACAAACTCCTGCTTGGTCACGTGCCTCTCCTCCTGTCGTTGATCGGTTCTACGGGCCGGGATGACCCTACCAGGGGTGCCAGTCCCGCTCAACCATGCGGTTTTGCGGGGCTTTTCGCCTCCTCCAACAGCTCTCCTGCCCGAAAGATCGGCCGCAGGCGCACGGCGCGGCGAGCCAGGGCGTCTGCACCGCCCTCCTCCCGGTCGACGACGCACACCGCGGTCTGCACCGCCAGCCCGACGCCGCGCAATGCCTCGATCGAGTCGAGCAGCGCTCCCCCCGACGTCACGACGTCCTCCACGAGGCACATGCACTCGCCGTCGTCGTACGGCCCCTCGACGCGGTTGCCGGTGCCGTATTCCTTCGCCTCCTTGCGCACGATGACGAACGGCAGCCCCGATTCGAGCGACGCGGCGGCTGCGAGCGCGACCGCGCCGAGCTCGGGGGCGGCAAGCCGCGTCGCATCGGGTGCGTGGGCGGCGACCTCGCCCGCGATGCGCTTCCCGAGCGCGCGCAGGATGTCGGGACGGGTCTCGAAGCGGTACTTGTCGAGGTAGTAGCGCGAGCGCCGGCCCGATCGGAGCACGAAGTCGCCCTCGAGGTAGGCGTGCTCGACGATGGCCGAACGCAGCTCGGAGTCGTTCATCGCCGCGCGGCGGAAAGCGCGTCGCGGGCGATGGGCAGAAGGGTGTCCGCCTCGGGCGTGCCGTCGTCGAACGTGATCATCGAGCCGGTCTCGAAATAGACGTCGACGCGTTCGCGGCGGCGCGCGACCGTGCGGCGATAGAGCACGCTGCCCGCGAAGAGGCCGCTGGCGAACCCGAAGAGGCCGAGCGCCTTACGCTTCATCGCCGTCCTTCTTCGCCGCGCGCCTGCGCCGCGGCTTGCTCTCGGCGCTGTCCCGCAGGCAGCTCTTGAGGTCGTAGAAGACGAGCCCCGTGGTCGGGTCCGCCGCTGTGGTGGCCGCGATGCGCCGCGCGCCGTCGCTGACGACGAAGACGCTGCCGTTCGGCGTCGAGGCCTCGACCTGGGTGACCTCGCCGCCGTCCCCCAGCTCCCTCGCGCGTGCGAGCAGCTCCCCGGCGGCGCGGGCGAGCGCGGCGGCGTCCTCGTCGGCCGGGAGCGTCGAGGCGGCCACCTCGCCGGACTCGTCGAAGAGCACGGCGGCCTCCACCTGCGAGGAGATCTCGGTCAGATCCGCGAGGGCCTGGGTCGCGTCCATTGCGTGCTCGAGGCTACCACGGTGCAAACTGGCGCAGATGCGACTCAGAAAGCGTGCCCTCTTCGCGAAGTTCTTCGCCGACCGCGGCACGCATCTGGCGGCGATGGTCGCCTATTTCGCGCTTCTCTCGTTCGTGCCGCTCGTCTTCCTCGCGCTCTCGCTGCTCGGGCTCGCGCACCGTGCGGACGCGTCCGACTTCCTCGTGCGCGAGCTGAAGCGCGCGTTTCCGGGCAGCTCGCTGCAGAGCATCCTGACGCTCGTCCACCGCGTGCAGGACAACGCCGCCGCACTCGGCATCATCGGCGGGATCGGCCTCCTGTGGTCGTCGCTATCGCTCTTCAGCTCGCTCGAGTCGGCGTTCAACATCGTCTACGGCCGGCCGAACCGCCCGTTCCTGCGCGGCAAGACCGTGGCCGCGGCGCTCATGGCGAGCGTGCTCGTCACGCTGTTCGCGAGCCTCGTCGTCGGTGCGCTCGGCGTCGAGGTGGTCAAGCGATACGCGCCGGGATTCATCGCCGATCAGGCGGTCGCCTACGTCCTGTCGGTGGCGGTGTCGCTGCTCGGCGTGTTCCTGTTCCTCGTCGCGGTCTACCGGCTGCTGCCGAATGCACCGCTGACCGTGCACGACGTGCTGCCGGGCTCGGTGATGGGGGCGATCGTGCTCGAGGCGTCCTTCCAGGTACTGCCGGTGTTCGTGCGCTTCGCGGACGTGAACGTCACGCTGCGTGTCCTCGGCGGCCCGGCGATCCTGCTCCTGTGGTTGTACGTGATGGCGAACGTCATCGTCCTCGGCGCCGAGCTGAACTGGTGGAGCGCGCGGCGCCGCGAGGCGGCAGGCGTCGCGTCACGCCCCGATCAGGGGCAGCCCCTGCCGGAATAGAACGGCGACTTGAAGGTCGAGCCGCGCCCGCCGCCGACGTACGTGAACATGAACCGGGTGAACTCGCGACGCCCGTTGCGGCACGTACGCGCGCGATAGAGGCGCACGACGACGCGCCGGCTCGACATGTGACCGAACCTGCAGGTGGGCGCGCAGTCGTTGTGCGTCGCGACGCCGCCTGCGAGCGCTTCGGTCCGGTCCCAGCGGGACCACACGAGGCCGCCGAGGAAGAACGTCCCGTCGGCGCAGCTGACGAGCAGCGCGGTGGGGCGGATCTGCGGGGCGGCGGGCAGGCAGCCGGCGAAGGCGGGAACGCTCTGGTGCGACGATCCGAGCGCCGCGGCGATCAGGAGCGCACGGATCACGGCTTCGGCGCCGGCCGCCCTTCCTGCACCACCGACTGAACCGTGCCGTCCCGCCGGATGAAGAAGAACCACGTGTGCGCCTTCGCGCCGTGGTTCCACGCCTCCGTCAGCGTCACGACCGCACGGGCAGGCTTCACGAGCGAGATGTCCGTTGCGCACGTCGCCTGCAGCGTCACGCCTTTGTCGTGCAGCACGCACGGAAGTGTGCCCGGCTTGTGCGGGAACCGCTCGCCGAGCGCCCGCGCGACAGGCCCGCCGGCGAAGAACGCGTTCAGCACCCGCGCCGCGGTCGGATCGGTTCCGCCGCACCCGGCGGCCGCGAGGAGCAGCGCCGCACCGAGCGCGGCGAGCAGCGCCCGGGCGGCGCGCGCGCGGTGCGAGCTCCGCTCCTTCCAGGCGTTGCCGAGCTCTGCCACCGTCCGATCTTCTCCGTCGGGCACGAACACGGGGTCGTAGCCGAAGCCTTCCTCGCCGTGCGGCGCATCCGCAATCCGGCCGGCGAGCGTGCCGCTTCCCCGCGCCTCGCGTCCGCCCGGCATCAAGCACACGAGCTCGGACACGTAGCGCGCCGTCCGATCGGCCGCGCCGTCCAGCTCCCCGAGCAGCTTCGCGATCGCCGGCGCGCCCTCCGGCGCGTACCGCGCCGACTCGATCCCCGGCCGGCCGCCGAGCGCCGCCACCTCCAGGCCGGAGTCCTCGCCGATGTACGTCCGGTCCGGTCCGAGCACCTCGCGCCCGAACAGCGCCTTGGCGCGTGCGTTCTCGAGATACGTCGTGCCCGCCTCCTCGGGCCACCCCTCCGCTTCGAGCGGCTCGATCGTCCAGCCGGGCAGCAACCGCTCGAGCTCGCGCGCCTTGTGCGCATTGCGCGAGCACAACGTCGCTCTTACTCGGTCCACCGCACCTCGAGCACCCCGTCGATGTCGCCGACGGCGGCGACGATCGCGGGCGCGCCGTTCTGTCCGAGCTCGACGTCGATGGCGACGCTGCGCCGGTCGCCTTCCTGCGCGATCTCGAGCGCGATGACGCGCGCGTTCTGCTGCTCGATCACCTCGATGATCGGCACGGGACTGCCGCCCGCCGGAATGTCGACGACGAGGCGGTCGACGTCGGGACGGTAGCGCCGGATGATCTTGTACGCGACGATGCGCAGCGGCCCGAGGGTGAGCAGCGCGCCCACGGTCGCGATGAGCGCGCCCGAGTAATACCCGGCGCCGGACGCCATGCCGATCGCGGCGACGAGCCACAGCGTCGCCGCAGTCGTCAGGCCGCGGACCGACAGGCCTTGCCGGATGATCGCCCCGGCGCCGAGGAAGCCGATGCCGCTCACGATCTGCGCTGCGATGCGCGTCGGGTCGATGCGCGTGCCGGTCGCGGTGAAGAAGTCCTCGAAGCCGTACGCGGACACGAGCGTGAACAGCGCCGAGCCGACGCAGACGACGAGATGCGTGCGCAATCCAGCCTGCCGCTCGCGCAGCTCTCGTTCGAAGCCGATCGCGCCGCCGAGTCCCGCCGCGATGACGAGCCGCAGGAGGACGTGCGGCCAGGCGAGGGTCGGGCCGACAGCGCTAAGGACGTGGAGCATCGACGGCCTCCTGCTGGAGTCGTGCGATTTGCTCGATGCCCCCCTCGGCGAGCCCGAGCAGCTCGTCGAGCCGCTCCCGGGTGAAAGGATCCTTCTCGGCCGTCGCCTGCACCTCGATGAAGCGGCCGTCGCCGGTCATGACGACGTTCATGTCCGTGTCCGCGTTCGAGTCCTCCGAGTAGTCGAGGTCGAGCATCGGGACGCCCCCGATGACGCCGACGGAGACCGCGGCGACCGAGTCCGCGAACGTGCGCGAGAGGCCGAAGTGGTCGAGCGCGCGCCGGCCCGCGACGTACGCGCCGCAGATCGCCGCGCACCGCGTGCCGCCGTCGGCCTGGAGGACGTCGCAGTCGAGCCACATCGTGCGCTCCCCGAGCGCGCGGAAGTCGGCGACCGCGCGGACGGCGCGCCCGATCAGCCGCTGGATCTCGACGGTGCGTCCCTGCTGCTTGCCGCGCGAGGCCTCGCGCTCGACGCGATCGCCGGTCGAGGCCGGCAGCAGCGAGTACTCCGCCGTGATCCATCCGCGCCCCTGGTTCCGGAGCCAGCGCGGGACTTCCTCCTGGATCATCGCCGTGCACAGAACGATCGTCTTCCCTTGCGTCACGAGCACCGAGCCGTGCGGCTGCTCGAGATAGTCGGGCTCGAACGTGAGCGTGCGCAGGCCGTCGGGCCTGCGTCCGTCCGTGCGGCTCACGCCGCTGCGCCTTCGAGCTGCGAGACGGCGACGTGCTCGACCTCGGCGATCGGGAGCTGGAGGAAGCGGCGGCCCATCTCGCGGAACGCGGCGGGATCGCCCGTCGTGAGGAAGCGGTACGCGCCCGTGCGCGCCGCGTCGTTCTCGATCCGTTTGCGCGCGAGCGTGTCCGACACCTCGCGCGCCGTTTCCTCCGCGGAGAAGACGAGCGTCACGTCACGACCGAACACGCGCTGGAAGAGCGGCCGGATGAGGGGGTAGTGCGTGCATCCGAGGATGACCGTATCGACTCCGGCCTCCTTGAGCGGCGCGGCGTACTCGCGCACTGCCTCTTCGGTCGCGTCGCCGTACGGGTCGTCGCTCTCGATGAGCGGCACGAGCCGGGGGCACGCAACTGGATGCAGCTCGACGCCCGCGTCGAGCGCGTGCACGAGATCCCCGTAGCGGCCGGCGTCGACCGTCGCCTGCGTCGCGAGCAGCCCGACGCGCCGGTTGCGCGTCGCCTGCACGGCGGCCCGCGCTTCGGGCGAGATGACGCCGATGACCGGGACGGACAGCTCGGACTGGAGCTGCGGCATCGCCGCCGAGGTGGCGCTGTTGCAGGCGACGACGATCAGCTTCACGTCCCGACCCTCGAGGAAGGCGCCGATCTCGCGCGCGAAGCCACGTACCTCAGCGAGCGGCCGCGGGCCGTACGGCAGCCGCGCGTGGTCGCCGAGGTAGACGAAGTCCTCGTGCGGAAGCGTGACGAGGCACTCGTGCAGGACGGTCAAGCCGCCCACGCCCGAGTCGAACACCCCGACGGCCCGCGCATCCATTGAGGTTGATCGTAGGGTAAGGGCGTGCTCGCTCTCCTGCTCTCCGCCCTCCTCCTCAGCGCCGCGACGCCGCAGCCCGTCACCGTCACCGCCTCCGACGGCGTTCCGCTCGCGTGCTCGATCGTGGAGCCGGACGGCACCCCGCCCGCCGGCGGCTGGCCCGCCGTGATCCTCTTCCACGGCCTCGGCGGCTCGCACACCGACATGGAGCCGATCGCCGCCGAAGCGCTGGCCCCCGCCGGCTACGCCTCCCTCCAGTGCGACGCGCGCGGCACCGGGGCGTCCGGCGGCCGGTTCGGGCTCGACGGCCCGCGCGAGAGTCAGGATGCGCGCGATCTCTTCACGTGGCTCGCCGCGCGGCCGGAGGTGTCCGATACGCAGATCGGCGCGCTCGGCATCTCGCTCGGCGGCGGGGCCGTCTGGAACGCCACCGCGGCCGGCGTCCCGTTCAAGGCCATCGTTCCGGTGATCACGTGGACGAACCTGCAGACCGCGCTCGCGCCGGAGGGCGTGGCGAAGACGGAGCTCGTCGCGCTGCTCGGCGCGCTCACGCCCGCGTCGCGCTGGGACCCGGACCTGCTCGCCGCGTCGCAGACGCTGGCCCAGGGGACGGTCACCGCCGCGGCGGCGACGGCAGCCGCGGCGCGGTCGCCGCTCACGCAGCTCCGCTCCATCTCCGTGCCCACGCTGCTCATCCAGGGACGGCACGACTTCTTGTTCGACATCGACCAGGCGGAGACGGCGTACAGGCAGCTCGCCGGTCCGAAGGAGCTGTATCTCGGCGATCTCGGCCACGTTCCGGCGCCGAGCCCCCCGGCGGAGCAATCGACGTACCTCGGCCTCGCCGTGAAGTGGTTCGACACGTATCTGAAGGGGAGCGGAGGCGGCGGCGCCGGCGTCGTGCTCGCGCACGATCCGTGGGACGCCAAGGTGAATGCATACGCCGGGCTGCCGCCGACGAAGCGCGCGACGGTCGCCCTGCCGGGCACGACGACGATCGGCCCGTCGGGGAAGGTCGTGCGCAGCGTGCGCCTGACGGGCGGCCCGCACGAGACGTTCGGCGACTCGACGCTCGCAGTGCGCTACTCGGGCATGAAGAACTGGGACCATCTCGTCGCCGTCCTGTCGGCGAGCGGGATGCCGACGGCGATCAGCACCGGGGCGTGCGCGCTCACCGGCACGAGCGGCGTCGCGCAGATCCGCTTCATGAACGAGAGCGTCCGCGTCCCCGCCGGCGCGAAGCTCACGATCACGCTCTCCGCGACGTCCGGGACGACGCCCGTGTACGCGACGGGTGTCGCCGCCGGTGCGACGGTGACCGTCGGACGCGTGACGCTCACGCTCTCCTCTCTGAAGCGGGCGGTATCGAGATAGCGGCGACCGTGCGGATCGGCACCTGTTCGTGGGCGGACGAGGCGCTCTCGAAGCACTTCTACCCGCCCAAGCTGCCGGCCAAGGAACGGCTCGCGTGGTACGCGCAGTATTTCGACACCGTCGAGGTCGACTCCACCTACTACCGCCTGCCGAGCGAGTCGATGGTGGAAGGCTGGGCGGAGCGGACGCCGCCCGGCTTCGTCATGCACGTGAAGGCGTTCGGGCTCATGACGCGTCACCCGGTCAAGCTCGAGGTGCTGCCCGAGGACCTGCGCGACGAGATGCCCGTCGACGAGCGCGGCCGGGTCGACCGTCCGCCTCGCGAGCTGCGTGGTGAGATCTTTCGCCGCTTCCTCGCCGCACTGGAGCCGTTGCGACAGGCGGAGAAGCTGGGCGGGATCCTCTTCCAGCTTCCGTCGTACGTCGTGTACAAGGACCGCTCGCTCGAGTATCTCGAGTGGGCGCAGGAGCAGCTCGGCGGCGACGAGATGCTCGTCGAGTTCCGCCATCGGTCCTGGCTCGAGGAGGAGAACCGCGACGAGACGCTCCGCTTCCTCGAGCGCATCGGGGCGACGTACGTGACCGTCGATGCCCCGAAGTCGGATAGCGCGAAGAACCTCATCCCGACGATTCCGGCCGTGACCTCGGAGACGGCGTACGTCCGCTTCCACGGCCGGAACCTGTCGACGTGGAACAAGCGCGGGGGCTCGGCGGCGGAACGCTTCGACTATCTGTATCCCCGGGAGGAGCTCGCCGAGTGGGTGCCGACGCTCGAGGAGCTCGCCGGGGCGTCGAAGCAGGCATACGCGCTCTTCAACAACAACGCGACGGCGCAGGATCCGCGCAATCCGCTCGCGACCGTGTCGCAGGCCGCCACGAACGCCTTCGAGCTGCGTAGTCTTCTCGCATGAGGGTCCTGTCCGTCGTCCACGGCCCCGAGGCGCGCGCCGAGCTCTTCGAGCCTGTCGTCGTCGGAGCCGGGCACGCGATCGACGAGTGGAGCTTCTCGTGGGAACGGCGCCCACCGCGGCCGCTCGAGTCGTACGACGCGTACATGGTCTTCGGCGGTGCGATGCATCCCGACCAGGAGGACCGGCACACCTGGCTGCCGCAGGAGATCGACTGGCTCGAGCGCATCCTCGCCGACGGGCGGCCCGTGCTCGGGGTATGCCTCGGCGTCCAGCTCCTCGCGCGCGCGGCCGGATCGAAGGTGCGGCGCCTCGACGTGCCCGAGATCGGGTGGGTCGACGTCGAGCTCACGAGGGATGCGGCAGAGGATCCGGTCCTTTCTTCCCTGCCGAGCCGATTCCCCGGGCTCGTGTGGCACCACTACACGTACGACGTGCCGGACGGCGCCGTCGAGCTCGCGCGCACCGAGCGCACCACGCAGGCATTCCGTCTCGGCGACGCGTGCTGGGGCGTGCAGTTCCACCCGGAGGTGACGGCCCTCCAGCTCGACCGCTGGACGGCGGACTTCGAAGACCCGCCGCCCGATCCCGAAGGCCTGCGCGCGGAGACGCGCGCGCACATCGGCGCCTGGAACGAGCTCGGACGCACGCTGTGCTCGGCGTTCCTCGACGCCGCCGAGCATCTCGTCGCGAAAGCTGCTTAACGCTCGAGCGGCAGCTCGGCGTGGCGCGACCACTCGTGCCACGAGCCGGCGTAGTTGCGCGCGTCGTAGCCCGCGCTGCGCAGCGCGAGGGTGGCGAGCGCGGAGCGCGAGCCGGAGTGGCAGTACGCCACCACCTCGGCGCCCTCGGGCGCGCCGACGAGCTCGCGAATCCGCGCCGGCGACTCGGGCCGCCCGGCCTCTGCGAACAGCGTCGAGACCTCGACGTTCTTCGCCCCGGGGATGTGCCCCTGCCGCGGATCGCATGCGCTCCCACCGCGACCGGTGTACTCGTCGTCCCGCCGGACGTCGAGGATCGTCAGCGTCGAATCGTCGAGGCGGCCAGCGAGCTCCTCGCGCGTCGGCAGCGCATGGACGTTCGCCGTGAGATCGGCCTCGCGCACGGGAGTGAGCTCCACCGGCCCGGTCGCGAGCTCTCCGTCCCACGCCGCCATCCCGCCGAGCAGGACGGACACGCGCGGATGCCCGGCGAGCTCTGCGAGCTGAGCCGCAGGCATGGCGCCGACGCCGTCGCCGCGATCGACGAGCACGAGCTTCTCGCGCCCCGTGATCCCGTGCCGGCGGAGACGAAGGACGATCTCGTGTGCCAGCTCCTTCACCGAGTCCGCGTCGGCCGAGGGTGACGGCGAGCCGAGCACGAGCGGACGCGAGCCGGGGATGTGCCCGCGCATGTGCGCGTTCGGGCCGCGCACGTCGCCGACGACGAGGTCGTCGTCGCCGAGATGCGACGCGAGCCACTGCGCGTCGACGACGGACGGAAACTCAGAGACGTGCGACGACATGTGCCTCCTCGGCGACGGCTGGACGGTCGAGCAGCCGCGCGAGCCACTCGTTGATCGCAGGATATGACTCGAACGCCACTCCCATGCGGTCACGGGCGCGCAGGATCCACGGCACGTACGCGATGTCGGCGAGCCCGTACTCCATACCGCCGAGCCAGACATGCTCCTCGAGCGCCGCGTCGATCCGATCGAGCTGCTCGGCGAAGAGCGCGTCGGCTCCTTCCTCGCCGCGCCGTAGCGCGTAGTAGGGCTTCGTGAACGCGTCGTGCCGGAAGATGCGCAGCCGCGCGAGGGCACGGTCGGCCGGATCGGCGGCGAGCAGTGCCGGCTCCGGATACCGCTCCTCGAGGAACTCCATGATCACCGCGGACTCGGGCAGCGTCCAGCCGTCCTCCTCCACCACCGGCACGCGGCCGGTGGAGTTCTTCTCGTAGATCCACGCAGGCCGGTCGTCGAGGTCGATCTCGATCGTCTCGACCTCGATGCCCTTCTCGGCGACGACGATGCGCACGCGCGCGCAGTACGGGCAGCGCGGCGCGTCGTAGAGCGTGAGCATCAGGCGGTGACTCCGAAGATCTCGGCGATCCGCTCGTACAGCTCGTGCGCCGCCGGCAGCTCGTCGGGCACCGCCGCGGTGCGCGCGACCTCGCGCACGCGCTGCGGATCGGCGCCGGTGAGGCGCGAGGCGACTCTCGGATTGGAGCCGAGCGCGATGACATCGCCGGGCGGCAGCGGTCCGTAGAACTCCGGCACCGACAGGTACTCGTCGACGTCCGCGCCGCGGTCGAAGAGGTGGTAACGGACGACGGCGCCCCGCTCGACGCCGAGCGAGAGGACGACACTCGCGCTCGTGTACGAGAGCTCCTTCGCGAGCGCCTTCAATTTCGCCGGGTCGGCGTCGGTCGCATCCGAGCGCACGCGAACCCACCCGCTGCCGAGAGCGACGTCCGGCTCGGCGCGGAGCACCTTGACGGCGTCGCGGCGCACCTTCTCCACGTCGTCGGTCTGCACGTGCACCGCACCGAAGGTCGGGCCCGACGGCCGCTCGCGCAGCCGCCGTTCGAGTGGACCGATCTGCGCGGCGAGCGTCAGCTCCGACGTCTCGAAGCCCCACCGCTCGTACAGCGCGCGTGCGTGCGTGTTCGAGGCGAGCACCTCCAGCTCGAGCACCTCCGCCCCCCGCTCGCGCAGCCGGGACACCGCCTCGCGCGTGAGCTCGCGGGCGAGCCCCGTACCACGCGCCTGAGGCCGCACGTACAGCATCTCGAGGAAGCCGACGCGCGATCCTTTCATCAACGCCACGGCCAGGCCGACGTCGTCGGCGAGCAGCACCGTCTCCTTCTCCACCACCCCGGCGAGCCACTCGAGGTCCTGCTCGAGCTCGTCGTCGTGCCAGGGCGACTCGGGGATCTCGGCCTCGAACTCGGCCCACAGCTCGCGCACGCGCGGGAGATCGTCTGAGGTGGCTTGGCGGATCACGGAACGCGCTGCGACAGAAGGAGATAGTGCGCGGACAGGTTCTCGAACGGATGAAAGCGTACGCGCGCCGCAACGACGTCGAGAGGCGCAACCGCCTTGCGCAGCGCGAGGTCGCCCGCCGGCCAGGCGTTCGGCCGCGCGAGATGGCGGGCGAGGAACCACTCCGCCGTCCACTCGCCGATTCCGCGCAGCGCGACGAGCCGCGCACGAACCTCCCCGTCGGGAAGACCGGCGAGCGCCGCGAGGTCGAGCTCCGAGCGGGCGAGGCCGACGACGTACTCCGCCTTTCGCCAGGAGAAGCCCACCTCGACGAGCTCCGCCTCGCGCGCACCCGCGAGGCGCTCGCGTGACGGGAACGCCCAGGCCTCCCGCGCCTGCACGCCGAAGCGCTCGATCAGCCGGTTGCGGATCGCGAGCGCGGAGAACAGCGACACCTGCTGCGACGTGATCGCGCCGACGAGCATCTCGAACGGGTCCGGGCTCAGCGACGGCCGGAAGCCGGCGAGGCGGGGAACGACGACCGCGAGCAGCTCGTCGTCCGCCGCCCACGCATAGAACTGCTCGAGGTCGAACGCGAGGCCGAGCACGGCGCGTACGACGGGCTCCGTCTCGGCGTCGAGCGGCTCCACGTCGATGCCGCCGGGGGCGGCTTCGATCCGTACCTCGCGGCCTCCGACGACGCGGTGCAGGCCGCCCTCGTGCCAGAGGCTCGCGCGATCGACGCCGAACGCGCGGAAGCGCTCCGTCGTCAGGTCGAAGTCGAACGGTCCGGGCACGGCGAGGAACGCCATGCCCGGACCGTAATGGCCGTCACCCCTGGGACCCCAACCAGGTCTCGAGCCGGCCGATCACCCTCTGCAGGAACGTGTCGAGCTTCTGGAGCCTCGGATGATCCGTCATCCGCTGCTCGACCTTCCCGTCGAGTGCCTGCAGACGTCGAACGGCCTTGTTCGCGAAGTCGACGCAGCGCTGCGGCGCGCCGGCCGAGCTCGTTCCACACCGCTTTTCGAAGCGCTCCGCGATCCGGGCGATGCGGGCGTGCCTGTCCTGTATCCCCGAGCCGCCGGCCCCGAAGGCGGGTTGGACGGCGGCCAGGGCGAGGACGACGAATGCGACTGCAACGAGTGTCTTCACGCCTCCAACGATCCGACCGCAACGTAAGCCGACGACATGGCTGACGTAAGCCGTCGGTA
>DATAMX010000036.1:0-2360 GCA_036260475.1 Gaiellaceae bacterium | reverse complement strand
GGGCGGCGGGGTGAACTGCGGGTACACGCCCATCTCGAGGTCGCCCCAGAGAGCGTTGTCGTTGGCGCCTTCCGCCCTGAGCGACAAGGTGTACGTCGAGCTGCTCGTGTTGGTGATCGTCATCACCGCGGAGGCAGAGCTTCCGGGGGCTCCCCCGGCGATGCTGACGATGCAGCCCGGGGGAGTGCTCTCGATTTGCAGGCCGGCCGTGCCGCAGGCGCCGCCTCCGGAGGGGCCGCCGCCCGACCCGCCGCCGCCTGCCGTCGTGCCGGTCGGCGCTACCGCAGTCGTGGTCGGAGTCGTCGTGCCCGTCGAGGTGGTGGTCGTCGTCGTGGTGGTGACGGTCGTCGTGGGCGGCGGCTTCGGTCGGGTCGTCGTCGTCCCGGTCGTCCCGCCCTGGGGCGCTCCACCGAAGCCCTGGTTCGCCGGCGGGACGGGGTCCGCCGTCGGCGGCGGGGGAGGCGTGGGGGTACCGAGGCCGGGCACCGGCGCCGCTCCATTGTCGGGCGGGGTCGGTGTCGTCTGGCCCGTCGGGGCGAGGAAGCTGATCACCTCCCCGCCGGCGGCGCGCGCGAACACCGGGAGCTCGGAGGCGAACCTCCGGGGGTGGACGTCGCGTCCCCCGCGCGCGAGCGGAGCCGGCAGGAAGCCGCCGAGGTCGCCGGGCTGTCGGTAGCGGAGGAAATCCGCGTCCTCGGTGGCTGCGACGATGGCGCCGCGGCCGAGTGGGGCGAGGGTGGCGGGTTTCCCATCCGCGCCGGGAAGCGGGCTCGAGTAGTCGAGCCGGATTCCGACGAGTGCGGGGTTCGGCCGCGCGACCGGCGGCGCCGCATGCGTGAGCGCCGGGGCCGCGAGCGCGACCAGCACGGCTGCGAAGGCGGCCAGGCGCTTCACGGCAGTCGCGTCCGACGGGGTCGAGCCCACAGGCTCGCGAAGATCCCGAGCGTGCAGAGGATGCCGAGCGCGGTGTAGATGCTGACCATCCGTCCCGTGCCGCCGCTCTCGTCCTCGAGGGAGACGCCGAGCACGGCGTCCGGCTCGTGGTCGACGATCAGCCTGCCGAGCTTCTCCCGATGGTCGGCCCAGTTGTACCGGGTGACGATCGCACCTCCGCCCATCAGCGTCCGTGCGGTGTCGGCGTCGATCGGCTTGGGGTCGAAGCGCGCGGTGGTCGCGACCGGATTGCCGTTCGAGTCATATGCGGTCAGCTCGACGTTGACCTCTTGCGCGATGCGTCCGAGCACGTCCGCGAGCGGCGTCATGGCGAGCACGGCGCCGACCGGCTTGGTGCCGAGGACGACCGGGCTGATCGTCAGCAACGTCGGGCCGCTGCGAAAGATCACGATCTCGCCCAGGCGTCCGCCGCGCCTGCCCCGCGCACGGCTCAGGGCGAGTTGCAGCGCTTGCAGTCCCGCCCGGGAGGCCACCGGTGCAGGCGCTCCCTTCGACCGGACGGCGAAGAGCACCCGCCCGTCCGGCTCGACGACGTCGACCATCGGCACGGTCGAGTTGGCCTGGAGCGGAGTGACGAGCCGGTTCAATGCAGGCCCGTCGTGGGCGACGAGCGCTGTTCCGACGCCCTGCGTGAAGGCGACGGCCCGCACGGCGGACAGCTGCTCCGACTCGATCGCGACGAGAGCGGCGTCGGCGCCTGCGCCCGACTGGACGAGACGGTCGTCGAGCGTCGCGCGCGCGCCGGCTGCAGCGCGCTGACCGGCGAAGACCACGGTCAGCACGGCGACGGCGACGCCGATCGCGAGATGCAGTCCGCGATGCATGTACCAGTGCCTCGGCGGCTCGGCCTCCGGACGGCTCGGCCCGGGGAAGTCGTCGGGCCAGGTGAGCCACGGATCTTCGGTGACGGCCACCGCAGCCTCCTAGAAGCTGCCGCTCGTCTGGACCGTGCATGCAGCCGCGGTGCAGAGATTCTGTCCGCCGCTCGAGGTGAAGCTGCTGGTGCCCGTGAACGTCCCGGTGCCGCTCGCGTTCGTCGAATGGCTCGAGACGCCGCTGCCGCCGTTGACGACGATCGTCAGGGTGTTGCCGGCGACGCTCGATGTGGAGGCTGCGTAGTTTCGGGCGTTGCCGATGGTGAGGCCGGTGATCGTGCCGACGCCGGCGATCGTGATCGTGCCGGTGCCGGTGCCCGCGGTCGTCGTGACGGCGATCGTCCCAGGGTTGCTCGGCGCCTGGTTGAACGTGATCGCGATCTGGTCGAGCTGCTCGATGGAGCCGGCCGTCCCGCCGTGCTCGCTGAACGCGACCGTGTTGATCGGGGTGAAGAGCCGCCGCGGCGTGAACGCGACCGTCTGCGACGTCCACACGGTGGCGGACGTGGCGTGGATCTGGAAGCACCACCA
>DATAMX010000033.1:0-3064 GCA_036260475.1 Gaiellaceae bacterium | reverse complement strand
GTCGCCATGGCGCATACCGTAGAACCTCAACTAATGTTCAAGTCAAGTGGCCCGCGAGCTGAGCATCGGAGAGCTCTCGGAGCGCAGCGGCGTCTCCCAGTCCGCGCTACGCTTCTACGAGCGGCAGGGGCTCATCGCCGCGCGGCGCACCGACGGCAACCAGCGGCGCTTTCCCGCGGTGACGCTGCGCCGCGTGGCGCTCGTCCAGGCGGGCAAGGCGGCCGGGATCCCGCTGGAGCGGATCCGCGAGGCGCTCGACTCGCTGCCCGTCGACCGGCAGCCCACGAAGCGCGACTGGGAGCGCCTGTCGGGCGCCTGGCGGGCGGAGCTGGACGAGCGGATCGCCACGCTCGAGGCGATCCGCGGCCGCCTGACGACGTGCATCGGGTGCGGCTGCCTGTCCCTCAAGACGTGCCGCCTCCTCAACTCCGACGACGAGGCAGCTCGCCTCGGCGGCGGAGCGCACTATTTGCTGCGCGCCGGTGTCAGACACCCTCAGGTGTCTGACACCGGAGTGGCTTGACTAGGATCTCGCCTCGTGAACGAGACCTGGCGCAACGAGCTGGCCGAGTTCATCGCGATCCCGAGCGTGAGCGCGGACTCCGCGCACCGCGAGGACGTGAAGCGGGCGGGCGAGTGGGTCTGCGACTTCATCCGCTCGAAGTGCGGCGGCACGGCCGAGCTGACGCCGTACGGCGAGAAGGAGCTCGCGCTCGGCGAGATCCGGGCGTCCCACGAGCCCGAGAAAGCACCGACGGTCCTCGTCTACGGCCACTTCGACGTCCAGCCGCCGGCGCCGCTCGACCTGTGGGAGTCGGAGCCGTTCGATTTGACCATCCGTGACGACTGGGCGTACGCGCGCGGAATCACCGACGACAAGGGCCAGGTCTACATCCTGCTCAAGGCCGCGCAGCGGCTCGTCGAGCAGAAGGCGCTCCCGGTCAACCTTCGCTTCGCCTGCGACGGCGAGGAGGAGATCGGCGGCACGACGATCGTCGACTGGATTCGCAAGGACGATGTCGGCGCGAATGCGGGGATCATCTTCGACGGCGGGATGCTGCGCGTCGACGTGCCCATGTTCAGCCTGTCGACCCGCGGCCTCATCGCCTTCGACGTGAAGGTGACGACGGGGG
This sequence comes from Gaiellaceae bacterium, assembly GCA_036260475.1. Taxonomy (GTDB): domain Bacteria; phylum Actinomycetota; class Thermoleophilia; order Gaiellales; family Gaiellaceae; genus Palsa-739. The sequence continues at coordinate 1,931 of DATAMX010000033.1, read as the reverse complement.
AGCGCGACCTGCATTCAGGCATGTACGGCGGCGCGGCGTTGAACGCCATCCACGTTCTCATGCGCTCGCTGAGCGCGGTGACGGCCGGCCCGAACGGGCTGCTGCCCGATACGTTGCGGCAGGGCATCGTGCCGCCGACGCCGGAGGAGCTCGAGAGCTGGAAGGCGCTTCCGTCCGGCGAGGACGAGCTCGCGCTGCAGGGTGCGCGGCCGCTCGACCCGAACGCGGCCGAGCAGTTCAACATCCGCACGATGGCCGAGCCGTCCGCGGACGTGAACGGCATCCTCGGCGGCAAGCCCGGGCTGCGGAACACGACGCTGTCGGTGCACGCTGCGGGGGAGATCACCGTGCGCCTCGCGCCGGGCCAGGACGTGGAGACGATCGGCAACGCGGTCGAGAAGCTCATGCGCGACGCCGCGCCGGAGGGCGCTGACCTCGACATCCAGTGGAAGGGCGTGCCGGCGGGCTTGATGCGACCCGACGCGCCGGCGATCCAGCTCGGGGCCGACGCCTTCGAGCAGGTGCTGGGCGTGCGGCCGCTGCTCGTCCGCTCGGGCGGGACGCTGCCGATCGTGCCCGCGCTCGCCGACGCGGGCATCCCGACCGTCCTCACCGGTTTCGGCTTACCCGAGTCGAACGTCCACTCGCCGAACGAGAAGTTCCTCGTGCGCTACTTCGAGCAGGGCGTCGACACGGCCGCCGCGCTGTACACGAAGTACGCCGACCTTCCGACGACGTAGCTGCCGCTCATCACACCGTTCGACCCGCAGCCCCATCTCGTCGGCCGGCTCGTCGAGCTGCGGCCGCTGTGCGAGGACGACTACGACGCGCTCTTCGCGGTCGCGGCCGATCCGCTCATCTGGGAGCAGCACCCGGAGCCCGACCGCTGGCGCGAGGAGGTGTTCCACACGTTCTTCGCGAAGGCGCTCGCCTCGGGCGGCGCGCTCGTCGCGATCGACCGCAGGGACGGACGCGTCATCGGATCGTCGAGGTATCACGGCTACGACCCGGAGCGGAGCGAGGTCGAGATCGGGTGGTCGTTCCTCGCGCGCTCGCACTGGGGCGGTGCCGTCAACGGGGAGATGAAGCGGCTCATGCTCGAGCACGCGTTTCGCTCGGTCGAGCACGTCGTGTTCCTGATCGGCCCGGACAACATCCGGTCGCAGCGCTCCGTCGAGAAGCTCGGCGCACGGCTGCTGCTGGAACGGCGCGTCGGCGCCGAGGGGCGCGAGGGCGTCGTGTACGAGATCTCACGTCCGGACGCGGCTCGGCGTTGAACGAGTGATGACACTGCGCCTGTACGACTACGCCGCCTCGTGCAACTGCTACAAGGCGCGACTGCTGCTCGCGCAGCTCGGCCTCGACTACGAGCGCGTACCGGTCGACATCTTCGCCGGCGAGACGCTGACGGACGCGTTCGCGGCGATGAATCCCGCGCGCACGACCCCCGTGCTCGAGTCGGACGACGGCTTCCTGCCCGAATCGAACGCGATCCTCGTCTACCTCGCATCCGGCACGCCGTTCCTGCCGGCCGACCCGTTCGAGCTCGCGCAGGTCGTGCGCTGGCTGCTGTACGAGCAGACCGACGTCGTGCCGGCGATCGGCGGCCTCCGCTTCCGGCTCCTTGTGGGCCGGTGGACACCGGACGCGCCGGAGGCGCAGCGCCGCAAGGCCTGGTCGGAGGAGGTGCTCCGTCTGCTCGACGAGCATCTCGCCGAGAACGAGTTCCTCGCGGCGGGCCGGTACACGGTCGCCGACATCGCCGTGTACGCATACAGCCACCGCGCCGAGGAGGCGGGCATCGACCTGACGCCGTACGCGAACGTGCGCGCGTGGTTCGCGCGCATCGAGGCGCAGCCCGGATACGTGGAGGACGTCGAGCCGTACGGTGCGAACGCGGCGCCCGGCGCCGGCCGCAGCATCTACGACTA
>DATAMX010000027.1:0-6350 GCA_036260475.1 Gaiellaceae bacterium | reverse complement strand
TCGTACAGCTGCTCGGGCAGCTTCGTGTTCGCGGAGGCGAAGACGTCGGCCGGCGCTCCCTGCTGGATCTGCGCCGCGAGCATGTTCGAGCCGGAGAACGAGTACCGCTCGTGCGACGCGATCCGCGGAAACACGTTCGTGAGCGACGCCGCCGCGAAGACGGTCAGGACCGCGCTCGCGATCATCGCTCGACCATCACCGACGTGGACTTGACGATCGCGGTCGCCGCCGCGCCTGGCTCGAGGCCGAGCTCCTCGACCGCGTCGCGCGTCACGATCGCGACGATGCGTGTCGGCTCGGTGACGAGGATCTCGACCTGCGCGAGCAGGCCGTCGACCTCCACCGAGCGCACCGTTCCGCGCAGCCGGTTGCGCGCGCTCATGTGGCTCGCCTCGCTTCCTCGGAGACGGGCGACCTCGCGGGCGGAGACCACGCGGCGGTTCGCACTGTCGCGACGCGTCCGGATGCGGCCTGCGCGGTCCCACCGCCGCAGCGTGTCGAGGCTGATCCCGAGTGCCTGTGCAGCCTCTCGCGCCGTGTAGTCCTTCGCCACGGCGCGAATGCTAACGCATAGGCGATGCCTAGGCGGGATTGTTGCGCAGCCCGCCCGCGCCGATGAGGCCGCCGGTGACGAGGAGCGCAGCCACGACGACCATCGTCTCGTGGAAGCCGCCGACCGTGAGGTGGTCGCCGCCGCCCGCCGCGGCGATGCCGAGGACGGCCACCGCCACGAGCCCGGCGACGCGCGCGACCGCGTTGTTCACGCCCGACGCGATCCCGGCGTCGCCCGGCCCCGCGTCGGAGAGCACCGTGGTGGTCAACGGCGCGACCGTCATCGACAGGCCGACCGAGAACCCGAGCAGCGGAGGGAGGAGGTCGACCCAGTAGTCGAGGTGCACCGGCATGCGCGCGAGCGTGAGCAGGGAGGCGCCCGCGACGACCGGCCCGACTGCCATGAAGAGCCGTGGGCCGTAGCGCATGGACAGCCGGCCGACCCGGGGAGAGAGGAAGAACATGACGATCGTCACCGGCAGGCTCGCCAGCCCGGCGCGGAACGGGGTGTAGTGCGAGAACTCCTGGAGGAAGAGCGTCATGAAGACGCCCCAACCCGACAGCGCTCCGTAGACGGCGAAGGTCTCGACGTTCGTCACCGAGAAGTTGCGCAGCCGGAACAGCCGGAGCGGCAGCATCGGCATCGGCGTGTGCATCTCGTACACCACGAACGCCGCGAGCAGGAGCGCACCGCCGCCGAGCGCACCCGGGATGAGCGGATCGCTCCAGCCGAAGCGCGGCTGCTCGATGAAGCCGGCGACGACGAGGCCGAGCCCGGCGGCGCAGAGGAACGCGCCCGGAAGATCGACGCGCACGTCCTTCTTCCGCTGCTGCGTGCGGCCGCCGAGCCGGAGCGCGATCGCCACCGTCGCCAGGGCGATCGGCACGTTGATGAGGAAGATCAGGCGCCAGCTCGAGACGTCGATGAGCCAGCCCCCGAGGAGCGGGCCGATCACGAACGACACGCCGCTCCACGCCGTCCACGCCCCGATCGCCGCGCCGCGCTCGGTGCCCGAGAACGTCGAAGTGATCACCGCGAGCGACGCCGGGGTGAGAAGCGCGCCCGCGACTCCCTGTATGCCGCGGAAGACGATGAGCGACGTCGCATCCGGCGCGATCGCGCACAGGACGGAGGCGACGCCGAAGGAGGCGACGCCGAGCGTGAACATCCGCATCTCGCCGAAGATGTCGCCCAGCGAGCCTCCGACGAGGATGAGCGAGCCGAGCGTGAGGAGGTAGGCCGTGACCCACCACTGCTGCGCGGCGAGCCCGCCGCCCAGGTCGCGCTGGATCGCGGGAAGGGCCACGCTGACGACCGAGCCGTCGATGAACGCGATCGACGACCCCATGATCGTCGCGACGAGCGTCCAGCGCTTGACCCGGTCCATCCGCCCAATTTAAGGACTGCGTAACCCTCTAGGCCTACGATGTGGTCATGGCCGACCAGCAGGAGCCGCGCCGTTACGGCCGCGGCCTCTTCCTCGTGACCGTTGCCGGAGGGCTCTCGTCGCTCGCCTGGGGCAAGGCCGCGTGGAGCCACGTGTCCGGCGTCGTCTCTCCCGTGGCCGGCGACATCGCCCCGATCCTCCCCACGCAGGGCTGGCGCATCTACACCGTGTCGGATCACATGCCGACCTTCGACCCGGCCACCTGGCGGTTGCGGGTCGGTGGCCTCGTCGAGACGCCGACGGCGCTGACGTACGCGCATCTGCGTTCGCTCCCGCGGGTCGAGCAGACCTCGACCTTCCACTGCGTCACCGGTTGGACCGTGCCGAACGTGCACTGGGCGGGCGTTCGCCTCAACCACGTCTTCGACCTCGTGCGGCCGCTGCCGGAAGCCGGCGCGCTGCAATTCGTCTCCGCCGAGGACCCGTACGTCGACTACCTCAGCATGCAACAGGCGGAGCTGCGCGACGTGCTGCTCGCCTACGAGATGGACGGGAAGCCGCTACCGCGAGAGCACGGCGCGCCGCTCCGCCTCGTCATCCCCGACATGTACGGCTACAAGAACGTGAAGTGGCTCGCCGGGATCAATCTCGTTCCTCATCCCGAGGACGGGTACTGGGAACAGCTCGGCTACGACCGCGACGCGTGGGTCGGCCGCTCCAACGGCTACTCGTCGTGATCAAGTACATCCCGCGCTTCTCGCGGACGGAACGGGCGCTGCACTGGGCGAATGCGCTCGGCTTTCTCTTCCTGCTCGCGACCGGGCTCATCCTCTATCTCCCGAGCCTCTCCGTCCTGGTCGCCCGACGTCCGCTCATCAAGGACATGCATTTCTGGGGTGGCGTGGGCTGGATCTCGCTGCTCGTCATCGTCGTCCTGCTCGGCGACCGGCGCGGCCTGCTACGTGCGGCGCGCGAGCTCGAGCGCTTCGAGCACGACCGCCTGAACGTCGGACAGAAGATCAACGCGATCCTCATGGCAGCGTTCACGATCCTCTTCCTCGCCTCCGGGCTCCTGCTCTGGTACGGCGAGCGCGACACGCGCTTCCATTTCGCGAGCACCGTCGTGCTCCACGACGGGCTGATGTTCGTTGCGCTCGCGCTCTTCGTCGGTCACCTGTATCTCGCCGTTCTCCATCCCGCCACGCGCCACTCTCTGCGCGGGATGACGCTCGGAAACGTGCGTGAGGACTGGGCCCGCGTGCATTACCCGCGCTGGGTCCAATCCGGCAAGCGCGGGTAGCGGAGATCGAGGCGGTCCGGCGGGCACGCTGGGCCGCCGGACCGCTCTCGTTCGTCAGGACGGCCGGGTTCCGAAGGTGACGGAGATCGACTTCGTCGATCCGTTGCGATCCACGGTGAGGGTCGCCTTGTCACCGGGCTTGTAGGCGTTCACTGCCGCCGTCAGGTCGTCGGCCGTCGAGATCTGCTTTCCGCCGACGGCGGTGATGACGTCGCCCGCCTTCAGTCCCGAGCTGTCCGCGGGGGAGCCCGACACGACGGTGTCGATCTTCGCGCCGCCGTTGCCCGTGGCGTCGCTCACCTGGATGCCGAGATAGGCGTGCTGCACCTTCCCGCCCGAGATGAGCGTGTCCGCGACGCTCTTGACGGTGTCGATCGGCGTGGCGAAGCCGACGCCCTCGCTGCCGTCCGAGTTGCTGTCGATCTGGACGTTGACGCCCACGACTGCGCCGCTCGCGTTCAGGAGCGGGCCGCCGGAGTTGCCGTGGTTGATGGGGGCGTCCGTCTGGATCGCGCCCGAGATCGAGTAGTTGTTCGGGGCCGTGATCGTCCGATCGACGGCGCTGACGATTCCGGCCGTCATCGTCTCGGTCAGCCCGAACGGGCTGCCGATCGCGACCACGGAGTCCCCCGGCTGCACGCCGGCGGACGATCCGATCGTCAGCGGATGGAGCTCCGAGGACGCCACGTCGACCTTGATCACGGCGGTGTCGGTCGAGTCGTCCTTGCCGACGAGCTTCGCGGTGGCGGTCTTGCCGTCCTTGAAGGACACCTTGATCGACGAGGCGCCGTCGACGACGTGCGCGGCCGTGACGATGTCGCCCTTCGCGTCGTAGACGAAGCCCGTGCCCTCTGCCTGCGAGGACTGCTGGCCGAAGCCGAAGCTGTTGCCGGAGGCAGCCTGGGTGACGGTGATGTCGACGACTCCCGGCGTGGCCTGCTTGTAGATCTGCCCCAGCCCGGTGGTCGTCGCCGCGGCCGGCTGGACGGTCGAGGTCGCCGGCGCAGCGGTCGTCGTCGTAGCCGGCTTCGACGAGCCGCCGCTGAGGCCGGCGTACGCGCCGGCGCCGATCCCGCCTCCGAGCGCGAGCGCCCCGACGACCGGGACGACGCGGTGAAGAATTGTGTCTTTGGTCACGTTGTCTCTACTCCCTGTTGTTCCCTGATGACTTCATGGAAGCGGAAGTGATTAGGAGCGGGGTGAGAGTTGGTGTCAGACACCGATTCCGGTGTCTGACACCAGGTTGATGAAAGGGCCTCAAGTCGGCCCCCGGTCCGGCCGATGGAAGGGTGGGAGATGAGCTACGACCCGACTGTCATCGAGCGGCACGCCGCGGCGCTCCACCACAAGGCCGGCTCCCGCGTCGCCCGGTTCACGTTCTTCGGCTTCCTGATCGGAAGCGTCATCGGCGCCACCACCGTCGTCGCGCCGATGGTGTCGAGCGTGCACAGCCTGCTTCCCCACCGGTTCGCGTACGCGGCCATCGTCATGGGTGCCGCCGCCGGAGCGTATCTCGGCTACCTCATCGGCCAGTCCCGCGCGGTCGCGCTTCGCCTGCAGGCGAACCTGGCCGTGCATCAGCTCGAGATCGGTCGCGCCCTGCACCGATTCGAGGCGTTGCGCGTCCCTCTCCCCGCTGCCGCGTCTCTGCCGGCACCGACGGCAGTGGCTGCGCCCGCTCCGGCTCCTGCACCTGTCGCAGCACCGGCCCCGGCGGCGCCCGCTCCGGTCGCACCGCCCGCCCCGCCGGAGCCCGCTCCGGTCGTCTCCTTGCCCGCTCCCGCACCGGCCCCAGCCCCGGCCCCGGCCCCTGTGCCCATGCACATGCCGTTGACGGTCCCGGTGTCGGAGCCCGCGCCGCCCTCGTCCTACCCGATTCCCCACGTCGTCCCGGCGCTCCAGCCCGAGCCCGCCGCGCAGACGCCCCCGCCGACGTACGAGTGGCAGCAGCCGCCGACGTCGAACACCGCGGGCTAGTTGTAGTTCCTGAGCAGGTTGGTTCATCCGGGCCTCCTTGGAGGCTGAGCGCTGTCAAGGCAGCTCGGCCCCAAGGAGGCATCCGGATGAAGCTTCACGCTAACGCGGCGCTCAGTTGGAGTGGGAGGCGGCGGCTGTGCAGGCTGGTCGTCGATGACGGTTGGACCGTTGCGGCTGCGGCTGCGGCGATGGGTGTCAGTGTGCGCTGCGCACGCAAATGGGTCGGCCGATATCGGCTCGATGGTGTGGCGGGTCTTTGTGATCGCTCCTCGGCGCCGCGCCAGGTGGCGAATCGAACCGATCCCGATCGGGTGGAGGCGATCGTGCGCTTGCGGCGGCTGCGCTTCACTGCCGCCGAGATCGCAGAGACGCTGGGGATGGCGCTCTCGACCGTGTCCGGGATCCTCACCCGGGTCGGGATGGGAAAGCTCGGCCGGCTCGGACTCGAGCAGCCGGTCCGCTACGAGCGCTCCCGGCCGGGCGAGCTCGTGCACATCGACGTCAAGAAACTCGGCCGCATCGACGGCGGCGCCGGCAAACGCGTGGGCGCACGCAAGCTGGGCGCGTACCGCGGCAGCCGCACAGACCTCGACGGAAAGCGCCGCGGCGTCGTCGGCTGGGAGTGCGTGCACATCGCCGTCGACGACTACAGCCGGCTCGCCTACGCCGAGGTCCTCACCGACGAAAAGGCTGCGACCGCGGCCGCATTCCTACACCGAGCGGTCGAGCACTACAGACGCTACGGCATCCACGTCGAAGCGATCCTCACCGACAACGGCAGCCCCTACCGCGGAGTCGTGCACGCACTCGCCTGCCGCACCCTCGGCATCCGCCACCTCCGCACACGCCCCTACCGGCCCCAAACCAACGGCAAAGCAGAGCGCTTCATCCGCACCATGCTCACCGGCTGGGCCTACGGCGCCATCTACCGCACCAGCACAGAACGAACAGCCGCACTTGACGCCTGGCTCTGGCACTACAACCATCGACGCCGACACTCAGCCCTCGGCCACCAACCCCCGGCCACCAGAACCAACCTGCTCAGGTCTTACATCTAGCTCGTCTGGCAGGCGCCGGGCAGCGCCGCGCCGCCCGGGCCGTTCTCGTGCTCGGCGGCTCCGCCGGCTCCGGTC
>DATAMX010000009.1:0-12189 GCA_036260475.1 Gaiellaceae bacterium | reverse complement strand
CGTCGGCCTCCGCCTGGGCGAACTCTGTGTCGCTCTGGATGTCGATCTTCCAGCCGGTGAGACGAGCGGCAAGGCGGGCGTTCATCCCCTCCTTGCCGATCGCGAGCGCGAGCTGATCGTCGGGGACGACGACCGTCGCCTCCTTGCCGTCGTCGTCGAGGTACACCTCGCGCACGCGCGCGGGCGACAGCGCTTTCGCGACGAAGCGGGCCGGCTCCGGGTTCCACGGGATGATGTCGATCTTCTCGCCGCGCAGCTCCGAGACGACCATGCGCACGCGTGAGCCGCGCGGGCCGACGCACGCACCGACGGGATCCACGCCCTGCGTGTGCGACTGAACGGCGATCTTCGAGCGGTAGCCCGGCTCGCGCGCGACGCCCTCGATCGTGACGAGGCCGTCTGCGATCTCCGGCACCTCGAGCTCGAACAGCGTCTTGATCAGCTCCGGGTCGCGGCGGGAGAGGATGACCTGCGGGCCTTTCGTGCCCGAGCGCACCTCGGTGATGACGGCCTTGATGCGCGAGCCCTGCTCGTACCGCTCGCCGTCCACCTGCTCGGAGCGCGGGAGCAGGGCCTCGACCTTGCCGAGGTCGACGAGCACGTTGTTGCGGTCGCCGGCCTGCTGCACGATGCCGGTGACGACCTCGGTCACGCGGTCGATGTACTCGTCGTACATCATGCGCCGCTCCTCCTCGCGGATGCGCTGGAGGATGACCTGCTTCGCGGTCTGCGCGGCGATGCGCCCGAAGCCCTCCGGCGTCACGTCTTCGCGCTGAACCTGGTCCTCCGGGATGTCCGACCAGTCGATGTCGAGGTCGTCGTCGGTGATGAGCGTGTGCTGACGCTCGCCGGTCTCCTCCTCGAGCCGCTCGAGCTCCTCGAGCTTCCGCTCCCGGGCCTCTTCGAGCAGGCGCGTCTCGATGTCGGCCGGAAGCTCGATCGAGAACACGCGGAAGTCGCCTTCGGCGTCCATCTCGACGGTCGCGTGTCGCGACGCACCCGGCGTCTTCTTGTACGCCGCGAGCAGTGCGTCCTCGAGCGCGGACACGAGCGCACCCTCCTCGATGCCCTTGTCACGCTCGATCTCGCGAACGGCCTCGATGATCTCCTGGCTCATGTCACACCTCTCCGTCGATCAGGTTCGCCCGCACGATCTCGTCGTACGGAATCTCGGTCTCGTCGACTTTCACGCGGCTCTGGTCTGCGAAGACGATCTCGCCGCGAAGCTTGCGGTCGCGTGTGCGGAGCTTCACGCGGCGCCCGACGACGCCGGCGAAGTGCTCCGGCTTGCGCAGCGGACGCTCGATGCCGGGGGAGGAGACATCGACGGTGTACTCGCGCAGGTAGTCGCGCAGCACGTCGGTGACGCGCGCGCACAACCCGTGGTCGACTCCCTCGGGATGGTCGACGAAGACGGTGAGGCGGTCCGGGCCCTGCAGCTCGACCGCGAGCACCTCGACGCCGTCGACGCTTTCTTCGACGCGCGTGCCGATCTCGCTCTGCAGCTGCCTCTCCTTCTGCCGTAGGTCTGCCACCGAAAAGTCCCCCTTCACAAAAAATGGGCCCGCAGGCCCATTTCCCGAACCGGTGAAAATGGTCTCGGCAGTGTAGCAATCAGGGCTCGATTTCGCGGACGCCGCGCAGCCGCGTGGCCAGGAGGGAAGCGGCGCGGGAGGAGTCGAGCGCGACGTTCCGCGCGCGGCCCGCCGGCGCCGGCGCACCCTGTGGGTCGCGCGCACCGAGGAGGCGGGCGAGCTCGAGCCGGGAGACCGCCTCCGGACCGGCGACGTGCAGGACGCCGGTCGCCTCGAGGGCGGCGAGCTCGAGGAGCGCCGCGGCGAGGTCGGAGACGTGCGTCGGCGAGCGGATCTCGTCGGTGTAGAAGACGGCCCTGTCGCGGTGCGCGAGCGCCTCCTGCGGGCCGGGCCTGCCGTACAGGAGCGAGGTGCGCACGACGAGACCGTCGACGAGGCTTTCCGCCGCCAGCTTTGCGCGGCCGTACTCGGACGCGGGGCGAGGCAGGTCGACCTCTGCGTACGGCGCGTGCTCGCCGTCGAAGACGAGATCGGTCGAGAGATGGATGAGCCTCGTGCCGCGCGCCGCCTCCGCGACGTTGCGAGTGCTGTGGACGATCATCTCCGGATCGGCCTGCACGTACGCCGTGTGGACGACGACGTCGACGTCGGGGACCGCAAACGGCTCGCGCAGGTCGACGGTCAGCGGGCGGCCGAACGGCGCCGGCCTGCGGAGCTGGGTGGCGACGACGTCGTGGCCCGCCTCCACGGCCTGACGGCAGAGCTCGGAACCGAGATACCCGGCGCCCCCCGTGACGAGGATCCTCATTCGAGGACGATCGTGACGGGCCCGTCGTTGACGAGCTCGAGCTCCATCCTCGCGCCGAAGACGCCGCGACCGACCGGGAGGCCGAGAGCCTCGAGCTCCTCGCAGAAGCGTTCGTACACCGGCTCGGCCTCGTCCGGCGGCGCAGCGGCGGCGAAGCTCGGCCGGTTGCCTTTCGCCGTGTCGGCCAGGAGCGTGAACTGGGAGACGACGAGCGCGGCCCCGGCGGCGTCGAGAAGGCTGCGATCGAACCGCCCCGCTGCGTCCGGAAAGATGCGAAGCCGGCCCACCTTGCCCGCCAGGCGGGCCGCCTCGCCTCCCGCGTCGCCGCGTCCCACCCCGAGGAGGACGCACAGGCCGGAACCGATCTCGGCCACGATCTCGCCCGCGACCCGCACCCGCGCCTCGCTCACCCGCTGGCAGACGGCCCTCATGGCGCGCGCACCTTAGTCCGTGACGCCGGTGTCAGACACCGCTTTGCGTGTCTGACACCGGCGAAGGATCAGTCGAGCTCCTTGATCCGGGCGCGGTACTGCTCGGAGTCCGGCTGGAGCGAGCTCGCGAGCTTGAAGTGCCCGTTCGCCTCGTGCATGCGCCCTTGCTTCTCGAGGCAGCGTCCGAGCGCGTAGTGGGCGTAGTCGTTGACCGGGGAGAGCTCGAGCACCTTGCGGAACTCGGCCTCGGCGGCGTCCCAGCGCCTGATGCGGAAGTACGCGATGCCGAGCGCCTCGCGGATCGAGGCCTTGTCCGGTTCCCGCTTCTTCGCCTTCTCGAGCGCCACCGTCGCCTGGGCCGGCATGCCGCGCTTCAAGTGCGCCTTGCCTTTCTGGAAGAGGCTGTACGTCGACTCGCTCATGACTCCAGGTACGGGAAGTTCTCCTTCACCAAGTCAACCGGATACGTCAAATCCCGCGTTTTGCCGATCTCGAACCCTGCGATCGGAAGCCCGGCCGCGATCGCGCGCTCGAAGGCGACGCCGAGCTCGAAGGGCGGGCCGGTGAGGGCGTCGAGGAACGGGCGCAGCTCGGGCCCGAGTGCCCAGAGCGGCGCGCTGCCGAGACGGTTGGCCGGGTCGTCGTCGACCGGCTTCACGACGAGGCCGTCGACGACCTTCAGCGCGGCCCGGTGCGGCGCTTCGGCGGGCGGGTCGCGGCGGCCGCTCATCGCCCCGGCGGCGCCGGAACGGGCGAATGCGTCTGCGAACGCCTCGACGTCGCCGTGCGTGAACACCGTGTCGGCGGCCAGGACGAGGCAGGGGAGCTCGATCCCCGCCGCGAGCGCCCGCTGCACGGCGTCGCCCGAGCCGAGGACGGACGGCTGCCGCACGGTGCGGAGGTCGAGGCCGAACCCGGAGCCGTCGCCCACGAGCTCCTCGACCTGCTCCGCCAGGTGGCCCGTGACGACCGCGACGGGCGTGCAGCCGGCGCCGGCGAGCTCTCGCAGCAGCGTCGCGATCACGGGACGGCCGTCGATCGGCAGGACGGGCTTCGGCCAACGCTCGGTGAGCGGCTGCAGCCGGGTCCCCTCGCCGGCCGCCATCACGATCGCGTGCACGGCTACCCGAGGAGGGACTCGAGCACGTCGAGAATCGACGCGGCGATCTCGTCCTTCGGTGCCTTGGGAACGGCGCGCTCCCCGCGTTGCGTGATCAGCGTCACCGCGTTCTCGGCGGCGTCGAAGCCGATGTCGGGGCGGGCGACGTCGTTGTAGACGAAGAGGTCGGCGTGCTTTCGATCGAGCTTCTCGCGTGCGCGCGCAAGGCCGCGCTCGCCCTCGTCCGCCGCGAAGCCGACGAGCACCTGTCCGTCGCGCTTCGCCGCACCGAGCGTCGCCAGCACGTCCGTGGTCGGCTCGAGCTCGAGCGTCCACCCCTCCCTGTCCTTCGGCCGCTTGCCCGCGAGGGCGAGCGCCGGGCGGTAATCGGCGATCGCCGCAGCCATGACGACGATGTCGGCCGAGGCTCCGCGTGCGAGCGCCTCCCGTTCGAGGTCCGCGGCGGTGGGCGTCTCCACGAGCTCGACTCCAAGCGGTGCCGGGACCGCGAGATTGGCGCCGAGCAACGTCACGTGTGCGCCGCGACGCCGCGCCTCTGCCGCGACGGCGACGCCCATGCGTCCCGACGAGCGATTCCCGACGAAGCGCACCGTGTCGATCGGCTCGCGCGTCCCGCCGGCGGAGACGAGCACCCGCTTGCCCTTCAGCCTGCTCGTGCCGGCGAGCAATTCCTCGGCCGCGCGCACGATCTCGTCCGGTTCGACCATCCTCCCCACGCCGAGCTCCCCCTCGGCCGTCTCGCCCTCGTCGGGACCGATGAGGACGACGCCACGTGCGCGAAGCGTCTCGGCGTTCGCACGCGTCGCGGGATGCGACCACATGCGCGGATTCATCGCCGGCGCGACGAGGACGGGCCCGCGGTGCGCGAGCGCCGCCTCGGTGAGAACGTTGTCCGCGATGCCGTGCGCCAGCCTGGCGAGCGTGTTGGCGGTGCACGGCGCGATGACGAGGAGGTCGGCCCGCGTCAGGTGCAGGTAGACGTCGTCGCCCGCAGGCCGCCGGGCGAGTGCACGGAAGGTCTCCGCGGTGACGAACCGCTCGGCGCCGGGCGTGACGAGCGGCACGACCTCGTGCCCGCCCTTGACGAAGAGGCGGCAGACCTCGCAGGCCTTGTAGGCCGCGATGCCGCCGGTGACCCCGAGCAGGATCCGCGCCATGCGGAAAGTGTGCCTACGGAGCGGGCTTACTTGGGGTAGTCGTAGCTCAGAAGACCCTCGGCGACTTCTTCCATCGCCATCGTGAGGTAGTTCTTCGAGCGTGACTCGACGAGCGGCGGCGGATTGTCGTCGAAGGTGCCTTCGCCGAGCTGGTGGTGGTAGTTGTTGATCTGCCGCGCGCGCTTCGCCGCCACGATCACGAGGGCGTAGCGGGAATCCACGTTCTGCAGCAGGTCGTCGACGCGAGGATGGATCATGGTCGCGACATGGTACCGGCAGGTGCAAGAAGACCGCGGACGAGCGTCGTGAGCTCCTCCACGGCCCGGTCGAGCTCGTCGTTCTCGACGACGTAATCGAACTCGTCCGCCTGCTCCAGCTGATGCCTGGCGAGCGCGATTCGCTCCCCGATCTCGCCCGTGCTCTCGGTCGCGCGCTCGCGGAGGCGTCGCTCGAGCTCCTCGACGCTGGCCGAGATGAAGATGGTCACGGCGCCCGGGACCTCGCCCTTGACCCGCAGCGCACCCTCGGTCTCGAGCTCGAGGAGCGGAATCTTGCCGGCGTCCCGGATGCGGTCGAGCTCGGCGCGCAGGGTGCCGTACCGGTGGCCGGACACGTACGGCACGTGCTCGAGGAAGTCGCCGCGCTCGATCCGGCCGAGGAACTCGTCGAGCGTGAGGAAGTAATACTCGCGCCCGTCCTGCTCCCCCGGGCGCCGGTCGCGCGTCGTCGCCGAGACCGTTGCGCCGAGGCCCGGAACCTGTTCGAGCACTTCCCGGATCAACGTCCCCTTGCCGGCGCCCGACGGCCCGGTGACGACGATGAGCGAGGGCGCTCTACTTGTGGAAGAGGTCAATCAGCTCCGCGCGCTGACGGTCGGAGAGACCACCGACGGTCTTGGACTGACTGATCCGGCACGTGTTGAGGAAGCGCGCAGCCTTCACACGTCCGAACTTCGGGACCGCCATGAGGATGTCGATCACCTTCGCGGTCGACACGTACTCGGGCGGGTTGCCGAGGATCTGCTCGATGCCCACCCGGCCGTCCTTCAAGTCCTTCTTGAGCTTCGCGCGCCGCACGCGAACGTCGTTCGCGCGCTTCAGTGCGTCCATGCGTTGGTCGAGCGACCGGAGAGGTGCGTGCGCTTGCGTCTTCGCGGCCGTCGGCATGAGCGCCCGATACTACCAACGCTCTGGCGCGGATCAAGCGAGCACTTCACTCGCTTTGTGCGCGGTCCCGAACGCGTCGTCGAGGTCGATGGAGGCGATCTCCGCGCGCACGCGCGAGGGCGCGTCCGGGTCCGAGAAGAGCACGGTCCCGAGCGCGACGTCGCGCGCGCCGCAGGCCACGAGCTCGACGACGTCCTGCCCCGTCACGACTCCACCCATGCCGACGATCGGCAATTTCGTCGCCGCATAACACGTGTGCACCGCCGCGAGTGCGACCGGCTTGAGGGACGGACCTGAGAGCCCGCCCTGGCCGCAGGCGAGAATGGGCTCGAGGGTGCGCGGATGTAAAGCCATGCCGCGCAGCGTGTTCACGAGCGAGAGGCCGTCGGCTCCCGCGGCGGCCACGGCGCGTGCGACCTCGCCGAGATCGGGATGCGCGGCGGACAGCTTCGCGTACAACGGGAGCGACGTCGCGCGTCGGCAGGCCGCGACGATCTCCGCGGCCGAGTCGGCCGCCTCGTCCACGTTGGGGCACGAGAGGTTCAGCTCGATCGCCTCGATGCCCTCGAGCGCCGAGCACGTCTCCGCGTAGTCGGCGGCGCAGAAGCCGCCGACCGAGATCCAGAGCGGCAGCTTCAGCTCGTGCAGACGGGGCAGCGTCTCGCTCAGGAAGCGGTCGCGGCCCGGGTTGGCGAGCCCGATCGCGTTCAGCATCCCGTGCGCCGTCTCCGCGATACGCGGCGGCGCATTCCCCTCACGCGGCAGCG
The DNA here is from genome assembly GCA_036260475.1 of Gaiellaceae bacterium. GTDB lineage: Bacteria > Actinomycetota > Thermoleophilia > Gaiellales > Gaiellaceae > Palsa-739. Next base: position 5,205 of record DATAMX010000009.1, on the reverse strand, counting down.
GCGTGATCGTCTTCGTGACGAATCCGTCCAGCTGTCGCGCCACGTCGGGGGCGGTCGATGCGTCGAGGCACCCGGAGGCGTTAAGCAGCCGCAAGGACGGGCCCTTCCACACAGAGACGCCTCAGCTCGCCGTCGATCTCGACCGCACAGCCGTAGCAGGCGCCGTACCCGCAGGCCATCGGCGCCTCCCATGCGAGCTGCGCGCCCGGGGTGCGCTCGCCGACCGCGCGCAGCATCGGCTCCGGCCCGCACGCCAGCACGTCGAAGCCGGGCTCGATCAGCTCGGTGACGAGCACGGGGTCGACCACGACCGCGGCGCCGGGCATGAGCGCGGCCGCCTCCGCATGGCGATCGGAGCGGAACCCGAGCACGACGGGAGGCCGGCCGATCCTGTCGGCGAGATACGGCAGCGGCGCCATGCCGATGCCACCCCCGACGAGGAGCGGCCGCTCGACGTCGAGGCTGAAGCCGTTGCCGAGGGGGCCGAAGACGTGGATGCGCTCGCCGGCCTGGAGCGCGCACAGCGCCTCAGTGCCGGGACCGACGGGGTCGAGCAGGAATGCGAGCTCGCCGGCGGGCGCGAGGCAGAGCGACAGCGCACGTGGCAGCAGCCGGCCCGGCGCCTCGAGCATGAAGAACTGTCCAGGCACGCCCGGCTCGAGCCCGCCGCGATCGAGCCGGAGCAGCGTGTACGCGCCGACGGCCTCGACGCCGGTGACGCTACGCCGTTCGCGTCTCGGCATCGATCCGCTCCTGCAGCGAGACCGCCTGCTCCGCGCGTGCGTTCGCGATCGCGTGCACCGCCGCCGCAGCGCCTGCGATGGTGGTGATGCACGGGACGCGCCGGCTGAGCGCCGCCTCTCGGATCGCATAGCCGTCCGAGCGCGCGTTGCGCCCCTCGGGCGTGTTGATGACGAGATCGCATCGTCCACGGCGGATGAGGTCGATGACCGTCAGCTCGTCGCCGTCGGCCTCGCTCAGCTTGCGCACGGCCTCGACGTCGAGCCCGGCGCCGGCGAGCGTGCCGGCCGTGCCCTCGGTCGCGTACAGCCGGAAGCCGAGGCCGGCGAGCGTCGCCGCGATCGGAACGGCGGACTTCTGCTCCGAGGGACGGATGGAGAGGAAGACGGCGCCTTCCCGCGGCAGCTTGCGCCCCGCCGCGCGCTCTGCCTTCGCGAGCGCGGTGGGAAGGTCCGCTGCGCTCGCCATCACCTCTCCGGTCGAGCGCATCTCCGGCCCGAGCACGGGGTCGCTGCCGGCGAAGCGCGCGAATGGGAGCACGGCCGCCTTCACGCTCCACTGCTTCGGAGGACGCTCCTGCGGCAGGCGCAGGTCGACGATCCGTGCGCCGGCTGCGAGTCGGCACGCGGCCGGAACGAGCTGGACGCCGGTGGCCTTGCTCACGAACGGCACGGTGCGCGACGCGCGCGGATTCGCTTCGAGCACGTAGATGTCGCCGGTCGGCGTGAGCGCGAGCTGCACGTTCAACAGCCCGACGACGCCGAGCGCGCGGCCGAGCGTGCGCACGGTCCGCTGTATCTCCTCCTGCTGGGTCGGCGACAGACCCGGCGCCGGGAGCACGCACGACGAGTCCCCGGAATGGATGCCCGCTTCCTCGACGTGCTGCATCACGGCGGCGACATACGTGTCGACGCCGTCGCAGAGCGCGTCGACGTCGATCTCCACCGAGTCCTCGAGGAACCGGTCGACGAGCACCTTGCCCAGCACCGGGACCTCGCACACCTCCTCGTCGCTGAAGCAGACGCGCATCGCGCGTCCACCGAGCACGTAGGAGGGCCTGATCAGCACCGGGTAGCCGATGTCGTTCGCGACCTCCACCGCCTCGTCGCTCGACGACGCCATCCCCCATCCCGGCGAGCGGATGTCGTGCGCGCGCAGCAGGCCGGCGAAGCGCTCGCGATCTTCGGCGAGGTCGACGGCGTCGTACGGCGTGCCGAGGATCTTGTAGCCGGCCTCTTCGATCGCGCGCGCGAGCTTGAGCGGCGTCTGGCCGCCGAACTGGATGACAACGCCCTCCGGACGCTCGCGGTCGCAGATGGCGAGCACCGACTCCGCGTCGAGCGGCTCGAAGTACAGCCGGTCGGACGTGTCGTAGTCGGTGGAGACCGTCTCCGGGTTGCAGTTCACCATCACGGCCTCGTAGCCGAGCTCGCGGAACGTCCACACCGCGTGCACGCAGCAGTAGTCGAACTCGATCCCCTGGCCGATGCGGTTCGGCCCGGAGCCGAGGATGACGACGCGGGGCTTCGCACCTGTGGGTGCCGCCTCCTCGGCCTCGCCCCAGGTGGAGTAGTAGTAGTTCGAGGCGGCCTCGACCTCGCCCCCGCACGAATCGACGCGCCGGTACGCGGGGCGCACCCCGCAATCGCGGCGCCGCGCGCGCACGACGCTCTCGGGAACGTCGGCCGCTTCTGCGATGTCGATGTCGGAGATGCCGAGCCGCTTCAGGCGCAGCCAGTCGTCGGCGACGAATTGCTCCACGTCGCCGCCGGCGATCTCGAGCAGCGCCTCCTGGATCCGCCAGATCTCTTCGACGAAGAACGGGTGCACGTCGTCGGGGACGTCGGCGAGCGTCTGCCACGGTGTGGCTGCACCGGCGTCGAGCTCGCGGGAGCGCATCGCCTTCTGGAACGCCTCCCCGAACGTGCGGCCGATGCCCATAGTCTCGCCGACGGACTTCATCTGCGTTCCGAGCGTGCGGTCGGCGCCGGGGAACTTCTCGAACGCGAAGCGGGGAAACTTCACCACGACGTAGTCGAGCGTCGGCTCGAAGCTCGCCGGCGTCGTCCCGGTCAGGTCGTTCGGGATCTCGTCGAGCGTGTAGCCGACCGCGAGCTTCGCCGCCACCTTCGCGATCGGGTAGCCGGTCGCCTTCGACGCGAGCGCGGACGAGCGGGACACACGCGGGTTCATCTCGATCACGCGCACGTCGCCCGTCTCGCGCGAGCGCGCGAACTGGATGTTCGACCCGCCGGTGTCGACGCCGACCGCGCGGACGACGGCGACGGCCGCGTCGCGCAGCTCCTGGTACGCCTCGTCGGGAAGCGTCATCTGCGGTGCGACGGTGACGGAGTCGCCCGTGTGCGTCCCCATCGGATCGAGGTTCTCGATCGAGCAGACGATCACGACGTTGTCGAGCCGGTCGCGCACGACCTCGAGCTCGAACTCGTCCCAGCCGCGAACGGACTCCTCGACGAGCACCTGGCCGATGGGGCTCTCGCGCAGGCCGATGTCGACCTGCGCGCGCAACTCCTCGCGCGTGTACGCGAAGCCGCCACCGTGGCCGCCGAGCGTGAACGCGGGCCTGACCACGGCCGGAAGCCCGAGGTCGCCGATCTGGTCGAGATCGGTGACGATGCGCGAGCTCGGGACGCGCAGTCCGCACGACTCGACCGCATTCTTGAAGAGCTGCCGGTCCTCTGCGCGCTGGATCACGTCGAGCGGGGCGCCGATGAGCTCGATGCCGAGCTCGTCGAGAACGCCCGACTGCGCCAGCTCCTGGGCGAGGTTGAGTGCGGTCTGCCCGCCCATCGTCGGCAGCAGCGCGTCCGGCCGTTCGCGGCGCAGGACGTCGGAGACGCCCTCGAGGTCGAGCGGCTCGAGGTACGTGCGGTCGGCGAAGCCGGGGTCGGTCATGATCGTCGCCGGGTTCGAGTTGACGACGACGGTGCGAAAGCCGTCCTCGCGCAACACCTTGAGCGCCTGGCAGCCGGCGTAGTCGAACTCGGCGGCCTGGCCGATGACGATCGGCCCGGAGCCGACGAGGCAGATGGTCTCGATGTCCGTCCTACGCGGCAAGCTCGTCCACCCACTTCTCGAGCAGGGGCCACGCATCGTGCGGGCCGGGTCCGGCTTCGGGATGGAACTGGAGCGAGCGGGCGCGGACCTCGGGGAACGCCAGCCCCTCGACCGTGCCGTCGTAGAGGGAGACGTGCGTCGCCACCTCCGCCTCCGCGGCGCGTACCGCGAAGCCGTGGTTCTGGCTCGTGACGAGCACGCGTTGGTCCGCGCGCTGCAACACGGGGTGGTTCGCGCCTCGGTGACCGAACGGCAGCTTGAACGTCTCGTGCCCGGTCGCCAGCGCGAGAACCTGGTGGCCGAGACAGATGCCGAGGACGCTCGTGCGGCCGAGGAGATCGCGCATCGTCAGCACCTCCTCCCGCAGCGGGCCGGGATCGCCGGGGCCGGGCGAGAAGAGCACGCCGTCGTAGGAGGCGAGCTCGTCGGCGCCGACGTCGTGCGGATGCACGGTGACCGCGGCACCTGCGGCGGCGAGGCGGCGGAGCACGGACTGCTTCACGCCGTAGTCGACGACCGCGACGCGCACGCGTCCGTCCGCGGCGAAGACGTACGGCTCGTCGGTCGAGACGCCGGCGGCGAGCGCGCGGCCCTCCATCGGCGGCAGCGCACGTGCAGCCTCGACCGCTTCCTCGACCGAGCCGCCTCCCGCGACCGCCACTGCCCGCATCGAGCCGAGGTCGCGGATCTTCAGCACGAGCGAGCGCGTGTCGATGCCCGTGAGCGCGACGACCCCGCGCTCGTGCAACCAGTCGGTCCACTCGGGACCGCGCGCCTCGCGCATGAGCACCGCCTTGGCGTGCACGCGGCGCGACTCCGACCGGGGCTCGGAGACGCCGTAGTTGCCGATCATCGGCGCCGTGAAGCAGATGATCTGCTCCGCGAAGCTCGGATCGGTGACAGCCTCCTGGTAGCCGCTCATGCCGGTGGTGAACACGGCCTCGCCGGCGGCGAAGCCCTCGGAGCCCACCGACTGGCCGCGGAAGACCGTTCCGTCCTCGAGTGCGAGAAAGCCCGTCATGCCTCGAATGCCACGGCTCCGCCTGCGATCGTCATCGTCACCGCTCCGCCGAGCCGCTCGCCGAGCAGCCAGCTGTTGCGCGAGAGCGAGCGGAACGCCTGCGCGTCCACGTTCCACTCCCGCTCGAGATCGAGCAGCACGAGATTGGCCGCGGCGCCGACGGCGACGCGCGGCCGGTCGAGGCCGAACACGCGGGCCGGTCCGGCGGACATGCGCTCGAGCAAGGTCGCCAGCGGCAGCAGCCCGGGCCGCACGAGACGCGTGTACAGGATCGAGAAGGCGGTCTCGAGACCGGTCACGCCGAAAGGCGCCGCCTCGAAGGGGACATCCTTCTCGTGCAGCGCGTGCGGCGCGTGATCGGTCGC
>DATAMX010000006.1:0-24982 GCA_036260475.1 Gaiellaceae bacterium | reverse complement strand
CATGACCGCGCTCATGCTCGCCGAGCCCGAAGCGTCGGTGCGCGGCTTCCTCGCGCAGCAGCTGACGAGCGACGGCTTCGACGTCCTCGCGTTCGAGCATCCCGACGAGCTGCCGCGCTCGGCCGAGCCGGACGTGCTCGTCCTGGGCGACCCGGGCTCGCTCGAGCGCTGCCGCATCGGGAACTGCGCCGTCATCGTGCTCGGCCGCGAAGGCACGAACGAGCGCGTCCGCGCCCTCGAGCATTGCGACGACTATCTGACGCGGCCGTTCGCGTACGAGGAGCTCGTCGCACGCATTCGCGCGGTTCTCCGCCGGCGCGTCCCGCGGGTGGAGCTCGTCGACCTCGGCGAGCTCGTGATCGACCGGGCCGCGAGGCGCGCTCTCGTGCACGGCAAGGAGGTCAATCTCGCGTCCAAGGAGTACGCGCTCCTTCTGCGCATGGCACAGGACCCGGATCGCGTGCTCACGCGCGAGCAGCTGCTGCGCGACGTGTGGGGATTCAGGACGTTCGTGCCGACGCGGACGGTGGAGTCGCACGCCTCGCGCGTGCGCTGCAAGCTGGCTGCGGCCGGCCTTCCCGGCTGGGTCGTGAACAAGTGGGGCGTCGGGTACAAGCTGCGCCCCTGATCCGTGTGTATCCGTCCGACGAGGGGGAGACCATGTCGGGCATGCATCCACTTCTCTTCGTCATCAAGCTGCACACCACCATCCGCCTCAAGGAGCTCGCGGCAGCGCTCATCGCGGTCGCCGGCGGACTGATGGTCATCGGCTCGATGATGCCCATGGGCCGGCGCGGTGGCCAGTGGCTCGCCGGACTGGCGCTCGCCGCCGCAGGGGTGATCGCCGTCATCGCGCTCCACTGGGGCGCGAAATAGCGAATGCGCGCCGGTGTCGGGCAGCCGCGAAGCGGTGTCTGACACCGGAGAGCGATCGCTAGAGGATCGCGCCCTCGAGGCGCAGCAGCAGCTCCTTGCGGTGGAGGCCTCCGCCGTAGCCGGTCAGGCTGCCGTTCGCGCCGACGACCCGGTGGCACGGCAGCACGATCGGCACCGGGTTCCGGTTCATCACCGTGCCGACCGCCCGCGCCGCGCGCGGGTTGCCGGCACGCGCCGCGAGTGCGCCGTACGTCGTCGTCTCGCCGTACCGGACGCGCGCGAGCTCCGAGAGGACGCGAACGTAGAAGTCCGGCTGCCGGCGCAGGTCGAGACCGATGTCGAAATCGCGCCGGCGCCCCTCCAGATACTCGTCCAGCTCGCGATGCACGCGCTCGATCGGCTTCGACGAGCGCAGGACGCGCGATCCGTAGGCGCGCGCGAGCAGCTCGAGCTCGCGCTCCGGCTCGGGATCGAAGGAGATGCGGCAAAGGCCGCGATCGGTGACGCCGACGAGCAGCGGCCCCATGGCCGTGTCGTCGAACACGTCGTAGGCGACGTCGAGCAGTCCCTCGGCGGCGGCGGCCGCGCGGAAGCGCTCGTCGAGCTCGAGGGTCGGGACTTCCATCACTGCTGCTCCTTTCGCAGGCGGCGCACGCCGGCGGATGCGGCCTGCCGCGCCGCCGCTTCGGTCGATCCGAGCGCCGCGCCGATCTCGTCATAGCCGAGGTCGTAGCCGTACCGCAGCACGACGGCGGCCCGCTCCTTCGGAGGGAGCTCGTCCGTCAACGGGGCGAGCTCCTCGTATGCGGGCCGTCCATCCTCGGTCACGAGCTCGGGCATCTCGCCCTGCGGCCGCTGCCTCCGAACGCCGTCGAGCACGATCCGGTTCGCGATCGTGAGCGCCCACGCGCGCAGGTGCTCGCCGTGCTCGAGCCGCTCGTACGCCCGCAGGGCCCGCAGGAACGTCTCCTGGAACGCGTCCTCCGCTCGGTCTCGGCCGATGCGGCTGACGAGGAACCGGAACACCTCGGTCTTGTGGCTCTCGTAGAAGATCTCGAACGGCGGGACTGCGACGGCCATCGACACATACAACGTACTGCCGCGCGAAGATGTGAGACATGAGAGTCGCGGTCGTCGGCCACGTCGAGTGGGTCCAGTTCGCCCGCGTGGAGCGCGTGCCCGAGCCGGGAGAGATCGTCTCGGCAGTCGAGGTGTGGGAGGAGCCCGCCGGCGGCGGCGCCGTGGCGGCGGTGCAGCTCGCGAATCTCAACGGCTCGGTCGACTTCTTCACGGCCCTCGGCGACGACGACCTCGCCCGTCTTTCGCGCGAGCGCCTGACCGGGCTAGGGGTGACGGTGCACTCCGGCGAGACGGCACGGCCGCAGCGGCGCGCCTTCACCTACATCGACGGCGACGGCGAGCGGACGATCACGACGCTCGGCCCGAAGCTCCGGCCTTCCGGCGAGGACGCCTCGCTCCCCTGGGAGCAGCTCGCGCGCGTCGACGCCGTCTACTTCACCGGCGGCGACGTCGCCGCGGTGCGCGCTGCCCGGCGCGCGCGGATCTTCACCGCGACGTCGCGCGAGCTCCCGACGCTGCACCGCGCCGGCGAGGAGCTCGACGCGGTCATCGGCAGCGCCGGGGACGTCGGCGAGCGGCTCGACGCGATCGAGCTCGACCCGCCGCCTCGCTTCGAGGTCAGCACGTCGGGCCCGCTCGGCGGCTGGATCCGTCCCGGCGGCCCGTTCCGCGCCGCGCCCATCCCCGGGGCGATCGAGGACGCGTACGGCTGCGGCGACTGCTTCGCCGCGGGCCTGACCTTCGGGCTCGGAGCGGGCATGCCGATCGAGGAGGCCGTCGCTCTCGCCGCGCGCTGCGGAGCCATGGTGCTCACGAGCCGCGGGCCGTACGGCCGCCAGCTCACTGCGGCCGACGCGGAGTCGGAGTAGGCCCCTCGGGGCCGGCGACCGCGTTCGACCACATGAGCTGGATGGGGACGGTCCCGCTCCCGTCCGCGAGCGGGACCTCCTTCATCACGCGGCCGAGATCCCCGTCGGCTTCCGCCATCGGGATGTCGCCGATCTCCCCGCCGCGCGGCGAGTACCAGCCGAGCAGCCGGTCGGCGCCGGGGGCCGAGCCGAGCCGGATCGCGTCCTCGACATCCGGATCGGTCCGCGTCTCCTGCAGCTCGTGGTACAGCGTGGCGCAGACGTTCTTCCACGGCTCGTCGAAGGCGACGATGCCGTTGTCGCCCTCCGAGTACACGGCCACCGCGTAGTACCGCTCGCTGCCGGCGGCCTTGACCGAGCCGTGGTAGCCGCCGAGGCCGTGTTTCGAGTCGACGTCGGCCGTGTCGACGAGGACGGCGCCCCTCGGCAGGAGGAGGCAGGCCACCGTCGGGCCGAGGTCGAGCTTCGGGACGAGGGCCTCGACGACGTTCCGCGTGACGCGCATGGGGAGCTTCCCGTCGTGCACCTTCGAGCCCGCGAACGTCGTCGTCACGTCCGTCCCCGGGAAGTACTGCGCGAGCACGTTGTTGAGCCCCCGGTCGCGCATCGCGGCTGCGAGGGCCCGGTCGAGCTGGATGCGCTCGTCCGCCTGCCAGCCGCCGAGATAGACGATCGAGTAGCGAAGGTGCGGGAGGGTCTTGCCGCCGAAGAAGCGCAGGTCGAGCCCGGGCTCCGGGCCGAAGCCGGGGGCGAGGACCGCGCTGCGATACGACGCCTCGGCCTCCGATCCGGGTCGGACGACGACGCTGAGCGGTCCGTCGATGACGCGGTTCCTGGTCTGGGTCGACATGTCGGCTCCTCTCGTTCGAGCCGCAGACCTCGTTCCGCGCCCGCAGCGTACTCGCGGCAACGCCCGTCGGGCAAGTGGGGTCGAAGGGTGGACAAGTGGGGGCTAGTGGTCTAAAGTGGGGCGAAGTGGAAGGGAAGGACCCGATCCCTCGATGCTCCTCGGCACCCACGACCACACGATCGACGACAAGAGCCGGCTCACGCTCCCGGCCAAGTTCCGCCGCACCTTCGAGGGCGGGGTCGTCGTGACCCGCGGGCTGGACTCGTGCCTCGTCGCCTTCCCGCGCGACGAATGGGCCCGGAGCCAGAGCCGCATCGCCGACCTCGACACGCTCAGCGGCGAAGCGCGGAGCCTCCAGCGCGTCGTCTATGCGAACGCGGTCGAGGGCGACCTGGACAAGCAGGGACGGATCGTCATCCCTTCTGCGTTGAAGGAGTACGCGGGCATCGACCGCGACGTCGTCGTGGCGGGCGTCAACGACCACCTCGAGATCTGGGATCGCGCCACCTGGCGGCGCGAGCTCGCCGAGTCGGAAGGGAGGACGCGGGATGTTGCCGAACGTCTTGCAGCCCAGCGCGACTGATCACGTTCCGGTCCTCGCGAACGAGGTGCGCGAGAGCCTTGCCGTGCAGCCTGGAGAGACCGTCGTCGACGCGACCTTCGGCGCCGGCGGCCACTCGGCGCTGCTCACCGCCGACCTGCGCGGTCGTGGCAAGCTGATCGCGATCGACCGCGACCCGACCGTCCGCACGTACTTCGAGCGGCTCGAGCGCGGCAGCGGCGTCCAGGCCCGGCTCCTCCGCGGCGACTTCAGCGTCGTGCTCGCGCAGCTGGCGGAGAACGGCGTCTCGGCGGATGCGATCCTCCTCGACCTCGGCGTCTCGTCGATGCAGCTCGACAGGCCGGAGCGCGGGTTCTCGTACGCGACCGACGCGCCGCTCGACATGCGCATGGACTCGTCGCAGGACCTCGACGCACGCGCGATCGTCAACGAGTGGCCCGAGAAGGAGCTCGTCACGATCTTTCGGAAGTACGGGGAGGAGCGCTACGCGCGGCAGATCGCGAAGGCGATCGTCCGCCGCAGGCGCGACGAGGCGTTCGAGCGCACGGGCGAGCTCGTCGACACGATCCGGGCGGCGATCCCCGCGCCGGCGCGCTTCGGCGAAGGCCATCCTGCAAAGCGGGTCTTCCAGGCGTTGCGCATAGCCGTCAACGACGAGCTCGGCTCGCTCGAGACGGCGCTGCCCGCTGCGCTCGCGATGCTCCGGCCGGGCGGACGGCTCGCGGTCATCTCCTTCCACTCGCTCGAAGACCGGATCGTCAAGCACTTCCTGCGCGAGCGCGAGCGGGGCTGCACCTGCCCGCCCGACTTCCCTGTTTGCGTCTGCGGTCACGAGCCCGAGCTGCGCGCGATCCAGCGCCGTCCCGTCCGGCCGACCGAGGCCGAGGTGGCGGCGAACCCGCGCGCGGCCTCCGCACGCCTGCGCGCGGCGGTCAAGGCCTGATGGCGACGGTCGACTGGTTTGCGGCCGAAGCCGTTGCGGCGCCGGCGCCGGCTCGCCGGCGGGCGCGGCCCGTTGCGGCACCGAAGCCGCGCGCCAGGACCCGGCGGCGGACGCGGCGTGTCACGCCCGGCATCCTCTGGATCGCCGCATTCGCACTCCTGCTCGCGGGGGTCGTCGCCGTCAACGTCGCCGTGCTGCGCGCGAACGTCGCGGTGAACAAGCTCGACCAGCAGCAGCTCGAGCTGCAGAACGAGAACTCCGCACTCACGTCGCAGGTGTCGAGCGCGATCGCATCGATCCGGATCGAGCAGGCGGCACGGCGCTTCGGGCTCGTTCCTGCGGATGCGGCCGACACCAGCTACCTCGACCTCAACCGGAAATAGAACGAGATGCGCGTCGTCAACTCGCGCATCCGGCTTCTGTTGCTCGCGACGCTCGTCGTCTTCGGCGGCCTGCTTCTTCGCGCGGCGTGGATCGCGACCGTGCGCGCCGCTCCGCTGGCCGCGATGGCGACCGCGCAGACGAAGGCGACCGTCCCGCTGCCGGCCGGGCGTGGAGCGATCTTCGATGCGGTCGGCACGCCGCTCGCGCTCGGCGAGCAGGCGACGACGGTCTACGTCGACCCGTCCGCGGTGACGCAGCCGCGTGCCGAGGCCGTCACGGCGGCGCGCATCCTCGGCCTCGAGCGGGGCACCGTCCTGAAGGCGCTCAGCACGCGAGGAACCCATTTCGCGTACGTCGAGCGGAAGGCGCCGCCCGACAAGGCGAGCCTCCTCGCGAAGCGCAACCTGCCCGGGTTCCACTTCTACGGCGAGGAACGGCGCACGTATCCCCAGAGCTCCGTCGCCGCCCAGGTGCTCGGCTACGCGGGCGTCGACAACAACGGGCTCGCCGGGCTCGAGCTGGAGCTGAACTCGGAGCTCACCGGCGTGCCGGGTCAGGAGACGATCCTGCGCGATCCCTTCGGGCACACGCTCGACGTGCAGAACGTGCAGGCGGCGAAGCCGGGCAAGGACGTCTTCCTCACCATCGACCACCGCATCCAGGCGGATGCCGAGCAGGTGCTGCGTGCGACGGTCGCGAAGTGGCACGCGAAGTCCGCGACCGCGATCGTGCTCGATCCGCACACGGGCGGTGTGCTCGCCATGGCGACCGAGCCGGGCTACGACGCGAACAACTATCCACGAGCGTTCGCCAAGGGCATCACCGGCAACCGCGCCATCTCCGACGTGTACGAGCCGGGATCGGTCTTCAAGGTGGTCACCGTCGGCGGAGCGCTCGCCGACCATCTCGTCACCCCGCACACGTCGTTCCTGCTGCCGTACTCGATCCACGTGGCCGACCGCGTCGTGCACGACGCCGAGATGCGCCCGACCGAACGAATGACGGTGGCGCAGATCCTCCAGCGCTCGTCAAACGTCGGCGCGGTGACCATCGCGCGGACGAAGCTCGGCGAGTCGCGGCTGAAGGACTGGATCCACCGCTTCGGCTTCGGGCAGCAGACAGGCATCGACTTCCCGGGTGAGAGCGCCGGGCTGCTGCCGTCCTACTGGTCGGGCTCGACGATCGGGAACGTGCCGATCGGGCAAGGCGTCTCCGTCACCGCGATCCAGCTCGCGTCCGTGTACGCCGCGATCGCGAACGGCGGCATGTGGATACAGCCGCATCTCGTCGACCACGTTCAGGGAGTCGCGGCTGCGACGCCTCGGCGCAGGCGGATCCTGCCGCGCGCCGTCGACCGCGAGCTCCTCGCGATGCTGAAGGGCGTCGTGTCCGACGCAGGCACGGGCGCCGCCGCGGAGATCCCCGGGTACACCGTCGCCGGGAAGACGGGCACCGCGCAGAGGCCGGGGCCGCACGGCTACATGCCGGGCCAGTACGACGCGACCTTCGTCGGCATGGTGCCGGCGCACTCGCCGCGCGTCGTCGTCCTCGTCACCGTCGACGAGCCGCGGGGCGCGTACTACGGCGGCGTCGTCGCCGCTCCGGCGTTCGCGCAGATCGCGACCTTCGACCTCCAGTACCTCGAAGTTCCGCCGAGTTAGTGATGTAACCGGCACGTTCGCCAGGTCCCCGGCCCGCGATCACGCGGCGCGCTGCTGCGTCCTCAGTCGCGCCGATAGCCGCCGCTATCGGCGCTCCCTGCGTCCTTGCATCGCTTGGTGCTCGCGACCCGGGAACGTGGCAACGTCACCGGCCACATCACTAGACTCGCCCCGATGATGGATCTGGAGCGCCTCGCCGCCGCGCTCGGGGCGGTCGAGGTCGTCGAGCCCGCCTCGGTCGAGGTGCTCGACCTCGTCTACGACGCGCGGCACGCAAGGCCCGGCGCGGTCTTCTTCTGCGTCCCGGGCGCCCACGCCGACGGGCACGAGTTCGCGCCGCAGGCGGTGGAGAACGGAGCCGTGGCGCTCGTCGTCGAGCGGCCGCTGGCGGTCTCGGTCCCGCAGATCGTCGTTCCCGACGCACGCGCGGCGATGGCCGTGGGCGCCGACGAGTTCTTCGGGCGCCCGACCGAGGACCTCCAGGTGGCGGGCGTCACCGGCACGAGCGGCAAGACGACGACGTCGTTCCTCCTGTACGCGATCCTCGCCGCGGCCGGGCGCCGTCCCGGCCTGCTGGGCACGGTCGAGGCGCGCGTCGGCGGAGAGCGGCGCGGCGTCGAGCGCACGACCCCGGAGGCGATCGACCTGCAGCGGACGTTCCGCGAGATGCTCGACGCGGGCGACAGGTCGTGCGCGATGGAGGCGTCGTCGCACGCGTCGGAGCTGCACCGGCTCGACCGGGTTCGGTTCGCCGTGCTCGTGTTCACGAACCTGAGCCAGGACCACCTCGACTTCCACGGCGACATGGAGACGTACTTCGAGGCGAAGCGGCGGTTGTTCGCGGACGGCGTTCCCGCGGTCGTGAACGTCGGCGACGAGTACGGGCGGCGACTGGCTGCGGGCATTCCCGACGCCGTCACCTTCAGCATCGACGACGCCGATGCGCTTGCGGGGATCGACGTCAAGTTGCGCGGCGGCTTCAACGTCGAGAACGCGCTCGGTGCGCTCTTCGCCGCGCGGCAGCTCGGGATCGAGGACGAGGCGATCGCGCGGGGCATCGAGTCCGTGCGCGGCGTGCCCGGGCGCTTCGAAACGGTCGACGAGGGGCAGCCGTTCACGGTGATCGTCGACTACGCGCACAAGCCCGACGCACTGGAGAAGGTGCTGCGGGCCGCGCGCGATCTCACGCGCAGCCGCGTGCTCTGCGTCGTCGGCGCGGGCGGCGATCGCGACCGCGGCAAGCGGCCGCTCATGGGACGCATCGCGTCCGATCTCGCGGACGTCGTCATCGTGACCTCCGACAATCCGCGCAGCGAGGACCCGCAGGCGATCATCGACGAGATAGTCGCGGGCGCGGCAGGCGACGTCGAGGTGGAGGCGGATCGCGCGGCCGCGATCGCCCGGGCGATCGAGCTGGCGCAGGACGGAGACGTCGTGCTCATCGCCGGCAAGGGCGCCGAGCAGGGTCAGCAGTTCGCCGACCGGACGATTCCGTTCGACGATCGCGTCGCGGCGCGCGACGCGCTGCGCGCGCTGGGAGCCCGTACCTGATTCCCCTGCCCGTCGCTGCGCTGCGGGGGCTCGGCAGGCTCGAATCGGATGCCGCGGAGGTCACCGGTGTGCAGATCGACTCGCGCCGCGTCCGGCCGGGCGACCTCTTCGTCGCGGTGCGCGGCGGAGTCGCCTACGTCGGCGACGCGCGCGCGAACGGCGCGGCGGCGACGCTCGTGCCGGATGACGACTTCGGAGCGCTCGCCACAATCGGGCGTGCGGCACGCGAGCACATCACCGCGCGTGTCGTCGCCGTGACGGGGTCGGTCGGCAAGACGTCGACGAAGGACATCCTCACGGCGCTCCTGCGGCCGGGTGTGAACGTCGTCTCCGCAGAGGACGGGTTCAACAACGAGATCGGCCTGCCGCTGACGCTGTGCCGCGTCGAGGCCGACACCGAGGTCGTCGTAACGGAGATGGGGATGCGCGGCTTCGGCCAGATTCGCGCGCTCGCCGAGATCGCGCGCCCGCACGTCGGCGTGATAACCGCGATCGCGCCCGTGCACTTGGAGATGCTCGGGAGCATCGAGAACATCGCCAGGGCCAAGGCGGAGCTGCTCGATTTCGTCGACGTCGCCGTCCTGCCCGACAATGCGCCGGTGCTCGAGCCGTTCGTCCCTGCCGGGCTCGACGTCCGCCGCTTCGGCCCACCGGCGGTCGAGATGAAGGACGGCCATGCGATCGTCGACGGCGTCGAGTTCTCCTTCGGATCGCGACACCAGGCGGAGAACGCGGCCGCTGCACTGGCGACGCTGGACGCGCTCGGATACGCGCGCCCCGACGGACCGGTGGAGGTGGAGTTCTCCCGCTGGCGCTCGCAGGAGCTCGAGCTGCCGGGCGGAGGCCTCCTCATCAACGATGCGTGGAACGCGAATCCGGTGGCGATGCGCGCCGCCCTCGAGCATCTGCACGAGCGCGCCGGGGGCCGGCGCACCGTCGCGATCCTTGGCGACATGGCCGAGCTGGGGCCCGACGCGGAGCGCTACCACGAGGAGATCGGGCACGCAGCCGGAACGGTGGCGGTCGTGATCGGTGTCGGAGAGCTGGCCCGGGGCTACGCCCCCGACGCATGGGCGCCCACGGCTGCGGAGGCGGTCGGGGTTGCGCGCGAGATCGTCCGTCCCGGCGACGCCGTGCTCGTCAAGGGCTCGCGCTCGGTGGGTCTCGAGGTCGTGGCCGAGGCGCTCGTCGAATGACACGGGTCCTGATCGCCGCGCTCGTCGCGCTCATCGTGTCGATCGTCGTCGGCCCGCGCTTCATCGAGTTCCTGCGGCGCAACGAGTTCGGCGCCCACATCCGCGAGGACGGCCCCGAGCATCACGCCTCGAAGCAGGGGACGCCGACGATGGGGGGACTGCTCATCCTGTTCGCGGCGACGGTCGCGTTCCTGCCGCTGACGCACTACACGCTGCGCGGGCTCACCGTCCTGTTCGCGACGCTCGCCTGCGGCGCGATCGGCTTCCTCGACGACTTCATCAAGCTCACGCACCGCCGCTCGCTCGGCCTGCGCGGGCGATGGAAGCTGCTGCTGCTCGCCGGCGTCACCGTCGTCGTCGCACTCGTGGCCCACCACGCGAAGCTGAGCACGGACGTCTACCTCCCGGTGGTCAAGGTGTGGGTGCCACTCTCGTATGGCTGGTACCCGTTCCTCTTCCTGATCATCGCCGGCGCGTCGAACGGGACGAACCTCGCAGACGGCGCCGACGGCCTTCTCGCAGGGACGGGGATCATCGCGCTCTTCACGTTCACGGCGATGTCGATCCTCTCGTTCGTGCGCTCGAGCCCGAACCCCGCCGGGCGCAACGTGACGAAGCTCGACCTTGCCATCATCGGCGCCGCGCTCATCGGCGGGGCGATCGGATTCCTCTGGTACAACGCGTTCCCGGCCGAGGTGCAGATGGGGGACACCGGCTCGATGGCCTTCGGCGGCGCGCTCGCGACGTTCGCGATCATGACGAAGACCGAGATCCTGCTGCTGTTCATCGGCGGCGTCTTCGTGATCGAGGCGCTCTCGGTGATCATCCAGGTGGCGTCGTTCAAGTACCTGGCACGGCGCGTCTTCCTCATGGCGCCGATCCACCACCATTTCGAGATGAAGGCGTGGTCCGAGACGAAGATCATGGTGCGTTTCTGGATCGTGGGCGGGATCCTCTGCGCCGCAGGGTTCGCGTTGTTCTACCGCTACTACTTCAACCAGAAGTGAGCGGCGTCGTCGCCGTGCTCGGAGCGCACGCTGCGCGGGGCGCCCTCGACAGCTTCGACGGCTTCGACGAGATCCTCATCCTCGAGCCCTCGGTGGACGAGCTCGAGCGCCTGCTCGCAGAGCTGGCCGACCCGCGCCTCGACTACCTCCTCGGCGAGCTGCCTGTGCTGCCGCTCCCGGATGCGTCCGTCGACCGCGTCATCGGCGCCGACGAGGGCCATCCCGAAGTCGCGCGCGTGCTGCGGTAGTCGTCCTTCGCCGTCGCGAAGTACGTCGCGGCCATGTCGTCGTCGCCGTGCCCGAGCACGATCGCGCGCAGGAACGCGTCGCGCGCGGCGCGGATGCTGCGAGGCTCGATTCCCGCGCGGCCGGCCGCGTCGAGCACGAGCCGAGCGTCCTTCGCCGCGTGACGGAGCTTGAAGCTCGGCTCCAGGTCGCGATCGAGGATCGCCTCGCCCTTCATCTGCAGGTACGGCGTGTCGATCGGGCTGTCACGCACGACGTCGAGGAACTCGCGCGGGTCGACGCCGAGCGCCTCCGCGAAGGCGACCGACTCGGCGGCGGCCTCGGTGACCGCGAGCAGCCACATGTTCACGACCATCTTCATTCGGCTCCCTATGCCTGCGGCTCCCAGCCACCGCGTCTCCTTGCCGATCGCCTCGAACACGGGCTCGCACCAGCGGCGAAGCTCGTCCGGGCCGGAGGCGAGCACGACGAGCTCGCCTTTCTCCGCCGGCGCGCGGGTCCCGAGCACGGGCGCGTCGACGTAGCCGACGCCGTGCTCGGCGGCGAGCTGCCCGAGCCACGCCGCTCCGTCGACGCCGACGGTCGACATCTGGAGCCAGATGGCATCCGGATCCATCGGGCCGAAGGCGCCGTGCGCCTCCTCCATCACCTCGAGCACGGCGTCGAGATCGGTGAGCATCGTGAGGACGAAGTGCGCGCCGTCGGCCGCTTCGGCCGGTGTGCCCGCCACGGTCGCGCCCATGTCCGCGAGCGGCTCCGCCTTCTCCCGGGTGCGGTTCCACACGCGGACGACGAAGCCTGTGCGGACGAGATTCCGCGCGATCGGCTCGCCCATCGTGCCCGTGCCGAGCACTGCAACCGTCGTCCGCGGCATCTGATCGTCTTCCTGCCCCGATCCGAGGACCCAAACACCCCAGGGCGAACTGAGCCCTGATGGGCGACCTTCCCAGGCGCGTGCTCGTGCTCGGCCTCGGCGTGACCGGGGAGGCAGCTGCGCTCGCCCTGGCCGCGCGCGGGTCCGAGGTGGTCGTCTCCGACCGCTCGGCGGACGCCGAGCCCGGCAGGCTCGCGGGCACCGGCGTCGAAATGCGCCTCGGGACGGAGGACGAATCGGTGCTGTCTGGAGTGGAACTCGTGGTGAAGAGCCCCGGCGTGCCGGCGCGCTCGCCTGTCGTCACGGCCGCGGCCGCGCGCGGCATCCCGGTCTGGAGCGAGATCGAGCTCGGCTGGCGGCTCCTGCCGGGCAACCCGGTGCTGGGCGTGACCGGCACGAAAGGGAAGACGACGACGGTGCGCCTGCTCGGGGCGATGTTCGCCGCCGCGGGCGTGCCGGCCGCGCTCGCGGGCAACGAGCACGTGCCGCTGAGCGAGGTGGCCCTCACCGTCGACGCGGGAGCGTGGATCGTGTGCGAGCTCTCGAGCTTCCAGCTCGAGGACGTGGAGACGCTCGCCTGCGACGTCGCGGTGCTCCTGAACCTCGAGCCCGATCACCTCGACCGGCACGGGACGTTCGAGGCGTACCGCGACGCGAAGCTGCGGATCTTCGAGCGCGCGCGCCTGAAGATCGTTCCGCGCGGCCTCGGTCTCGACGGTGTCGAGTTCGGCGGCGACGACCCGCTGCCGGCGGAGCCGAGGATGCCGGGCGCGCACAACCGCGAGAACGCCGCCGCCGCCACCGCGGCCGCGCGCGCGGCCGGACTTCCCGAGCATGCCATCGCCGAGGCGCTGCAGGCGTTCGCCGGCGTATCGCACCGGCTCGAGCTCGTGCGCGAGCTGCGGGGGGTTCGCTACGTCAACGACTCGAAGGCGACGAACACCGCCGCGGCGCGCCGGGGCGTCGCCGCGTACGACGCGCCGCTGCACCTCATCCTCGGCGGCTCGCTCAAGGGCGAGGACTTCGGCTCCTTCGCACAGGAGCTGCCGGCGAACGTCCGGTCGATCCATCTCATCGGCGCCGCGAGCGACGAGCTCGCCGCCGCGCTCGACGCCGCCGGCCGCGCGTATGCGCGCGACGGCGACCTCGCCTCGGCGATCGCGCACGCGACCGCCGACGCGCGGCCCGGCGACGTCGTCCTGCTCTCGCCCGCGACGGCGAGCTTCGACCAGTTCCGCAACTTCGAGGAGCGCGGCGACGCATTCCGGCGTCTCGTCGAGGAGCTCGAGTGAAGGCGCGGTCGTTCGAATGGCAGTTGCTCGTCCTCGTCACGCTCGCGCTGACCGCGTTCGGGCTGATCATGGTGTACAGCGCGACGTCGGCCTCCGCTGCGCTCGGCAACGGCAACCCGATGGGCTATCTCGAGCGGCAGGGCATCTACGCCGTTCTCGGCTTCGTGCTCCTCGTCGTCGCGGCGCGCACGGACTTCCGCAAGCTGCGCGCGATCGCGCCGACGCTGATCGGCGTCGCGTTGACGCTCTGTCTTGCCGTGCTCGCCGTCGGCACGCGCATCAACGGCGCGCGCCGCTGGATCGGCTTCGGCCCTGCGACGTTCCAGCCGTCCGAGCTCGCGAAGCTCGCGCTCGTCGTGTGGGCGGCCGCGTACCTCGCGCGTCGTCCGGCGCCGCGCACGCTGAAACAGCTCGGCCGCCCGATCGGCTTGCTCGTCGGGCTGTTCTGCTTGCTCATCCTCGCCGAGCCCGACCTCGGCACCGTGATCACCATCGTCGTGATGATCGGCGCGGTCCTCCTCGTCTCGGGGACGCCGCTGCCGTTGCTCGGCGTCGCGTACACGATCGTGTTCGCCGTGGGCGGGGTCGCCGCGTGGTCGTCGGCGTACCGGCGGGCGCGGCTCTTCACGTTCCTCGACCCGTGGAAGGATCCCCTCGGCGCGGGCCTGCAGAACGTCCAGGCGCAGATCAGCCTGGGGTCGGGCGGGATCTTCGGTCGCGGGCTCGGTCAGGGGATCGAGAAGATCCACTACCTCCCGGAGGCGCACACGGACATGATCTTCGCCGTCATCGGCGAGGAGCTCGGCCTCGTCGGCGCCGCGGTCCTCGTCGCCGGGTACTGCGCCTTCGGGTACGCGGGCCTGCGCCTTGCGATCGCCTGCAAGGACCCGTTCGGGAAGCGGCTCGCGGCAGGGATCACGGCGCTCGTGTGCGGCCAGGCGGCGATCAACCTCGCGGCGGTGCTCGGGCTCGCTCCTCTGACCGGGATCCCGCTGCCGTTCGTGTCGTACGGCGGCTCGAGCCTCGTGGTCACCCTCCTCGGCGTCGGGATCCTCCTTAACATCGCTCGTGGCCATGCCGGAACACGAGCAGCTTCGGTGCCTGATCGCCGCAGGCGGAACGGTGGGGCATCTCGCCCCGTCGCTCGCCGTGGCGGAAACGCTGCGCGAGCGGGGAGTGGCGGTGACGTTCGCCGGGTCGCCGGATCGCGTCGAGGCTCGGCTCGTTCCTGAGCACGGGTATCCGTTCGACGAGTTCGCGGTCGCAGGCTTCCCCCGCAGGCTCGGGCCGACCCAGCTGCGCGCGGTCGCGCTCGCGGCGGCGGCGCCGGTCGCCTGCCTGAGGATCCTCGAACGCCGCAGGCCGGACGTCGTCCTCGGCGGCGGCGGCTACGTCGCCGGCCCGATGGTGCTCGCCGCGCGCCTGCGTCGCATCCCCGCGGCGCTGACCGAGGCGGATGCACATCTCGGGCTCGCGAACCGGTTGGCGGCGCCGTTCGCCGAGCGCGTGTTCCTCGCACTCCCCGTCCCCGGGCGCAACGGCGCAAAGTACGTCGCCGTCGGACGCCCCGTGCCTGCTCGCTCGCGCGCGGTCCCGCGGGCCGAGGCGCGCGAGCGGCTCGGCTTGCCCGCGGAGGGGCCGGTCGTGCTCGTCTTCGGAGGCTCGCTCGGAGCGCGGCTGCTGAACGAGCTGGCGCTCGAGGCGTGGGGCGCGGCGGGGCCCGCGGTGCTGCACCTGTGCGGCGAGCGCGACTACGAGTCGATGCGCGGGCGTGCCTCTCGTCCCGACTACGTACTGCGTCCGTTCATCGACGAGATCGGCCTTGCGTACGGCGCCGCCGACGTCGCCGTCGCGCGCGCCGGAGGATCGGTCTGGGAGCTTGCAGCCGCAGGGCTTCCGGCCGTTCTCGTCCCCGGGGAGTTCGCCACCGGCGGCCACCAGCGCAAGAACGCGGAATGGTTCGAGCGGGCGGGGGGCGCCGTCGTCGTTCCGGAGGCAGAGGCTCGCCGCGTGCCGGAGTTGGTCGAGTCGCTGCTCGCCGACGGGGCGAGGCTCGCGGCGATGGCCGCAGCCATGCGGGCAGCCGCACGGCCCGATGCAGCCGAGAGGATCGCCGATGAGCTCGTCGAGCTCGCAGCCGCTCACCGGTAGGCGCATCTGGATCGCCGGCATCGGCGGCGCGGGCATGAGCGCGTACGCGCTCGTCGCGCATGCGTGGGGCGCGGAGGTGGCGGGCTGGGACCGCGTGGAGACGCCGTACCTCGCGCACCTGGCGGGGATCGACGTCGCGATCTCGGCGGAGCCGCCGGAGCCGCCCGCCGGATGGGAGGTCTACGTCTCCACCGCGTTCGCCGGCCGCGTCGCGGGCCGGCCGCGGGCCGATCTGCTCGCGGAGCTCGTCTCGCTCCGTCCCTCGATCGTCGTCGCCGGCGCGCACGGAAAGACGACGACGAGCGCCATGATCGCGTTCTGCCTCGACCGGCTCGGGCTCGATCCTGCGTTCCTCATCGGCGGCGACGTTCCGCAGCTGGGCGGGAACGCGCGGGCGGGGGAAGGCTGGCTCGTCGTCGAGGGCGACGAGTCCGATCGCTCCGTCGCCGCGCTGCGCCCGGAGATCGCGGTGCTCCTCAACGTCGACCTCGACCATCACACGACCTTCGCCTCCGTGGCCGAGGTCGAGCAGATGTTCGAGACGTGGCTGGCCGGGGTGCCGCGCGTCGTCCGCGCAGAAGAGCTCGCACCGGTCGGCTTCGAGCTCGCCGTTCCGGGCGAGCACAACCGGCGCAACGCCGCAGCCGCGCTCGCCGCGCTCGACCTCGCCGGCGTCGAGGGAGCCGAACGGGTCATCGCCGAGTTCACCGGCGTCGGCCGCCGCCTGCAGCGACGAGGCGAGCGCGTCTTCGACAGCTACGCGCACCATCCCGCCGAGCTGGCGGCGGACATCGCCGCCGTCCGCGACGGCGGCCGCGTGCTCGCGCTGTTCCAGCCGCACCTGTATTCGCGCACGCGCTACCTCGCGCACGAGTTCGCGGTCGCGCTCGCGTCGGCAGATGCGGTCTGCGTGACCGACATCTATCCCGCGCGGGAGGCGCCGATCGAGGGAGTGACCGGCAGGCTGATCGTGGACGAGCTCGCGCGCGTGCGGCCCGGGATGCGCATCGGCTGGGCGCCGTTGCTCGAGGATGCGGCGCGCCTCGTAGCGGCCTGGGCGCGCCCGGGCGACGTGATCGTGACGCTGGGAGCCGGCGACGTCGATCGTGCAGTGGGGTTGCTCCTGTGACGGATCTCTCCCGGTACACGACGCTCGGCACCGGCGGCCCCGCGCGAGAGCTCGCGCAGCCCGAGTCGATCGCGGAGGTGGAGGAGCTCCTGCGACGCGACGTGCCGGTCGCCACCATCGGCCTCGGGTCGAACCTGCTCGTTGCCGACGAGGGCGTGGACGCGCTCGTGCTCAAGCTCGCGGGCGGGCTGGCCGCGGTCGAGGTGGACGGCCCCCTGCTCCGGGCGGGCGGCGGGGCCGCGAACGCGGTCTGCCTGCACCGGGCACGCGCGGCAGGTCTGGGCGGCTTCGAGTTCGCCTGCGCGATCCCAGGGACGATCGGCGGCGGCATCCGGATGAACGGCGGGGCGTACGGCGGAGACTTCTCGCAGGTGCTGGAGCGAGCGCTCGTCGCGACCGCCGACGGCACCGGCTGGCTGACCCCGGCGGAGCTGGGGCTGTCCTACCGGCACTCGAACCTCCGCCACGGCCAGGTCGTCCTCCAGGCGGAGCTGCGGCTGGCGCCGCGGCCCTACGAGGAGATCAAGGCGGCCGTGCGCGAGCTGAACGCGCGACGCAAGGAAGCACAGCCGACGAACCGGCGCACGTTCGGAAGCGTCTTCAAGAACCCGGACCACGACCTGAGCGCGGGGCGGATGCTCGAGGCCTGCCGGCTCAAGGGCCATCGCATCGGCGGCGCGCAGATCTCGCCCAAGCACGCGAACTTCATCGAGAACGCCGGCGGCGCCCGCACCGAGGACGCGCTCGCGCTCATCGCCGAGGCGCGCAGGCGCGCGCGCGAGCAGTACGGGGTCGAGCTCGTGCACGAGGTCCAGCTGCTCGGCGACATCGCGATCGAGTAGGAGCGCCGGCGCGCGCGGCGAACGTGGCCTTGTGGCCGCCAGGCGGCGTGCGCTTGCCATCGTCATCGCCCTGCCGATCCTCGTGACCGGCGCCTACTTCGCTGCGCGCGACACCTCGACGTTCGCCCTGCGCACGATCCAGGTCTCAGGCGGGACCCCCGCGCTGCGGTCCCGGGTGCGCGCCGTCCTCGGGCCGCTCGTCGGGAGAAGCCTGATGGCGCTGAACGGCGGAGCGGTGGAGCGCAAAGTGGACGCGCTGCCCGACGTCGTCGCGACGCGATTCGACCGCGCGTTCCCGCACACGCTGCGCGTCACGATCGTCCCCGAGGAACCGGTCGCCGTCCTGCGCAAGGGCAAGGAGACGTGGCTCGTCTCGGCGCGGGGGAGGGCGATCCGGGAGATTCCCAGGACCGCCCGCCGCGCGCTGCCGCGCATCTGGGTGCCGGCGGCGGTGCAGGTGTCGCCGGGCGGCTTCCTCGCTGCGGACGAAGGCGGCACCGCCGCCCGCGTGCTCTCGCTCGCCCAGGGCTTCCCCGCGCGCTTCACGACCGCGTCGCTCGCGCACGGCGAGCTCACGCTGCACCTACGCCTCGGCATCGAGCTGCAGCTCGGAGAACCGGTCGACGTCCGCCTCAAGCTCGCGGTGGCCCGGCGCGCGTTGCGGGTGCTGCCGCCCGGGTCGACCTACCTCGACGTCGCCGTCCCGCAGCGGCCGGTCGCGGGATCCAACTCTCAACTCTCTAGTACAGGTTCACCGTTTGCAGGCTGAACCTCTGATTGACAGGGAGGTTTTCCACAACTACCCTGCGCCGCGAACTCCCTGCTTCCGCCCCATATCTCCAGTAAAGGTTCAGGTGTCGGCCCCATGAGCATGCGTGATCAGTCCGGCAACTACCTCGCCGTCATCAAGGTCGTCGGCGTGGGCGGCGGCGGCACGAACGCCGTCAACCGCATGGTCGACGCCGGCCTCAGCGGCGTCGAGTTCGTGGCCGTGAACACCGACGCGCAGGCGTTGACGATGTGCGACGCCGACGTGAAGATCCACATCGGCTCGAAGGCGACGCGCGGCCTCGGAGCGGGGGCGGACCCCGCCGTCGGCCTCGCCGCCGCGCAGGAGAGCCGCGACGAGCTGAAGGAGGCGCTGAAGGGCGCCGACATGATCTTCGTCACCGCGGGCGAAGGCGGCGGCACCGGCACCGGCGGCGCCCCCGTCGTGGCCGAGCTCGCGCGCGAGCTCGAGGCGCTCACGGTCGGCGTCGTCACGAAGCCGTTCGTCTTCGAGGGACGCAAGCGCTCGCAGCAGGCGGAGCTCGGCATCCAGAACCTGCGCGACCGCGTCGACACCCTCATCGTGATCGAGAACGACCGCCTGCTCCAGGTGGTGGAGAAGCGCACGTCGGTCGTCGACGCGTTCCGCATGGCGGACGACGTCCTCCGCCAGGGCGTCCAGGGCATCACCGACCTGATCACCGTGCCCGGCCTCGTCAACCTCGACTTCGCCGACGTCCGCACGATCATGCGCGACGCCGGCTCGGCCCTCATGGGCATCGGCATCGCGTCCGGCGAGAACCGTGCCTCCGAGGCCGCGCGCGCCGCGGTTTCGTCGCCGCTGCTCGAGACCTCGATCGAGGGCGCGACCGGGATCCTCCTGAACATCACCGGCGGGCCCGAGATCGGGCTGTTCGAGGTGAACGAGGCGGCGGAGGTGGTCACGAGCGCCGCCGACCAGAACGCGAACGTGATCTTCGGCGCCGTCATCGACGACGCGCTGGGGGACGACATCCGGGTCACCGTCATCGCCACCGGCTTCGGCGCCCAGCGCCGCCGCCGGCGCCGTGACGGCGCCGCGGAGGCGCCGATCCCGTCCGGCGTGCCGGGCGGCGGCTTCGAGATCCCGGACGAGGCACTCGACGTGCCCTCGTTCCTGCGCGAAGACTGAGGCACGCCGGTGTCGGACACCGTTTTCGGTGTCCGACACCGAAAACGGGGCCGCCCCGATACGTCTTCCGACATACCGGGGCGGCGGACCGGGTCGTGGGGTTGGCGTTTAGGGGCACCAACCCTTTGAGGGCACCCGCTCTGTACCGCACCCCGGAGGGGATGAAACCTCCTCTGCATAAGATCGATCCGGCATGGCCCAGACGCTCCAACGGACGCCCTTGCACGACCGGCACGTCGAGCTGGGCGCCCGGATGGTGCCGTTCGCGGGCTGGGAGATGCCCGTCCAATACGAGGGCGTCATCCAGGAGCACCGGGCCGTGAGGACGGACGCAGGCGTCTTCGACGTCTCCCACATGGGGGAGATCGAGGTCGAGGGCCCGCAGGCGCATGCGCTCCTCCAGAGCCTGCTCTCGAACGACCTGGACAAGATCCGGCCGGGCGAGGCCCAGTACACGCTGCTCACGAACGAGCGCGGGGGGATCATCGACGACGTCATCGCCTACCGCCTGGGCGAGTGCCGCTATCTGATCGTCGTCAACGCCTCCAACCGCGAGGCCGACTATCGCTGGATGAAGGAGCGCGAGATTCGCGGCTCCGAGGTCACGGACGTGTCGGCCGAGTACGCGCTCCTCGCCGTCCAGGGGCCGCGCGCGATCGAGCGGCTCGGGTTGCAGCCGGCGAAGGCGTTCACGTTCGCGGAGGACGCGATCAACGGGATCGAGGTCATGGTCAACCGCACCGGCTACACCGGCGAGGACGGGTGCGAGCTCCTCTGCATGAGCGAGGACGCGGTCGCACTCTGGGACACGGTCCTCGGGCGCGGCGTCGTTCCGTGCGGCCTGGGCGCGCGCGACACGCTGCGGCTCGAGGTCTGCTACCCGCTGCACGGCAACGACATCGGGCCCGACACCGATCCGATCTCTGCGGCGCTCGGCTGGACGTGCGCGCTCGACAAGGAGTTCACCGGCGTCGAGGTCATCCGACGCGTCAAGGAAGAAGGGCCGGAGCGAAAGCTCGTCCCCTTCGTGATGGAGGAGCGTGCGATCCCGCGCCAGGGGATGGCGATCGAGGGCGGCGGCGAGGTGACCTCCGGGTCGCATTCGCCGATGCTCGACCTCGGCATCGGAATGGGATACGTGCCCGCCGCGCAAGCTGCCGCCGGCACGAAGCTCGCTGTCGACGTGCGCGGCAAGACGCGCACGGGCCGGGTCGTCAAGAGACCGATCTACAAGAGGGAGGGCTGAATGGCCGCCGTGGAGTCCTATCCCGACGACCTCAAGTACCACGAGGAGCACGACTGGGCCCGGATCGAGGGGGACGAGGCGGTGCTCGGCGTCACGTGGTTCGCGGCCGATGCGCTTGGCGAGCTCGTCCATTTCGAGCCGCCGGAGGCGGGCGCGACCGTGACGAAGGACACCTCCTACGGCGAGGTCGAGTCGGTGAAGGCCGTCTCCGACGTCATCGCGCCGCTCTCGGGCGAAGTGCTCGAGGTGAACCAGAAGGTCGTCGAGGCGCCCGAGACGGTGAACGAGGACCCGTACGGCGAGGGCTGGCTCATCCGCATCCGCATGTCGGACGCGTCCGAGGCGGATGCGCTCCTCGACGTGAGCGCCTACAAGAACGTCGTCGCGAACCAGTGACGCATCCGTTTCTCGCACTCACCGAGAGCGACCGGGAGGAGATGCTGCGGACGATCGGCGTCTCGTCGATCGAGGAGCTCTTCCGCGACCTGCCGGCGGGCGTTCGCCTCGGGCGCGATCTCGATCTCGAGCCGGCGCTCTCCGAGCAGGAGCTCTCCGCGCATCTCGCGCAGCTCGCGGCGCGGAACGTCGACACGACGCGCGAGCTGTCGTTCCTCGGCGCAGGCATCTACGACCACTACGTGCCCGCCGTCGTCGACACCGTCCTCCAGCGCGGCGAGTTCCTCACCGCGTACACGCCGTACCAGCCGGAGATGAGCCAGGGCGTCCTGCAGTCGATCTTCGAGTACCAGACGGCGATCTGCGAGCTCACCGGCATGGACGTCTCCAACGCGTCCGGCTACGACGGCGAGACCGTCGCCGCCGACGCGTGCTACATCGCGAAGCACGCGACCGGGAGGACGAAGATCGTCGTCACCGAGGCGACGAACCCCCAGGTGCGCCAGGTGATCAAGACGTATGCGCCCGGCTTCGGGTTGGAGGTCGTCGAGGTGCCCCACCGGCAGGGGACAACCGACGTGGACGCGTTGGCGGCGGCAGCGCAGGACGCCGCCGCTGTGATCTTCCAGCAGCCGAACTTCTTCGGCTGCCTCGAGCCCGCGCCGGACCTGGCGGCGGCGGCGAACGACGCGGACGCGCTGCCGATCGCGCACGTCGACCCGCTCTCGCTCGGCATCCTCGAGGCTCCGGGCCGGTACGGGTGCGCGATCGCGCTCGGCGAGGGACAGGCGGCCGGGAACGTCATGGCCTACGGTGGCCCGCATTACGGCTTTCTCGCCGCGCGCCAGGACTTCATCAGGCGAATGCCGGGGCGCATCGTCGGCGAGACGGTCGACACCGAGGGGAAGCGCGGCTACGTCCTCACGCTGCAGACGCGCGAGCAGCACATCAGGCGCGAGAAGGCGACGTCGAACATCACCACGAACCAGACGCTGCTTGCGCTCGGCGGCCTCGTCTACCTCACGTGGCTCGGCCCGCAGGGCCTGCGCGAGGTGGGAGAGACCTGCCTCGCTCTCGCCGAGCAGGCGAAGCGCCGGCTGCAGGAGCGCGCCGGGCTCGAGTTGCTGTTCCCGGAGAGGCCGACGTTCAAGGAGTTCGCCGTCCGCGTCGGCCGGAACGCACGCGACGTCGTCCGCGACGCACGCGCGCTCGGCGTCCATCCCGGCTACGCGCTCGGCCGCGACTATGAGGGCATGGACGACGTCCTGCTCGTCGCGGTCACCGAGAAGCGCACCCCGGACGAGATCGACCGCCTCGCGGACGTGCTCGCCGAGGTGGCGCAATGAAGCTCATCTACGAGAAGTCGCAGGCGGGCCGGCGCGCGTCGGTCATCCCGCGCCCGGAAGGGCTTCCGGTCGCAGACGTCCCGGAGGAGCTGCGGCGCGCCGAGCCGCCGCGTCTGCCCGAGGTCCCGGAGTTCGAGCTCGTCCGTCACTTCACCGAGCTCTCGACCCGCAACTTCGGCATCGACAACGGCTTCTATCCGCTCGGCTCCTGCACGATGAAGTACAACCCGCGCGTCAACGAGCGGCTTGTGATGCTGCCGGGCTTCGCGCAGCTCCATCCGCATCAGGAGGAGGACGGCGCACAGGGCGCGCTCGAGCTCGAATGGCGGCTGCAGGAGATCCTCGCCGAGGTGACCGGCCTCGACGGCGTCTCGCTCCAGCCGGCTGCGGGCTCGCAGGGCGAGCTGACCGGGCTGATGCTCGTGCGCGCCTACTTCGAGGACCGGGGCGAGAGCGAGCAGCGCCGCAAGGTCGTCATCCCGGACACGGCACACGGGACGAACCCGGCGTCGGTGACGATGGCCGGCTACGAGCTCACGCCGGTGCGCACGGACGCGCGCGGGAACATCGACGTCGAGGACCTTCGCGGCAAGGTCGACGAGCACACGGCCGCGCTCATGGTGACGAACCCTTCGACGCTCGGGCTCTTCGACGAGAACATCGAGCAGATCAAGGAGATCTTCCGCAGCGCCGGCGCGCTCATGTACTACGACGGCGCGAACCTGAACGCCGTGTGCGGGATCTCCCGCCCCGGCGACATGGGCTTCGACATCGTGCACATCAACCTGCACAAGACGTTCTCGCAGCCGCACGGCGGCGGCGGCCCCGGCGGTGGGCCGATCGCGGTGCGAAAGCAGCTCGAGCCGTTCCTGCCGGTGCCGGCGGTTGTGCGCCGCGACGACGGGAGCTTCGCGCTCGACTACGAGCGGCCGAAGTCGATCGGCAAGGTGCGCGGGTTCACCGGCCCCTTCGGCGTCTTCGTGCGGTCGTACGCGTACATCCGCACGTACGGGCCGCAGCTGCGCGAGATGTCCGAGACGGCGGTGCTGAACGCGAACTACGTGCTCGCCCGGCTGAAGGGCGCGTACGACCTCCCATTCGACCGCCTGTGCATGCACGAGTTCGTGCTCTCCGCGCGCAGCCTCAAGCGCGACCACGGGGCGACGGCGCTCGACGTCGCGAAGCGGCTGATGGACTACGGCTTCCATCCGCCGACGATCTACTTTCCGCTGATCGTCGCCGAGGCGCTGATGATCGAGCCGACGGAGACAGAGACGAAGGAGACGCTGGATGCGTTCTGCGACGCCATGCTCGCCATCGCGCGCGAGGCGGCCGAGGACGTCACGCTCCTGAAGGAGGCACCGCACGACCGGCCCGTTCGACGTTTGGACGAGGTGCGGGCGGCGAAGAACCCAGTGGTCAAGTACGGGTTCGACACCGCGAAAGCCCCACAGGGGGTGTGAGGCATGGGACTGCTCGGATGGCTCGACCGCATCGCCGGCCGGGTGAACCGGAAGGCAGGAGGGACGGCGGTGGCCGTCGCCGCGGAGAATGCGCCGGTCACGGCCTCGCCGGCGGCGGCGACGGTGATCCAGGAGGAAGAGGCCCAGGAGGTCAAGGCCGAGGAGTCGTGAGGCCTGCCCTCGCCGCGGCGGCGTGCGTCGTCGCGGCGACGCTGGCCGACGACTCGCTCGCGCCGAGTCGTCTTTCGCACGCGCGCTCGCCGCTGGCCCTCGCCGGCGCGGGCGCGCTCGCAGTCGCCCTGGTCGCGCTCGTGCCGAGGGCGCGGTCGCTGACGATGTCCCTCGCTGCGGGCGTCGCCGCCGGCGGATCGGCCGCGACGCTCGTCGCCGGCGTCGCCTGGCGCGACGGCGTCCCGAACCCGCTCGTGCGCGGCGGGATCGCCTTCAACGTCGCCGACCTCGCCGCCGGCGCCGGCGACGCGTTCCTGATCGGTGCGGCCCTCCTGCACGCCTGGCGGGGTCGCGATCGACTCTTCGAGACGATTTAGTCGATTTCGGCATCGGGCGTTCGTCGTCCCCGAGACAACCCGCGAAAAGGAGCGAATCCGATGAAGTACCTGCTGCTCGTCTGCTGGGACTCCGAGCACATGAACGCCCAGGTCGAGCCGGATCCCGCCGAGACGGCCGCCGAGGAGACGAACATGCCGTGGATCGAGGAGCTCGGCGATCGGTGGATCACCGGCGATCAGCTGGCGCCGCCCCGCCGCGCGCGGTCCGTCCGCGTCCGCGGCGGCAAGCCGCTCGTCACCGACGGGCCGTTCGCGGACACGAAGGAGGCGGTCGGCGGCTTCGACCTGATCGAGGCCGGGAGCCTCGAGGAGGCCGTCGAGATCGCCTTGCGGCACCCGGTCGCGGAGTTCGGGGCGATCGAGGTGCGGCCGTTATGGGGTAAGTGACGCAGCGCGTCGTGAAGCCTTGGGCGCGGCCGCGAGCTGGCCGCACGCGGCCTCGATGTCGCGGCCGCGCGTGAGGCGAATCGTCACCGGCACGCGCGCACGCGCGAGCTCGTCGCGGAACGC
>DATAMX010000067.1:0-3024 GCA_036260475.1 Gaiellaceae bacterium | reverse complement strand
GGCAGCCACGACCGTTGGGCGCCGATCGCAACCGCCGAAAGTTGGGACGGCGGCACCTCGGGCCAGTGCAACGGCTTCCTCTATCGCTTCGACACGGTGTCGATTGCGCACGCTCCCGGCGGCGGGTGGCGGCCGCTCAGCAGCAGCGCCTCGCCGATCAGCAGCACGACGACGCGCGTGCGACGGAGCGGTTCAAAGGGCGCATTCCTCGCCGCAGAGGGCGACGACGCCTTCCGCCTGCTCGCCTCGGTCAGCGGCTGATCAGCCGTTCACCGTCGTGATCACGTGTCCGTGATCACGATCGGCGTCCCGAGCGGCGCATACCGGCGAAGCTTCGTGGCCGTGAGGTTCGAGACGCGGATGCAGCCGTGCGAGACAGCCTGGCCGAGCAGCTGCGGCATGTCGGTTCCGTGAATGCCGAACCAGCCGCCGCCCGGCCATTCGGTGAGGCGCGAGTAGCCGCTCGTCTCGACGCCGAAGACGCCGAGGAACGGATCGTTGTAGGGGACGAACCGCGCCGCGACGTAGTACCGCCCGAGCGGCGTCTCCATACCCGGCGCCCCGATTGCGACGATCGCGTGCCAGACATGGGCGCCGCGCGAGTAGAGGTCGATCGTGCGCGACGCGCGGTGAACGTCGATCTCGGCAACCGTCGGGGAAAGCGACACCGTGCCCGCAGGAATCCAACCCATCGTCCCGTTCGGGCGCATCGGAATGCTGATCTTGTACCAGGGCCGCTTGTCTGTTCCGATGGCGGACTTGACCGCGTAGACCTCCTGGATGCGGTAGTCGTCACGGAACTGGGTCAGCGTCTTGATCACCCGACCGTGCGGGCTCGGCGTCGCACGGACCGGGACCTTGGCGACGAGGAACTCGCCGGCGGCAGGGAAGACCGACTCGACCCTGGTTCCCTGATGCGTCCTCGCACCCGCGGCTGCGCTGGCCACCGCCGTGCAGGCGACGGCGAGCGCGATCAGACCCAGCAGCCGGCTCACGCGGTCACCGCATACGCGGACACGGGCTGGTGGGTGCCCCTCGACCAGCGCGGGAGCGTCGCCCGGACGCGGGTGCCGCCACCCGGGCTGCTCTGGATCTCGATGTCACCACCCAAGAGGCGCACGCGCTCGATCACTCCCGTGAGGCCGAGCCTTCCCGAGCGTCTCGCGGCGTCGACGTCGAATCCCCGCCCGTCGTCGGACACGAGGACCGAGATGTAGCGAAGCGTCGAGCGCACCCGGACGCGGACTCGAGTGGCATCGCTGTGCCTCCGTGCATTCGAGAGCGACTCCTGCACCACGCGGAACAGCACGATCTTCTGGGAGGCGGTCAATCCGGTGAGGTCGCCGTCGACCGCAAGGCCGGCCTGCATCGTGCCGGTGCGGTTGAGCGCATCGATCTCACCGCGCAATGCGTCCTCGAGCGGCCGCTCGACCGCGCTGGTGGAACGGATGGCTCGCGATATGTCGCGCAGACCCTGGTCGAGCGAGGCGAGTCGCGCCTCGAGATCGTCGAACCGGCCCGCAGCGCGGGTCGCGTGGTCGGCGTCCAGGAGCGATGCCACCTGCGTGCGCGCGAGGCGGAGGTCGTCGGCCAGCGCGACGACGTCCTGGAGTGGGCCGTCGTGGAGGTCGCAGCCGAGGCGGGTGAGCCGTCGCTCGGAGGCGGAGACGAGCAGACGCTCGGAGTCTTCATTGCGCTCGAAGAGCCTCTCGCACTCGAAGAAGCGAGACAGAGTCACACCTACCTCGGCCAGATACACCGCGAGCCGGCCCGTCACCTCCGGGCGGCCACGGGCGATCAAAGCCGCATGCGATCGATCCCAGCGCTTGACGGAGACTCCTCGAACATGTGTCGCCGGGTCCGCAACCAGGGACTCACCGGACGCCAGGAGGAGACGGGCGGCGCTCCGAAGACGCCGGCTCTTCGCCGCTTCCCCGGCAGAGGCAACGCACTCGAGCCGGCCGGACGACGGCGATGTCCAAAGCGAGACTCCATCGGCGGGCCCGAGCTCGACGAGCAGCTGGAGAATGAACCGGTAAGCCAGCCGGGGCGGAAGCTCTGCGACCTGCGGCGATGCGAGGACACGCTGGAACACGACGATGTTCGCGGCGCCACGCGAGATGCCGATCGCCGCGGCGGCCTCCGCGACGACCTGGGTCACCGCGCCCGGCGTTATGTCCGGGTCGAGCATGATTGCGGACGCGACCGCACCGACGAAGTCCAGTGCAGCTCCTCGCCGCGACTCCTCACAGCGTCCTCCGGCAGCGGCTAGCGAACGGGCCCGGCGCTCGGCCGATTCGATCTGGCGCGCCAGCTCGTGCGAGAGGCCGAGAGCTTCCCGCTCGCGAATTTCGCCGTGCGCGATCGCGCCGGCGCGCCGGGCGAGTTCGGCACCGCGTAACTCACCTGAACGGGGCTCCTCCACCCCGTCTTCGACCGCTGCCATGGCTCCAACTCTCTGTCCGCGCAAGACACCTACCGTCTTGACAAGATCTTGCGAGCCGCGGCCTGCATGGGCAATGAGTCGAGCGACCCATTCCGCGTTCACCCGAGTGAACGCGGCGCGCTCCCGCGTCGACTTCATTTGCTACGGGCCGACGGACGAACGCAGCTCGCTGGCAACGGGCATGGCGAGGTACGCACTGGAGAGCCTGTCGAGTAGACGCTCCGGCGACCGCCACCGATGCACGACGACCACGGGACCGGCCCAACCGTCGTTCAGATGGTCGTCAACGCCGGTTGCGGTCACGCAGACGAGGACGCCGGGATGAACCTCGGCAAAGGCCACCGCGGCGCGGACGGTGGGAGCGAAGTCGTCGCCGGCATCGAAGACGACGACGTTCGCGCCGATACGACGAGCCGAAGCCTCGATGTCGCTTCCGGTGGACATTGCGGTCACGTCCAGACCGAGCTCGTCCGCGACGCCGTAGATGGCGTCCGCATAGCTCGCCTCGTCGGTGGCGAGCAGGACGCGCATCGATCCTCCCCGAACGTCCATCGCTAGGGCTCAGATTGTGGCGGGGG
>DATAMX010000066.1:0-9105 GCA_036260475.1 Gaiellaceae bacterium | reverse complement strand
CGTGTCGGCGTCCTCGTCCGCGAGGTCGCGGGGTAACCTGGCGCCGTGCGCGAGCAGGTCAAGCAGGTCCTGAAGAACGCCGTCTACCGCACGATCGGCGAGACGGCGAGCGCGATCCGCGCTGTCGACGGCGACGGCCGCACGCTTCGCGTCCTCATGTACCACAAGGTCAACGACCTGCCGAACAACCGCATGTCGATGCCGGTGGCGCTCTTCGACGAGCAGATGGCCCACCTCCGGGAGCTCGGCTACCAGGTCGTCGACCTCGACGCCGTGCTCGCTCACTACGGCGAAGGAGCCTCGCTTCCGGATCGCGCCGTCCTCATCACCTTCGACGACGGCTACCGCGACAACCTCGTCAACGCGGCCCCTGTCCTCGAGAGGCACGGGTATCCGGCGGTGCAATTCGTCCCGATCGCGTACGTCGGCGACGGCCAGCCTCTGCCGCACGAGCGCTACCTCGCCGCGCACGGCGTGCACAACCCCACGGTCGACTGGGAGGAGATCCGCGAGCTCGAACGCCACGGGGTCCGCATCGAGTCGCACGGCATCAGCCACAAGCCGCTCGCCGAGCTCGAGATCGACGAAGCGGCGCGCGAGATCGCGATCTCGAAGCTCAAGCTGGAGGAGAAGCTCGGACGTCCGGTGCGCGCCTTCTCCTACGTCAAGGGCTCGGAGGCGGACTACAAGCCCGTGCATCCGAGCCTCGTGAAGCAGGCCGGCTACGACATCGCGTTCACCGCAGTGTCAGGGGCGAACACGCCTCAGAGCGACCCGCTCCAGCTTCGCCGCTACAACGTCGAGCCTTACTCGTTCCGCACGTTCGAGCTCGTCCTCGCCGGAGCGTGCGACTTGATCGCGGTGAAGGACACGATCACCGGGACGCATGCGCGGCGTCTCTTCAATGCGGCGCTCGGCACCACGTCTCGATGATCGTCGAGCCCGCGGGGCGCGACGAGTTCCTCGCCCTGATGACCGAGACGTACGGCACGGCGATGTCGGTCCCCGAGTTCGACTGGTGGTTCGATCGCAATCCGGCAGGGCCGCGGATACTCAACGCCGCGCGCGATGAGGACGGCGCGCCGCTCGGTGCGCTCGCGATGTCGCTCGCGCGCTTCGACAACGGGCTGGCGGCGTTCGCGGTGCACGCGGTGACTACGCCGGCCGCACGCGGCCGCGGTGTCTTCTCGACGCTCGAGCTGCACAACGAGCAGCAGGCCGCCGCCGCCGGCGCGAAGTGGGCTCTCGGGTTCACGAACCCGATGGCCGGTCCGATCCTCGTCGGGAAGCTCGGTTGGGAGGATGTCGCGTCGCTGCGCGTCTGGGTGCGGCCGAAACGGCTTCGGCGCCGCGCGCAGGGCCGGCTTGTTCCGGGCGACGCGAACGTTGCGCCGAGCCCGCGGGCGCTCAGCGGCCATCACATCGTCCGCGACAGGGCCTATCTCGACTGGCGGTACGCCGGCTCCCCGCGCGCGTACGCGGGCTCGGGCGACGTCGTCGTCACGCATGCGCTCTGGCACGGCTTCTCCTCCGCGGTCGTCTGCGAGACGGGCACTGGGCGTGAGCTCCGGCACGCCGTTCGGGCCGTCGAGGCCGATGTCGCGGTTGCTCTCGTGAACCCCGGCGAGGAGCGAACGTACCTCGCGGCAGGATTCGTCCCGTCCCCGCGCACGATTCGCTTCATCGGCAAGCGTCTCTCGTACGACGCACCGGCACTTCCGCACGACCGCCGGGCTTGGAGCTTCTCCCTCGGCGATCTCGACTTCTTCTGATCGTGACCAGGATCGTCTTCGTCACCCAGGTCGTCGATCCGAGCGACCCCAACCTCGGCGCAACGCGCGCGAAGATCGCGGCTCTCGCGCGTCGCGTGGACGAGGTTGTCGTCCTCTGCGACCGCGGCAGCACCGACGCGTTGCCCGGCAATTGCCGACTGCGCACGTTCGGCGCGCCGCGTCGTTCGAGCCGCGCGTACCGTTTCCTGACGGGGATCGCCGCCGAGCTGCGCGAGCGCCCGCTCGCCGTCATCGCTCACATGATCCCGCTGTACGTCGTCGCCGCCGCGCCCCTCGTCCGGCCGCAGCGCGTGCCGCTGCTGCTCTGGTATTCCCACTGGCGGTCGCATCTCGTCCTGCGGGCGGCCGTCGCCGCCTGTACGGGGGTCATCACCGTCGACGAGCGGTCGTTCCCGCTGCGATCGCCGAAGGTGCACGGGATCGGTCACGGCATCGATCTCGACGAGTTCCCGTGTCAGCCGGCGAGCTCGACGCACGGGCGGCCGTTGCGCGTGCTCTCACTCGGCCGCTACACGCCGCCCAAGAAGCTCGACGAGCTGATCGAGGGCGTGCGTCTCGCGCGAGATAGAGGAATCGACGTCCGGATCGATCTCCACGGCACGACGGGAGCGCCGCCCCTGGAGACCTACAAGCACGAGCTGGAGACGCTGGTCACGCGTTCCGGCTACGCGGACTTCGCCGCGGTCGGCGGGCCCATCCCGCGCACGGAGGTGCCGGCTGCATATGCCGGCGCCGACGTGGTGGCATCGAACTTCTTCTCCCCGGACAAGATCGTCCTCGAGGCGTGCGCCTCGTGCCGGCCGGTGCTGGCATCGCAGGAGACGTTCGACCGGCTCTTTGCAGGGATCGAGCCGTCGCTCGCCTTCGACCGGGGCCGCCCGGAGACGCTCGCCGACCGTATCGAGGCGCTCGCGGCGCTCGACGACGGGGCGCGGCATTCGCTCGGCCGGGAGCTGCGCGACCGCGTCAGCAGGCAGCATTCCGTCGAGACATGGGCGGACGCGATCCTCGAGCTGGTGCGCACGTGAAGGCCGCGCCGGTCATTCACATGCAGAAGGTGGCCGGCATCTCCGGGTCGGAGGCGCACCTGCTGTCGTTGCTGCCACGCCTGCGGGAGCGCGGCTGGGACGTGCGCATGCTCATGCTCCACGAGGAGGAATCGGGCGCATGGGACTTCGCGCGCGAGCTGACCGCCCGCGGGGTGCCGCTCGACGCGATTCGCATCCGGGCGGATGTCGACCCGATCGCGTTCGCAGAGCTCGTGGCCTACCTCGTGCGGAAGCGGCCCGCGATTCTCCACACGCATCTCGTCCACGCCGAGACGTACGGCCTGCTCGCGGGAACGGCCGCGCGCGTGCCCGTGCGCTTCTCGACGAAGCACGGCTTCAACGAGTTTCGCGAGATGCCGTACTTCGGCCTGGCCGACCGTGCCGTTGCGAGCCTCGCGCACGTCGAGATCGCGATCTCACGCGGGCTCGCACGCTACCTCGAGGAGGTCGAGGGTTTCGACGGCGAGAGCTTCGAGATCGTCCACTACGGCATCGACCCCGACGGTGAGCCCGCGCCTTATGACGGTGACGAGCCGCGCCTGCTCTGCGTCGGCCGCCTCATCCCGATCAAGGGCCACATCGTGTTGCTCCGTGCGTTCGCACAGGCGAAGCGGGAGCTGCCCGGCCTCGGCCTCGACATCGCCGGCCGCGGCCCGCTCGAGCCCGCGCTGCGCGCGCTCGCGCGCGAGCTCGGCGTCGGGGGCTCGGTCCGCTTCCTCGGGCACGTGACGCCGATCCAGAGCGCGATCGAGCGCTCAGCCGTCGTCGTCGTACCGTCGATGGGCGAGGGTTTCGGCATGGTCGCGCTCGAGGCGATGGAACGCGCCCGCCCGGTCGTCGCAGCGGCGATCGGAGGGCTCGGCGAGATCGTGCGCGACGGCGAGACGGGGCTGCTCGTCCAGCCCGGCGAGGCCGAGCCGCTCGCGGCCGCGATCGTCCGGGTTGCGGGCAATCCCGAGCTCGGCCGGCGCATGGGCGAGGCCGGCCGCCGGCGGGCGCTGTCGCGCTTCCTGCAGTCGTCCTGCACCGACCGCACCGAGCTGCTCTACGAAGACGCGCTCTCCAGGCTGCGGTAGAGCTCGGCCGTCCGGTCGGCCATCGCGGCGACCGAGAAGCTCGCGTGGGCGCGCTCGCGTCCGGCCTCACCGAGCCCGGGCTCGGCGAACGCGCGCTCGATGCCCGCTGCGAGCGCAGGGGCGTCGTCCGGCTCGACGAGGACGCCGGCGCCGTCGGCGATGAGCTCCGGGAGCGAGCTGACGCTCGTCGCGACGACGGGGAGCCCGCACACCATCGCCTCGAGGACGGCGAGCCCGAATCCCTCCCAGCGCGCCGGCTGGACGTACGCGTCCGCACGCTTCAGCCACGCCGCCACGTCCGGCACCCGTCCGGGCAGGAAGACGCGCGCTTCGACCCCGAGCTCGCGTGCGAGCGTCTCGAGCGACGCGCGCTCCGGGCCTTCGCCCAGCACGACGAGGACGACGTCGTCCGGAAGGAAGGACAGCGCCTCCACCGCGACGTCGACGCCCTTCTGTCGCGTCAGCCGAGAAGTGGACAGGACGATGCGTGCGTTCTGCGGAACGGCGTCGGGCGGGTTCGTCCCCCATGCGCGCGGGGGCTCGTCGAGCCCGTAGTGGATCGTCTCCACCTTCGACGCGGGAACGCCTACCTGCTCGATGGTGAAGCGGCGCAGGGAGTCGGAGATGGTGACGACGCGGTCGGCGAGCCGGGCCAGGCCGCGCTCGACGAACCGGAATGCGCCGGTGCGGAACGGATCGTCGTTGTGCTTCGTGGAGACGAGCGTGGTGCCGCGCAGCTTCGCCGCGAGGCCGCCGTACAGGTCGGCGTGCACGAGATGCGTGTGCACGACGTCGGCGCGGAGGTCGCGCACGAGCCGCGCGAGGAGCACCGGGTCGAGATCGCGCGGCGCGGGAACGCGCGTCGCCGGCACGGCGAGCGCGTCGTAGAAGTCGACGGGGTCCCATGCAGGGTCGTCGAGGCCGACGAAGACCGGCTCGACGCCGCGTTCCACGAGCGCGGGCAGGAGCGTGAGCAGGTGGCGCTCCGAGCCGCCGATGCCGCGCATCCGGTGAACGTGGGCGACCTTCACGCGGCAACCGGGGCGGCGCTGTCGACGTGCGTGCGCTGCCAGAGCTCGAGCATCGTCAGCGTCCACAGCCGGTGGCCGTTGTCCGCCCGGCCCGCTGCATGCTCGGACAGGAGACGCTCCACCGCCTCGGGCCGGAACCAGCCGCGGCTCCGTGCGCGCTCGTCGAGCAGCAGCTCCCGCGCCAGCGGCCGCAGATCGCCACGGAACCACTCCGCGAGCGGAAGACCGAAGCCGCTCTTGCCCCGGGCCGCGATCTCGGGCGGGAGCTGCGCGGCGAACGCGCGCCGGAGAGCGATCTTCCCGGTGCGTCCCTCCTGCTTGAGCGCGTCGGGAAGCGACAGGCCGAGCTCGACCACCCGCCGGTCGAGCAGCGGCGAGCGCAGCTCGAGCGAGTGCGCCATCGAGGCGATGTCCGACTTCGGCAGCAGGTCGCCGGGGAGGTACGTGCCCAGGTCCAGGAGCTGCAGGCCGGTCGTGCCCTCGTCCGGCGCCGGGCCGAGCAGGAAGCCGGCCGAGATGAGCGTGCCGATCTCGGCCTTCGCCTCTGCGCTCCAGAGATCCGCACGGTCCTGCAGCGTGAACACCTGCATGAGACGCCCGTACCGTTCGGCGCGCGGAACGGCGGCCGCCTCGAGGAAGCGCGCGGCGCGGAAGACCGGCGCCCGGCGCTCGCGGCCGAAGGGCAGACGGCGCAGCACGCTCGCCCCGGCACTCGCCACCGATCGCGGCACGTGCTCGGCGAGCGCGGCGGCCGCGTAGCGCTCGTAGCCCGCGAACGACTCGTCGCCCCCGTCTCCGACGAGCCCGACCGTGACCTCGTGCCGCGCCGCCTCGCAGATGAGGAACAGCGGGAGCGCCGCGTCGTCGCCGAGCGGCTCGTCGAAGGATTCCGCCAGACGGGGCAGCGTGCCGGCCACGTCCGGCTCGAGGACGATCTCCTCGTGCTGCGTCGCGTAGCGCTGCGCGACGGCGCGTGCGAACGCGCGCTCGTCGTAGCGCGCATCGGCGAACCCGACGGTGAACGTCCGCACCGGATGCTTCGACGCTTCGGCCATCAGCGCGACGACGACCGCCGAGTCGATCCCGCCGGAGAGGAGCGCGCCGAGCGGGACGTCGGAGACGAGACGCGCGCGCACGGCGGAAGTCACTTCGTCGCGGACGCGCTCGAGCCACGCTTCGTCCGCGAGCTGTTCGACGTGCACGTTCGGCTGCCAGTACCGCTCCTCGCGCTCGCCGGCGGCGTCGACGACGAGAACCGAAGCCGGCTCGAGCCGATGGATGCCGCGGAGGCCGGTGCGCGCGCCGGGGACGTACTGCAGCGCGAGATAGGAGTCGAGCGCCGCGAGGTCGGTCTCGCGCTGCACGCCGGGCACCGCGAGCAGTGCCTTCACCTCGGACGCGAACGCAACGGTCCCGTCGCCGAGGCGCGTCCACACGAGGGGCTTCTTGCCGAGCCGGTCGCGCGCGAGCAGCAGTCGTTGCTCCCGGGCGTCCCACAACGCGATGGCGAACATGCCCTCGAGCCGCTCGACGAAGCCGGGACCGTATTCCTCGTACAGATGCGGGATGACCGGCGTGTCGCCGCGTCCGCGCACCTCGTGGCCACGTGTCGCGAGCTCGTGACGCAGCTCGACGAAGTTGTAGATCTCGCCGTTGAAGACGGCGACGACGTCGCCGCGCTCGTTCGCCACGGGCTGGTAGCCGAGCTCCGGATCGAGCACCTGGAGCCGCTGGTGGCCGAGCACGCAGGCCTCGAACGCGTCCGTCGAGCCCTGATCGGGGCCGCGATGGCGGATGCGTGCGCGCATCGCGTCGACGACGGCGGGAGGCGGGTTGCCGGACGGCGAATAGAGTCCGCAAATCCCGCACATCGGCAACAGTGTGCCTTCACCGTCAGCCGGGACTGCCGCAGTGGCGTCGTGCCACGTCGAGCGTCCGCTGGACGACGCCGTCTGGGAGCGATTCGACCGGCTCCAGCGCCGCCGCCCGGGTGGCTTCGACGTGATCGCGCTCATGCGTCCTCCCGACCCGGTGCACGGCGAGGCGGAGGAGCCGTGGCTCGAGCGCGCACGCGCAGCCGCCGCCCGGGCACCGTTCGGCCTGCACACGCACTGGACGAGCCCCACGCATGCGCGGCCCGTCGACGGAGATCCCGCGGCGCGGGTCCGCGAGGAAACGGGCTGGCTGCGTGAGCGCGGCCTCGATCCGCGCTACTTCTGCGGTGGCGGCTGGTACACCGACGACGCCGTGCGCGCGACCGTCGCGGAGCTCGGGCTCGTCGACTGCACGCCGCGCAGCGGAGAGCCGGCGCCGGGCGTCCTGCCGACCACGCATTCGCTCGGCGCGCTCGCGCGGGCGGTCGTGCGGCCGCTGCCGCGCTACGTGCACGCGTACTGCCACGACTTCGACCTGCTCGACCCGCGCAGGCGTTACGCCCTCGTCGCCTCGCTCGCGCTGCTCGGACGTCGCGCCGAGCGGATCTGACCGTTCGGAGATTTCCCGGGGTGGCCAGTACAATGGCCGCTTCGTGGCAACGAAGCCTCTCGTCGGCACCGGCTCGGGCGACGGCGCACGGCCGGAGCAGACCCCGGGCGCGGCCGACATACGCTCCGTGCCGGTGCTTCCGTCGCGGGTCCAGACTCGCGCAATCGCACGCCGGATGCTCAGCGCGGCGACGCTCGTGCTCATCGACCTCTCCGGTCTCGCGGGCTCGCTCTATCTCGCGCTCATTCTCCGTGAGCTCTATTACGGAGAACGGCCGATCCTGTGGGGCATCCCCTGGGACGCGGAGCAGAACTGGCTCCCGTTCCTCATGGTCGTGACGGTGCTCGTCTTCTGGCAGGCAGGCCTGTACGCCCCGCGGGAGCGCCGCGCGGGCGCCGGAAGGATCGTGTCGTCACTGCTTCTCGTCACCGTCGTCACGCTCGCGTTCTCGGTCGGCACCGGCTACCAGCACTCGACGTTCGGGTTGTACGTCACCGGCTTCGTTCTGAGCGTGCTCGTCATCGGGACGCTGCGTGCGAGCTACGAGGTCGTGACCGCCGACCTGTGGCGCGTCGCCGGCGTCCGGCGGCGCGCGCTGCTCGTCGGCGAGGGAGAGCAGCTCATATCGCTGCGTCGCGCGATCGGCCGGGGACGAGGCGGCATCGACTACGAGTTCATCGGCGTGCTCGGGGCGAACGGGGAGGCGGGCGGTCTTCCCGTCCTCGGCCGGCTCGCGGACCTGGAGGAGATCCTCGCCGAGCACCGGCCGGACGAGCTGATCGTGGGCGGCTCGGGGCTCGGAGAGGAACAGCTCCTCGATCTCGTCGAGGAGGCGCACAGGCGCGGCGTCAAGGTGCGCATCGCACCGACGACGGCGGAGCTCCTGACGCAGCGCGCCGAGTACGTCCCCGGCCAGGGCATCCCGCTGTTCGAGCTGCGGCCGCCGGTGTTCGCCGGTCTCGACTGGGTGGTGAAGCGGGCGTTCGACCTCGTCGTGAGCACGGCGCTCATCGTCCTCGCCTCGCCGTTCTGGGTCGTTATCGCGCTCGCGGTCAAGCTCAACTCGCCCGGCCCGGTCTTCTACCGCGATCGCCGCATCGGGCTCGGAGAGCAGGAGTTCGGCATGTTCAAGTTCCGGTCGATGTACGTCGACTCGAACCTCCGGCAGGCGGCGCTCGAGGCGTCCAACGAAGCGTCCGGGCCTCTGTTCAAGATCAAGGACGATCCGCGGGTGACGGGCGTCGGCGGCTTTCTGCGGCGCTACTCGCTCGACGAGCTGCCGCAGGTGCTGAACGTGCTGCGCGGCGAGATGTCGCTTGTCGGCCCGCGGCCGCTCCCGTTGC
This sequence comes from Gaiellaceae bacterium, assembly GCA_036260475.1. GTDB lineage: Bacteria > Actinomycetota > Thermoleophilia > Gaiellales > Gaiellaceae > Palsa-739. The sequence goes on along the minus strand of DATAMX010000066.1, from coordinate 329 downwards.
GCGACTACGTCCAGCTCGAGGATTGGCACCGCAAGCGCTACCTCGTGCTGCCGGGGATGACCGGGCTCTGGCAGGTGTCCGGCCGCATCGACCTCAGCTTCGACGATCTCGTGCGGCTCGACTTCTACTACCTCGAGAACTGGTCGATCTGGCTCGACATCTCGATCCTGGCGAAGACGCTGCCCGCGGTGGCCGCGCGCCGCGGCGCGTATTAGCAGCTCGGCTACCCGGCTAACGGTTCCTTCAGATCTCATTGACACAATGGGCGCGTGAAGGCGCCCAAGATCCTCGCCGTCGCCTCGGCGGTCGATCTCGATTTCAAGTACGGC
>DATAMX010000221.1:0-2173 GCA_036260475.1 Gaiellaceae bacterium | reverse complement strand
TCGGGCGGTTTCGTCCGGGACGAGAAATCCGGAGGTCGCCGGTTCGAGTCCGGCACGCGGGATCTCTGAACATCTGTTGGGAGCGCGGCGGGTTGAGTTGGCGTTCGGCACAACGCTGAGTCGTGCAAAGGGTTCGTACGTCGCATCTTGGGTTCTCCCGAATGGAGGCGGCGGGAATCGAACCCGCGTCCGCAGCCGCACCGCATGAGCATCTACAAGCTTAGGCTGCCCTTTGATTTCGCCCGACGGCCGGAGTGCAGCCGCCCTACCGTCGCGCTAGCCATCCTGCAGTGTCGCGCTTCGGGCGATTGGCTCTCCCTCTGCGCCGAGCCCGTTTGTTGGCGCCGCTCCGGGCCACGGGCCCAACTCGGAGGGGCGTCGCCTACTAGCTCTTACGAACTAGGCAGCGAGTGCGAGATCACGAGGATTCGCATTTGTTTTTTGCCGGTGGATTTACGAGGCCAACCGGCGACCTCGGCTTGCAGCTCATCCGGATGGATCGACCACGTCGAAACCAGGTCGCCCCCGTATGTATGTTCGAGCACATTGTAGCTAGTGTCCCGCCGTGCCACTGGAGCGCCCCACGATCGAGAAGCCGGAGGGCGACATCCCGTTCGACCTCGGCGTCGAGGACATCGTCGTCGGCGACGGCGACGAGGCAGCACCGGGCCACAAGGTCACGGTGCACTACGCCGGCGTCGCGTTCCGCACCGGCGAGGAGTTCGATGCGTCGTGGAACCGCGGCGCGCCGTTTCGCTTCGCGCTCGGCAAGGGCCAGGTCATCCCCGGCTGGGATCAGGGCGTCGCCGGAATGCGCGTCGGCGGCCGCCGAAAGCTGACCATTCCGTCGGCACTCGCGTACGGCGCCCGCGGCGCAGGCAACGGCGTCATCGCGCCGCACGAGCCACTCGTCTTCGTCGTCGATCTGCTCGCGGTCGACTAGCGGCGCCGGCCGAGCTCGCGCTCGATCTGCCGCTGCGCATCCCGCGTGGCGATGTCGCGCCGCTTGTCGTGCAACTCCTTCCCGCGGGCGACCGCGATCTCCACCTTCACGCGGCCGTCCTTGAAGTACATCCGCGTCGGGACGAGCGTGACGCCCTTCTCCCGCACCTGGCCGTACAGCCGGTCGATCTCGCGGCGATGGAGCAGGAGCTTGCGCGGACGATCGGGATCGTGGTTGGCGCGGTTTCCCTGAAGATACTCGGGGATGTGCACGCCGACGAGCCACGCCTCGTTCTCCGCGACGTCCGCGTACGCGCGCTGGAGCGAGGTCTTCCCCTCGCGCAGCGCCTTCACCTCGGTGCCGGTGAGCACCACGCCTGCCTCGACACGGTCGCCGAGGTGGTAATCGTGCCGCGCGCGCCGGTTGTCCGCGATCGTCTTCTCGCCCTTGGCCTTCGCCATCGGGCCAGTGTAGGCGGGCCCTCTACCGGCGCCGGTAGCCGCGCGCCTGGAAGCAACGGTCGCACAGGGTCGCCCACGGCGCCGTCCGCGCGCCGCACGCGCGGCAGCGACCGATGGTCGGATCGTCGATCTCGGCGCGCAGCTCCTCGACGACGCGCGCCGAGGCGGCCTCCTCGAGCGCAGCCGCCTTCTCGATCGTCACGCCGGCGACTCCCGGGTACTGGAGCGCGAACCAGCGCAGGATCGACGCCTCCCGCGCCGCCTGCTCCGCCTCCTCGAGCGAGGCCGCCTGCAGCCGGGCCGGGTCGAGCAGCCAGCCGATGATCGTCTTCTGCGGGTTGTCGCCGGCGAGCGCGCCCGCGAGCGCGCCCAGGAGGCCGAGCGCGTCCTCGTCGATCGGCGCCTGCATGAGCTTCCACACGTCTGGGAGCTCGAGCCGCCGACGGCAGTGGTGCAGCGCCTCGCGCACCGCGTCGAGCCGTTCGAGCAGCGGCTGGATCGACTCCACCTCGAGCCAGCCGTCGACGCTCCAGTAGCGGAGCGCAGCCTGGCGCCACGCGTGCAGCGCGGGCTCGAGCTCGTCCACGTTCCGGACGTTCAGGTCGGACAGCTGCGGGCGGAGCCGACCCGTGTCGACGACGCGGTAGCCGAGATGCCCGCCCGGCAGCTCGACGTGCGGCGTCAACGCAGCGCGCACGAGCTCCGGATCGGGGCCGGCCCACGGAAGCCCGGTGAGGACGCCGACGTGGCCGCGCTCGTGGAAGCCGAA
>DATAMX010000184.1:0-13181 GCA_036260475.1 Gaiellaceae bacterium | reverse complement strand
CCTGGTAGTTCCGAAGCCGCATCGTCCGTTGTCCACAGACGCGGGGCATCCCCCACGAGAGGGATATCCGTACACGTGGACCGGGTGGAAACCGTTTGGTCATGCGAGCCCTGGTACTTCGGTGCCGGGGCTCGTTCTCTTTTTCCGACCCGCGTTGTCTACAGCTCCGCGGAGCTGTCCACAGCCTCCATCGGTTGAAACGGGACGGAATCAGCCGATGAGGCCGCGGCGGAAGCCGACCGCGACCGCATGGGCGCGCGAGCGCGCCTGAAGCTTTGCCAGGAGATGGCGCACGTGCGACTTGACCGTCTCCTCTGACAGGTAGAGCCGCTGCCCGATCTCCCGGTTCACGAGACCGTCGGAGATGAGCTGGAGCACCTCGATCTCGCGCCCCGTCGGCTCCTGCTCGAGCTCGGCCCGCGGGCTCTGGAAGGGAATCACCGCGGCCGTCGTCGAGGTCACCGAGCGCCGGCGCGCGGCCACCTCCTCGAACCGACGGGAGTGGTCGAGGTAGCGGTCGAGTATCTGCTGGCGTTCAGCGGCGTCCACGCATCGAGTATCGGCCCCCGCCCAGCCCCCCTTTAGGGGCACCTGCCCCTATCTAGGGATGCGGGATTTGCCGACGCCGAGCGGCCTCCGCGAGGGCCGCCTCGTCGTACAGATGGCATTCGACCTCGACGCTCCCCGACGGCAGCAGCCGCGGCTCCACCGGATCGTGCCACTCCACCTCGACGGCGCCGTTCGAATCCTGGATGTGGCGCACCCCGGTCCAGAAGGGCTCAGCCGGGTCGGCCGCCCGCGCGCGCTCGAGGATTCCTCGCAGATCGGCTCCCTGCGCGCCGCCGTGGGCCGCCAGCCGCACGCGCGTCTTCGGCACGTCGAGCTCCTCGACCGGGCCCACCGCCGCCCGTTCCGCCTCGAACCCGGCCTCGTCGAGGCCGGCCCAGCGGCGTTCGAGCAGCTCCTTCAGGTCGCGCGCCTCCCAGCCGCACACCTCGAACGCCTTCGGGCAGCGGGGATGGAACGAGCATCCGAGCGGCGGCCGGGACGCGTCCGGCACCTCGCCGCGCGGCAGGTCGCGGGGGATCGTCCGCCGCGGGTCCGGCTCCGGGATCGCACGTAGCAGCGCCTGCGTGTACGGGTGCTTCGGATCCGCGTAGATCGCCTCCGAGGGGCCGATCTCCACGATCCGCCCGAGGTACATGATCGCGATCCGGTCGCAGAAGAACTTCGCCGTCGCGAGGTCGTGGGTGATGTACAGGTACGTGAGGTCGAAGTCGTGCTTGAGCGCGAGCATGAGCTCGAGGATCTTGGCGCGGACGCTCATGTCGAGCATCGAGACGGGCTCGTCGGCTACGAGCAGCACCGGGTTGAGAATGATCGCCCGGGCGATCACCGCCCGCTGCTTCTGACCCCCGGAGAGATCGGACGGGAACTTGTCCATGAACTGCTCCGCCGGCGCCAGCCCGACCCGCTCGAGCGCGTCGGCCACCCGGGCGCGGATGTCGTCCCGGTCATGGGCGAGCCCGTGGATCTCGAGCGGATGGCCCACCGCCTGCGCGATCGTCATCGCCGGGTTGAGCGACGCATGCGGGTCCTGGAAGACGATCTGCATCCGCCGGCGCAGGAGGCGCCGGTCGTGCTCGCTCAGCCGGGTGATGTCCTGTCCCTCGAACTCGACCGTGCCCTCCGTCGCCGGCACGAGACCGAGCAGCGTCCTTCCCAGCGTCGTCTTGCCGCTGCCCGACTCGCCGACGAGCCCGAGGACCTCGCCCTTGCGCAGCTCGAGGCTGACGTCGTCGACCGCCCGCACCGCCGCTCCCGTCTTGCCGACGAGCCGGTCGAGGAAGCTCCCGCGGATCGAGTAGTGCGTCTTCAGCCCGCGGACGGAGACGAGGACCTCATCCGGCTTGCTCATGCCTCCTCCGCCACGGCGATGCGCGCGCGCTCCGCCGGAGCCGTCCAGCCGTCGGGGATCTCGGTCTCCGGTCCGTGCAGCCAGCAGAGCACGCGCCGGTCGGGGTCGGGCTGGGTCTCGATCGGGTCCTTCGCCGGGCACACCCGCATCACGTCGGGGCAGCGCGGATGGAACCGGCACCCGGACGGCGGCGAGATGAGGTTCGGCGGCGCGCCGGGGATCGAATGGAGCTCCGTCGTGTCGAGCGAGATGGTCGAGCGCAGGAGCTCACGCGTGTACGGATGCTTCGGGTCGGCGAAGACGTCCCGTGCCGGCCCCTCCTCGGAGATCTGGCCGGCGTACATGACCGCCACCCGGTCGCAGGCCTCGGCCACGATGCCGAGGTTGTGCGTGATGAGGAGGAGCGCCGTGTCGAAGTTCTCCTTCAGGTCGGCGAGGATGCGCAGGATCTGCGCCTCGACGATCACGTCGAGCGAGGTCGTCGGCTCGTCGGCGACGAGCAGCGATGGACGGAGGACGAGCGCGAGCGCGATCATGATGCGCTGGCGCATGCCGCCCGAGAACTCGTGCGGGTACTGGCGGAACCGCGTCGGCGGGATGCCCATGCGGCCGAGCGTGTCGAGCGACCGCCGGCGGATCTCCTTGTCGGTCAGCTTCGACTCGTGCTGCTCGAGCGTCTCCTTGAAGTGGTCCTCGATCCGCAGCAGAGGGTTCAACCGGGTCATCGGCTCCTGGAAGATGAGGCCGAGCTCGGGACCGCGCATCCGGCGCAGCTCACGCTGCGACATGCCGACGAGGTTGCGACCCTTGTAGAGCACCTCGCCGTCGGCGCGCGCGCCGTCCGGGAGCAGGCCGAGGATGCCGCGGCCGAGCGTGGACTTGCCGGAGCCCGACTCGCCCACGAGGCCCAGAACCGATCCTGCGTCGATCTGGAGCGACACGCGGTCGACCGCACGCACCGATCCGCGAGCGGTGCCGTACCAGACGCGCAGGTCGCGCACCTCGAGGACGGCGGTCACGGCTCGAGGATCTCCGAGGGCGGCTCGAGGCTCGGCGCGCCGAAGTCCACCCGCGCGATGGTCCGCCGGCGCAGCACGGGGTTGATCGTCTCGTTCAGGCCCTCGCCGAGCAGCGTGAGCCCGGTGACGAGCAGGACGATGGCGAGGCCCGGGAAGAGACCCGTCCACCAGATGCCCGAGGCCGCGTCGGAGACCGCGCGCGAGACGTCGTAGCCCCACTCGGCGCCCTGCGACGGCTGCACGCCGTAGCCGAGAAAGCCGAGCGCCGTCAGCGTGAGGACGGCGTCGGCGGCGTTCAGGGTCGCGATGACGGGCACGTTCTGCACGACGTTGAAGAAGACGTAGCGGCGCAGGATCGTGAACGGCTTGGCCCCCAGTGCGCGCGCAGCTTCGACGTACGGCTCCTCGCGCACGCTGATCACGTGGTTGCGCACGACGCGGAAGTACTGCGGGACATACGTGATCGTGATCGCGAGGGCCGCGACGAGGACACCCGAGTTGACGCTGCCGCCGAGGAGGAACGCGATCACGATCGCGAGCAGCAGCGGCGGGAACGCGAACATCGCGTCCATGAAGAGCACCGTGCCGCGATCGAGCGCTCCACCGAAGTAACCGGAGACGAGCCCGAGCGGCACGCCGATGACGAGCCCGAACGCGAGCGCGAGCCCGACCACCTCGAGCTCGGTCTGCGCGCCCCAGACGATGCGCGAGAGCACGTCCGTCGACTGCACGGTCGTGCCGAAGAGATGCGAGTGCGACGGGTGCGCGAGCTGCGCGAAGCGGTGACCGCCAGACTGATACTGGTCGAAGCCGTACGGCGAGAGAATCGGCGCGAAGATCGCGAGCAGGACGAAGACGAGGGTGAGCCCCGTCCCGACCCAGAGCATGGTGCGTGCCATGCCGCGCGCCTCGGCGATCGGCGCGAGTGCCCGCCTGATCCCGACCGTTCGCCGCTGCAGCCGAACCGCCGCGGTCGCCATCAGTACCGAACCCGCGGGTCGATGAACGCGTTCGCGAAGTCGATCACGATGCTCGCCGCGACGACGACGAGCGCGAAGACGACGACGATGCCTTGCACGGCCGCGTAGTCGCGGTTCTGGAGATAGACGTAGAGCTCATGGCCGAGACCCGGCCAGTTGAACGTCGTCTCGGTGAGGATCGCGCCGCCGAGCAGGAGCGCGAGCTGCAGCCCGACCACCGTGATGACCGGCACGAGCGCGTTCCGGAACGCGTGGTGGTACACGACCGAGCGCTCGTTGATGCCACGCGCACGGGCCGCCTCGATGTAGTCCTCCTTCAGCGTGCGGATGACGTTTACGCGGATGAGACGGATGAACACCCCGCCGTACACGATGCCGAGGGTCGTCGCCGGCAGGATGAGGTGCTTCACGATGTCCCAGAACGCGCTCCAGTTGCCGTCGATGATCGCGTCGAGGAAGAAGATGTTCGTGTGCGTCTTCATCAGCGCCTGCGTGATCGGGCTCGCCTGGTCCGACGTCGGCAGCCAGTTGAGCCACGTGCCGAACACGAGCTGTGCCAGGAGGCCGAGGAAGAACACCGGCGTCGCGTAGACGACGATCCCGAACAGCCGGCCGCCCGTGTCCAGCGGCGAGTCGCGGAAGCGGCCGGAGACCAGGCCGACGAGCATCCCGACGATGATCGCGATGATCATCGCGAAGAACGTCAGCTCGAGCGTCGCTGCGCCGTTCACGAGGATGATGCTCCCCACGGAGCGCCGGTCGGAGATGGTCGTGCCGAAGTTGCCGCGGACGATCTGGCCGAGGTAGTGCCCGTACTGGACGTAGACCGGCTTGTCGTAGCCGAGCTGGTGGCTGATCGCCTTGATAACGGCCGGCGGCGCGTGCCCGCCGAGCGCGGCCGAGACCGGGTTGCCCGGCGCCACGCGCATGAGCAGGAAGACGAGCGTGAGCAGGATGAAGACCATCGGGACGACCAGCGCGAGACGCGTCAGTGCGTACCGCTTCAGCGAAGAGCTCTGAGTCCCCATTGAGCCTGTGAGTTTAGGGGTGGGGAGCGCCCGGAGACGCTCCCCACCGTCATGCGGTCAGGACTTCGTGATCTCCCAGAACCGCATCAGGTACGTCGGGTCCAGGGTCCCCTGGATCCCGTGGATGTCCGACCGGCCCACCGCGAGCATTGCGCCCTGCCAGTACGGGATGATCGGGGCGTCCTTCGCCGCGATCATCTGCGCCTGCTGGACGATCGACAGACGCTGCGCCGTGCTCTTCGCGCCCTGCTCCTGGTGCAGGAGCGCATCCATCTTCGCGCTCTTGTACCCGTTGGACGTGAAGTTGCTCCCCGACGCGTAGAACGGGACGAGGTAGTCCTCGGCGTCCACGTAGTCCGGGAACCAGCCGAGCTGGAAGGCCCCGTACTGGGTGCCGAGCGTCTTCGAGTACGTCGCCCACTCCGCCGACTTGAGCGTCACCTTGAACAGCTTGCTCGCGTTGAGCGCACGCTGGATCTCGGTGTACTCGTCCGCGGAAGCGTCACCGTAGTGCGACGGCGTCCACCAGACGGTGAGCTTGACCGGCGTCTTCACGTGGGCGGCCTTCAGAACCGCCTTCGCCTTCGCCGTGCTCGGCGCCAGGCCGTACAGCTCGCCGAACGCGTTGACGTGGCCGGGCAGGCCGGCCGGCACCATCGAGTACAACGGCTGCACGTTGCCGTGGTAGATGCGGGAAGCGATGTCCTGCCTCGGGAAGAGGTAGGCGATCGCCTTGCGCACTGCCAGGTTGTTCGTCGGTGGCCGCTTCACGTTCAGGACGAGATAGCGGATGACGACGCCGCTGCCCTTGAACACCGTGATGCCGCTCGTCTTCCCGAGCGCGGCGTATTCGGTCGGCGTGAAGTCGCGGAACGCCATGTCGATCGTGCCCTGCTGAAGCGCGAGCTTCATGGTCGACGACTTCGAGTAGTAGTTGATGATCACGCCGCCGTTCTTCACGGAGCCGAGCGACCCGTCGTAGTTCGGGTTCGGCGTGAAGACGGCCTGCTGGCCCGGCGTGAACTTCGAGAGTACGTACGGGCCCGTGCCGACGAGGTTCTTCGTGTCGGTGTTCGCCACGATCTTGTCGGCCGGATACACCTTGTGGTCGACGATCGTGGCCGCGCCCGTCGTGAGGATGAAGGGCCACGTCGACTGCGGCGTCTTCAGGTTGAAGGTGACGCTGTAGTCGCCGTTCGTCGTGACGTCCTTCAAGTTCGAGATGAGGCCGTAGATCCCGGACGGGTCCTTGATCGCGTTGACGCGGTCGAAGGACCACTTCACGTCAGCCGACGTGAACGGGTCGCCGTTCGAGAACTTCACGCCCTTCTTGAGCGTGCAGGTCCATGCCGTCTGCGCCGCGTTCGCGGTGCAGCCGGTGGCGAGCGACGGCGTCGGGCTCCTGTGGCCCTCGGGATAGTCGAGCAGGTGCTGGTACACGAGCAGATCGACGGTCGCCGAGCCGTAGTCGTAGTTCCCGGCCGGGTCGACGTTTGTCACCGTGTCCGTCGTGCCGTCGATGATCGTGCTGGCGGTCGAGTGCAGCGGCTTCGATTGAGCCGCGGTCACCCCAACCACTGCCAGCGCGAGGCCGGCGAGGCCGAGAACTGCGAGGTGCCTCAGCCGTGGTCTTACATGCATGTTCCCTCCCGGAGGTCGTTTCGTTCGTCGGGCACTATCTCATGCAGATGGTCGCGTAGTCGAACCCGTAGACCACCTGGTTGACATAACAGCCGAGGTCCACCTTGGCGTTGAAGAAGTCGGTGAACTCCCGGTTCAGGAAGGGCGCCCAGGGCGCCTCGAGCATGATCTGGCGGTCGAGGGAGGCCCAGCGTGAGTTCACCGGGCTGGTCGGGATCGGTTGCTTGTTCAGCGCGTCGATCTCGGCGTTGACCGCCTTGTCGTCGAAGTTCGCGTAGTTGTTGTTGTAGGTCTTCGTGATCCGCTCGCCGTTGAGGAGCACGTCGAACCAGTCGAGCGGGTGCGGATAGTCCTGAAACCAGTCGGCGAAGCCGATCTGTGCGTTCGTCGCCTCGTTTCCGACCGTCGCCCAGTAGACGGCGGACGTGACGATGTGTTCCTTCGCCTTCAGCCCGATGGAGTCGAGGACCTTGACGAGGTACTGCGTCGCCTTGGGATCGAGCCCGCGGTCGTGATTCCAGACGGTCACGTGCGCACCGGTCGCGCCGGCCTGCCGGATGAGCGTTCGCGCCTTCGCCACGTCGTGCTTGTACAGCGAGTGCTTCGTGTACGCGGGGTACGTCGGCGGCAGGATGTTCTCGGTCGGTTTCGCGAGGCCGCCGTAGATCGCGACGAGGGCTTTCCGGTCGATCGCATAGTTGACCGCCTGGCGCACCTTGAGCTTGTCGAACGGCGCCGCACGGGTGTTCATAAAGAAGTAGTAGGTGTTCGGCGACGTGTAGACCTTGAGCTGGTCGCCGTATTTTGCCTCAGTGTCCGCGAGGCTCGCCGCGGGGATCTGCTGCGGGTCCCAGTCGTCCTGGCCGGCGGTCGTCCGCGCGAGCGCCGTGCTCGCGTCTCCGACGATGTCCCACACAACCTTGTCGGGGTTCCCGGCCGGAACGTTCCCGCCCAGCTTCGCCGCGTGGAACTGCGGGTTCCGCACCTCGACGATCTCCTTGTTCGGCGCGTAGCGTTGGATGACGTACGGCCCGGTCGCCGGCAATGGATGCGTCGACGTGTCGGAGTCGGGCGCGCTCGCCGGCACGGGCGCGGCGAATTCGCTCGCGAGCACGTTGGCGAAGTCGCCCTGGGGCGTCTTCAGGCTGATGGTGATCTTCCCGGTCGCGTCGTCGGCGACGATGCCGGAGATGGTTCCGCCCTTCGTCTGGCGGGCCTCGTCGGCGCCGACGATGTTGTAGAAGTAGCCGGCGCCCGGCGAGTCGAGCTTGAAGTCGCGCTCGACCGTCGCCTTGAAGTCGCTCGCCTTCACCGGTTGCCCGTTCGAGTACTTCAGGCCCGCGCGCAGGAAGAGCGTGTACGTGCGGCCGTTCGCCGAGACCACCGGCAGCGCGCGCGCAAGGTACGGGACGATCGTCGCTCCGCCCGCGCCGCTCACGTGCCGGTAGCCGAGCAGCGGCAGGTAGACGTTCCAGATGACGTTCAGTCCCTCCGAGCTGTAGGTCAGGCCCGGGTCGAGGTAGTCGATCGAGGTGTCCTGGGCGACGCGGAAGACCGGGAACGCCGGGCCTGCCGTCGATGCTCTCGGCGTCGTCACCGTAGCGGCCGCCGCCGCGGGAGGCCCGCCGGCGTTCGATGCCGCCCCTCCGCCGCACCCGGCAGCCACGAGCGCAAGCGCAGCGAGCGGCGCCAAGCCGTGCCATCGGGAGAGTCTGGTCAGTCGTCGCATAGAGGGCGGCACGCGGAACCGGCGGCACTATTACTGACGTAGACAGGCCTTCCGAGTTAGGAGTCGAACATATGTTCGTCTAGACTCGGGCCATGCAGCTCAGGCTCGACGCGGCCGACCGGCTGGTGGAGCTCGTCGAGGAGCGGCGCGGGCCGGTGCTCGCCGAGGAGGCGGCGCGGCGGCTGTTCGCGCTCCGCTCCGCCCCGGTCTCGCTCGCGCGCAGTCTGCTCGCCGACGTCGTCGAGGCCGACGCGCGGCTCGCGTGGAGCGGCGACGCGGTCGGGCTCGCCGCACCGCTCGGCCGTGACCTCCTGCTCGAGCAGGCGACCTATGTCGTCGTCGATCTCGAGACGACGGGCTTGCGGCCGGGGACGGCGCAGATCTGCGAGATCGGAGCTGTCCGCGTCCGAGGACTGGAGCTCGAGGCCGAGTTCGAGACGCTCGTCGATCCCGGCATGCCGCTCGGCCCCGGCGTCGAGGCGCTCACCGGACTGAGCAACCGGCAGCTGCGCGGCTCGCCGCCGCCCGCGCTGGCCGTGCACCGGTTCCTCGCGTTCGCCGGCGACTCGGTGCTCGTCGCGCACAACGCGCGCTTCGACATGGCCTTCCTCGACCGCGAGACGGTGAAGCTCACCGGCTCGCGTCTGGCTTCTCCCGTCGTCGACACGGTCGCGCTCGCGCGGCGGCTGCTCGCGGGACGGGTGCCCCGCGCGTCGCTCTCGCAGCTCGCATGGTTTCTCGGCACCTCGGTACAGCCGTGCCATCGCGCGCTGCCGGACGCACAGGCGACGGCCGAGGTGCTGCTCGCGTTGATCGGGCTCGCTCAGGAGCGCGGGGCGCAGACGGTCGCCGACCTGGCGGCGCTCTCCGCGACCCGGACACGCCGCGTGTGGGACAAGCGGCAGCTCGCCTTCGGCGCGCCGCAGCGACCCGGCGTCTACCTGTTCCGCGACCGCAACGACCAGGTGCTGTACGTCGGCTGCGCGCGCGATCTGCGCGCACGGCTGCGGTCGTACTTCCGCTCGGAGCGGTTGCGGCCCGCAGTCGAGGCGGCGGTCGGAGCGACCGACCGCATCGAGTGGCGCGTGCTGGGATCGGAGCTCGAGGCGGCGTTGACCGAGCTGCGGTTGATCCGCGAGCTCCGTCCGCCCGCGAACGCGCGGGTCGCGCGGCCCGACCGGCACGTGTGGCTGCGCAAGCGCGGGGACGGCGTCGTGGCCTCGTCGCAGGCGACCGCCGTCGGGCCGATCCGGTCGCGGCGGAAGGCGCAGCTGGCGGCGCGGGCGCTGCTCGCCGAAGAGCTCGAACGGCCGGCGGCGGCGCTGCCGCGGCTGCGACGGAAGCTCGCGGCGTTGTCAGAGGCGCGGCGGTTCGAGGACGCAGCGCGGCTGCGCGACCGTCTCGAGGCGCTCGAGCACGTCTGCCGGGATCTCGACCGGCTCGCCCGCCTCACTGCACTCGAGCGGTGCCTCGTCGTGCCGGCGACGGAACCGGGACATGCGCGCGCACTCTTTCTCGCCGGCGGCCGCGTCGCGGCGGAGCGGACGTTGCCTCCCGGCGGCGGCGCGCACCTCGAGGTCGAAGCCGGCCTCGCGTCCGCCCGGCGCGCATGCGCGTCCGAGAAGCCAGTGGACGTCGACGAGCTGTTCCTCGTCGCGCGCTTCCTCCGCCACCCACCGGCCGAGATGACCATCGTCCCGCTCGAGCGGGACGCGATCCTCGCCGCAGCACGTCGCCTCGCCGGCCACGGCCGTTAGAGGCACGACCGGTACCAGGTACCGGGACGTGTCCTCAGTGGGATTCGTCACGAGATCGCTGGGCGGTCATGGCGTTGGAACCGCAGTTCACGGTCTTCCGACGTGACGGTCGATTGAAACACGTGCGACGTCGTCGGCGGCGGCGCCGCCGCGAGCATCAGGCTGCGACTGAGATCAGGTCTCGCAAGGCGCCGAGCCTCGCAAGTGCCTGGCCCTCGAGCTGGCGCACGCGCTCGCGCGTCAGGTCGAGCTCGTGGCCGATCGCCTCGAGCGTCCACGGCTCGCCCTCGAAGCCGAACCGCAGCTCGAGGATGCGCCGCTCGCGCTCGGGAAGCGCGTCGAGCGCCCGCCGCACGCCCTGCCGGCGAAGCGACTCCTCGGCCTCGTCGAACGGATCGGCCGCCTCGCGGTCTGCGAACAGATCGCCGAGCTCGCCCTCGTCGTCCGCGCCAACCGTCTGGTTGAGCGAGACCGACGCGTGCGCGGCCCCGAGCGCCTCGTCGACGTGCTGCATCGGCAGGCCCGTCGCCTCCGCGAGCTCCGCCTTCGTCGCTTCGCGGCCGAGCTCGACCTCGAGCCGGCGTGCCGCGCGCGACAGCTTCTGCTGGCGCTCGACGACGTGGACGGGAACGCGGATCGTGCGCGCATGATTTGCGACCGCACGCTGCACCGACTGGCGGATCCACCACGTCGCGTACGTGGAGAACTTGTAGCCGCGGCGCCAGTCGAACTTCTCGACGGCGCGATTCAACCCGAGGGTCCCTTCCTGGATGAGATCGAGGAACGGAACGCCGAGCCCGCGGTAGCCCTTTGCGATCGACACGACGAGGCGGAGGTTCGACTCGATCATCCGCCGCTTGGCCGTCGGGTCGCCGCGCTCGATGCGCTTCGCGAGCATGACCTCTTCCGCCGCGGTGAGCAGCTTGTGCCGGCCGACGTCGGCGAGGAACAGCTGCAGGCTGTCGGCCGCGCCCGACATGGCCGCCGTCGCCTCGAGCCGCGCGGCCTCTTCCTCCGCCGCCTTCTCCGCGGCATCGGCTGCCGCGGCAGCCTCGGCCACCGCCTTCGGCGTGCCGATCTCGAGCCCGATGCGCTCGAGCTCGTGCGTCAGGTCCTCGACCTCCTGGTCGTCCAGATCGAGCTCGACCGCGAACGCCTCCAGCTCGGCAGCCTCCAGATAGCCGCGTTCCTGCGCCGCCTCGACGAGGGCGCGCGCCTGATCCGTCTCGAGCAACTCGTGCAGCTGGTTGTCGCTCAGCTCTCGTCAGTCCTCTCTGGGCGCTGCTTCGACTGGGTCACCGGACCTTCTCACTCTACGAGGGAAACCCTCCCGTTGCCAGAGGACCCTCCCGGCCCCGGCCCTTCGTCACTTCGAACGGCGTCTCGAACCTGGTTATTCCGCCGCTGCCGGCTCCGCTTCCTGTTCCTGCTCCTTCGCCGGCGTCGTGCGAACGGGGAAGTCGAATTCGACCTTGCCCTCGTCGTTCAGGACGAGGCGCGCGCGGAACGGTTTGTTGTTCCGGGAACGGAACCCGGACAACACCTCGCGCGTCTTCCCTTCCTCGAGGAGCTGCCGCGCGAGCTCCGGCGTGAGCGTGCGTCCTGCCACGCGCTTCCAGATGACGAAGCCGCAGCCGGTCTCCTCGCGGTTCTTCCAGCTCGTGCAGCCGTACGCCCGGGAGTTCTCGCGGATGATCTCGCCGGTCTCTGCACCGCAACGCGGGCACAGGCCGAGCTCGACGCGCTCGGGCCTGAGCTGTTCCTTGTCGAGCGCCTCGATCTGGCCGACGATCTCCTTTGTGAACTTCGCGATCTCGTCGATGAACGCACCGCGGTCGCCGCTTCCGTGCTCGATATCGGAGAGCTTCTTCTCCCATGAGCCGGTCAGCTCGGGCGACGTGATCTTGTGCTCCTCGAGCATCGTGATCACCTGCAGGCCCTTCGGCGTCGGCTGAAGATCGCGGCCGACGCGCTCGATGTACTCGCGCCGGATGAGCGTCTCGATGATCTCCGCGCGCGTGGCCGGCGTGCCGAGACCCGACTCCTTCATCGCCTCGCGCAGCTCCTCGTCGTCGATGAGCTTGCCCGCGGTCTCCATCGAGGACAGGAGCGTCGCCTCGGTGTAGCGCGGGGGCGCCTTGGTCATCTTGTCCTCGCGCTCCGCGCCGAGGCAGCGAACGGTCTGTCCCTCCTGCAGCGTCGGCAGCTCGCCGCCGTCGGAGTCCTCGTCCTCGGACTGTTTCTCGGCGTCCGGCTCCAGGCCGTAGACGCCGCGCCAGCCGGCCTCGAGCGTGATCTTGCCGCGCGTGCGGAAGCTCTCGCCCTCGACCTCGGTCACGACCGTCGTGCGCGCGTACCGCGCGGGCGGATGGAAGACCGCGAGGAAGCGGCGCGCGACGAGGTCGAAGATGCGCCGCTCGTCGGGGGAGAACTTCTCGACGTCGTGCGGGACGTCGGTCGGGATGACCGCGTGGTGGTCGGAGACCTTCGCGTCGTTGATGACGCGCTGCAGCGGAAGCTGGTCCAGGCGCATGACGTACGTCGCGGCCTCGCGGTAGTCGGAGATGTCCTGCAGCGTCGAGGCGACGATCTTCAGCTGCGGCACCATGTCGCCCGACAGATAGCGGGACGAGGTGCGCGGGTACGTGATCGCCTTCTTGTCCTCGTACAGCTTCTGAGCCGCCTGCAGCGTGCGCCGCGCGCTGAAGCCGTAGCGGCGGTTTGCGTCGCGCTGGAGCGAGGTGAGGTCGTACAGGAGGGGCGCGCGCTCGGATTGCTCCTTGCGCTCCACCTTCGTGATCGTGCCGTCCTTGCCCGAGACCTTCGACACGATCTCGTCTGCGCGCTCGACCGCCTTGATGCGCGTTTCCTCGCCCTCGAACCAGATGCCCTGGTACGGCGGCTGGAAGGCTGCGTGGACGAGCCAGTACGGCTCCGCGACGAACGCCTGGATCTCGCGCTCGCGCTTGACGAGCATCGCCAGCGTCGGCGTCTGCACGCGGCCCAGCGACACGACTCCGCCGACCCACGCGCGGCCGCGAATCGTCGCGGCGCGGGTCGCGTTCATGCCGACGATCCAGTCCGCCTCCGAGCGCGATCGCGCGGCCTG
>DATAMX010000175.1:0-9034 GCA_036260475.1 Gaiellaceae bacterium | reverse complement strand
CAAGGACGCGGACGTCGACCGAGTCGAGGCTCGTTCCGCGATCCTCGAGCCAGGTGCAGAACTCTCCGACGTCGCCGCCGTAGGCGCGCCGGGTCGCCTCGCTCAGCGCGGGCGAGGCGAGGAAGCGGCCGGCTGCTGCGCGAGCGTCCACGAAGGACGGTTCGCCGGGCCTCGGCCCTTTCCCTTTCGTTAGCGTGGCCTCGTGATCGCGAAGCACGACGTGCTCGTCGTCGGCGCGGGCTGCGCTGGCATGCGCGCCGCGATCGAGGCTTTCGACGCCGGCGCGGACGTCGCGATGATCTCGAAGCTCCATCCGACCCGCTCGCACTCGGGCGCGGCCGAGGGAGGGATCAACGCGGCGCTCGGCAACGCGGCCGAGGACAACGCCGAGATCCACGCCTACGACACGGTCAAAGGCTCCGACTACATCGGCGACCAGGACGCGATCCAGGTCTTCGCCGAGGAGGCTCCCGGAGACATCGTCCAGCTGGAGAACTGGGGCGCGTTCTTCTCCCGCCGCGAGGACGGCAAGCTCGCGCAGCGGCCCTTCGGGGCGGCCGGCTCGCCGCGGACGGTGTACGCGGCCGACATCACCGGCCACGTCCTGATCCAGGTGCTCTGGGAACAGTGCTGCAAGCGCGACATCCCCGTCTACGAGGAGTTCTTCGCCTGGCAGCTCGTCGAGCACGAGGACCGCTGCCAGGGAGTCGTCTGCTGGGACCTGCTGCACGGCGGGCTCAAGACGGTCGGCGGCAAGACGGTCGTGCTCGCGACCGGCGGCGCAGGCCGGCAGTACCGCGTCACCACGAACGCGTACGCGTGCACCGGCGACGGGATGGCGATGGCCCTCCACTCCGGCCTGCCCCTCAAGGACATGGAGTTCATGCAGTTCCACCCGACGACGCTGTACCCGACCGGGATCCTCCTGACCGAGGGCTGCCGCGGCGAGGGCGCCTACCTCCTGAACAAGGACGGCGAGCGCTTCATGAAGAAGTACGCGCCGAACGCGCTCGAGCTCGCCTCGCGCGACGTCGTCTCGCGGTCGGAGCAGACCGAGATCGACGCCGGCCGCGGGATCAACGGCTCGGTCATGCTCGACATGCGCCACCTCGGCGCCGAGCGCATCATCGAGCGGCTGCCGGGCTCGCGGGAGCTGTCCATGGTCTTCGCCGGCGTCGATCCGATCTACGAGCCCGTCCCGGTGCGGCCGGGTGCGCACTACCACATGGGCGGCATCGAGACGGACACCGACGGCGCGACGGAGCTCACCGGGCTGTACGCCGCAGGTGAGTGCGCATGCGTTTCGGTGCACGGCGCGAACCGCCTCGGCGGCAACTCGCTGATGGAGACGATCACGTTCGGGCGCCGGTCCGGCCGCGCGGCTGCCGAGTGGGCGCTCTCGAACACGACCATCGACGTCCCGGAATCGGTGGAACGGGACGCCGAGCGGGAGCTGAAGGACCTGCTCGACCGCACCACGGGCGAGCGTCCGTGGAAGATCCGGGACGAGCTCGGCACCTCGATGCTCGAGAACTTCGCCGTGTTCCGTCGCGAGGAGCAGATGCAACGACAGCTCGAGATCATCCCCGGGCTGCGTGAGCGCTACCGCAACGTCTACGTCGAGGACAAGGGCAATGTCTTCAACAGCGACCTCACGCAGGCGATCGAGCTCGGGAACATGCTCGACACCGCGTGGTGCATGCTCGAGGCGGGCATCGCGCGGAAGGAAAGTCGCGGAGCGCACGCGCGCCCGTACGACTACCCGACGCGCGACGACGTGAACTTCCTCAAGCACTCGATAACGCGCTGGAGGGACGGCGCGCCCGAGCTCTCCTGGGCCGAAGTGCGCATGACGAGATGGCAGCCCGAGGAACGCAAGTACTGATGCGCCGCACCCTCGTTCTGCTCCTCGCGCTGCCGCTCGCCGCCGCCGCCTGCGGCGGAGGCGGCGGCTCGAAGAGCGCGAGCTCCGGGTCGACCCCGCTCGCGGCGGTGAAGTCGGCTGCGCAGAAGACGTATGCCGCCGGGAGCGAGGCGCTCGCGCTGACGGCGAACGTCGTGGCCTCCGGCCAGCCGGTCGCGCTCGGCGGGAACGGCTCCTTCGACATCAAAGGCGAGCGTGGCTCGATGAAGCTGAACGTGAAGGCGGGGCCGGTGGCGACGACGGTCGAGGAGGTGCTCGTCGGGACGGCGGTCTACCTCAAGTCTCCGCTCCTGACGTCGGGCCTTCCCGGCGGCAAGACCTGGGTGAAGCTCGACCTCGCGAAGGTGCACGTCTCGGGTCTCGACCTCCAGTCGCTCCTCTCACAGGATCCCGGCGCGCAGTTGAAGCGGCTCCAGGCCCTGAAGAGCGCGACGAAGGTCGGCACCGACTCGGTCGGCACGCACTACAAGGTGAAGGAGGCGACCGGGCCTGCCGGCTATGACGTCTGGGTCGGCGACGACGGCTACGTCCACCGCGTCGTTGTCGCTCAGTCGAGCCCGAAGGTGTCGGTCACGATCGATCTTTCCAAGTTCGGCGACAAGGTCACTGCCGCAGTGCCGCCCGCCGCGCAGGTATACGAGTCGAAGAACGGGTCGCTACCCGGCTTGGGAGGAGTGGGCGCGTGATGCAGGTCGCACTCAAGGTCTGGCGGTACGACGCGGCGACGGGCGACCGTGCGTTGCGCGAATACGAGATCGACGCGCCCGAAGAGGCGACGCTCCTCGACTGCCTCGACATCGTCAAGGACAAGGTCGACGGCACGCTCGCCTACCGCAAGAGCTGCCGCATGATGATCTGCGGCTCGTGCGGAATGCGCATGGACGGGGCCGCCGTGCTCGCCTGCAAGACGCGCATGTACGACATCGCGCAGTCGGGCCACGTGCCGACGATCTCCGCCATGGGCAATCTCCCGATCGTCCGCGACCTCGTCGTCGACATGGATCCCTTCTGGGAGAAGTTCAAGGCGATGAAGCCGTACCTCCAGCCGGGCTACGAGCGGCCGGAGGACGGGCGCGAGTACCGCATCGACCAGCCGCGCATGGATGCGATCAAGAAGGAAGCGCTCTGCATCAACTGCGGCTGCTGCGTCTCCGAGTGCAACGCGATGGAGTCCGATCCCGAGTTCCTCGGCCCGCAGGCGCTCGCGAAGGGCATGCGCTTCGTCGGCGACCCGCGCGACGGCGCGACGGTCGAGCGGCTCGAGCAGTACAGCGGCGAGCACGGGATCTGGGAGTGCACGCGGTGCTTCTTTTGCAACGAGCGCTGCCCCAAGGGCGTCGACCCGCGTGACGCGATCGCGAAGCTCGGCGCCGAAGCGATCCGCAACGGCATCGATCGCGACATGGGCGCGAAGCATGCAAAGTGGTTCATCCGCTCGACCGAGACGACGGGGTGGCTGCGCGAGACCGAGCTCGTGCCGAAGACGCAAGGCATCGTGTCGTCGGTGAAGCAGATGAAGTTCGCGATGAACCTCGTCAAGCACAACAAGGCGGGGCTCGCATTCCCGCCGCACGTGGCGAAGGACGTGAGCGAGGCCCGCAACCTGCGCAAGATCGTCCGCGAGCAGGATCGGCAGGGCGCGTTCGGTCACATCCAGGGAGAGCGCGCCCTCGCGAAGCTCGAGCACGGCCACCACGAAGGCGGCGACCCGTACGGCCCGGGCTCGTTCCCGAAGCCGTACCTACCGGAGGACACCGAGTGAAGAGAGTTGCGTACTACAAGGGTTGCCTCGCCTCGCTCTCGGCGAAGGAGCTCGACACGTCGACGCAGGCGCTCGCGCCGCGCGTCGGCCTCGAGCTCGTCGAGCTGGAGTCCGTCACGTGCTGCGGCGCGGGCGACATCCACGAGGCGGAGCCGGACTACTACCTGCACCTGAACGCGCGCATCCTCGCGTATGCGGAGGCGACCGGCTGCGACACGCTGCTGACGGTCTGCAACGTCTGCACGCTCAACCTCCGCCAGGCGAACTTCATGCTCAAGGGCGACGACACGCTGCGCGAGCGCGTGAACCGGAATCTCGCCGCCGTCGGCGTCCCCGCGTACAGCGGCGAGGTCGACGTTCGCCACCTGCTGTGGGAGATCGCGGAGGGCGACGGCTACGAGCTCCTCA
Organism: Gaiellaceae bacterium; assembly: GCA_036260475.1. Lineage (GTDB taxonomy): Bacteria > Actinomycetota > Thermoleophilia > Gaiellales > Gaiellaceae > Palsa-739. Next base: position 4,940 of record DATAMX010000175.1, on the reverse strand, counting down.
AGGTCGCGGCGCACAAGGGGCTGAAGGGCCTGAAGGTGGCGCCGTTCTACGGCTGCCAGATCCTGCGCCCCTCGAAGATCATGGGCTTCGAGGATCCCGACCGCCCGTGGTCGCTCGAGCGCATCATCGAGGCGTGCGGCGGCGAGGCGATCGACTACCCCGCGAAGATCAAGTGCTGCGGGTTCCCGATCATCCAGGCGCGTGAGGAGACGGCGATGGGCGAGCTCATCCAGCCCGTCGAGCAGGCGCTCGAGGCCGGCGCGGACGTGATGGTGACTCCGTGCCCCCTCTGCCATCTGTCGCTCGACGCGTGGCAGCAGAAGCTCGAGGCCGCCACCGGACGCTCGTTCAAGCTGCCGATCCTCCACCTCGCCCAGCTCGTGGGCGTCGCCGCCGGGCTGGAAGAGTCCGAGCTCAAGTTCAAGCGCCACATCGTCGACCCGCGGCCGGCGCTCGAGCGGCTGGAAGTCTGAGCGCGGCGCAAGGTTCGCGCCCGGCCGGGATCTGAATGGACAACAGAGGGGCGGACTCCGGCGCGGTGGCCTTCGGGCGCCGCGCCGGGACATTTCTCGGGGCCGCGCTCGGCTGGGGACTGATCGAGGCCGGGTGGCCGCGCCTGCGGGAGCTCGAGCTGGAGGTTCCCGGGCTCCCGCCCGAGCTGGACGGGCTGCGCGTCACGCATCTGTCCGACTTCCATCTCGGCGTGCCGTCGCCCGGCGCCTCGGCGGTGGAGAAGGCCGTCGACTGGACAGCCGAGCGCAGGCCCGATGTCGTCGTCGTCACCGGTGACCTGCTGACGCACCCGCGCGGCGAGCCGCTGCTCCGGGATCTCCTCGGACGGCTGCCGCAGCCGACCGTCGCGATCCTCGGCAACCACGACGTCGCCATCTCGCGCGACCCACAGGCCGTCCGCTCGGATCTGAGCGATCTCGCGCCGGCGATCCTGCTGCGCGACGAGGGAACCATGCTCGAGCTGCGCGGGCGCCGGGTTTGGATCGCGGGCGTGCACCCGAGGTTGATCGTTCCCCGGCGGTCGAAGGTCGATCCGAACACGCTCTCGCGCGAGGCCGACCTGCGCGTCCTGCTCTGCCACTACCCGCGCGTCTTCGACGCGCTCGAGCCCGGGCGGTTCGACCTCGTGCTCGCCGGCCACATGCACGACGGTCAGATCGCGCTTCCCTACCCGGGCGGAAAGCTGCGCTTCGCGCACCTGAGCGCGCGCTATCCGCGCGGCGTCTTCCGTGGGCCGGCGGGCGTGATGCACGTGTCGCCGGGCCTGGGGACGACGTTCGTCCCGCTCCGCTTCGCGGCCCGGCCCGAGGCGACGGAGCTGCGTCTACGCTCTTCCTGATGGAGGGACAAGCGTCGATCTCCACCGAGATCCTCGGGCGTTACGCCGCCGATGCGGCGCGCGAGATCGTCGGCGTGCGCGACCTCCCGCGGCGTCGCGGCGTGAAGGTGCGGGAGAGCGACGGCGACGTGCGCGTCGAGCTCCACCTCGCAGTCGACTGGGGCGCCTCGATCCCATCCATCGGGTCGGGCGTACAGGCACGCGTCCGCGAGTACCTGCTGCGCATGGCGGACGTCGACCCGGCCGCCGTCGAGGTGGTCGTCGACGAGATCGGCCCGCGCGCGTGAGCACCCGCATCGCCGGGCTGACGGGAGCAACGCTGGATACGGCGCCGACCGTGTGTCACGAGTGCACGTGGTGGCAGTCGCGCAGCGGCAGGGGCGTCGACAAGAAGAAGTGGATCCGCGGCACCGAGGACGAATGGGGCTCGTGGGGAACGGTCTACTACGACGACGACGGGCGGCTGCTCGGCTCGATGCAGTACGGGCCGTCGGGGCTCTTCCCGCGTGCGAACGAGCTACCGGCGGGGCCGCCGAGCGACGACGCGGTGCTCGTCACGTGCGCGTACCTCACCGATCCGTCGAAGCCGTGGGTGATGCAGTCGCTCTTCCTCACCGCCATCGGCGAGGCCCGGGAGCGCGGCGGCCGGGCGCTGGAGGCGTTCGCGTACCGCTATCCCGAAGGCGACCGCTCGGTGGAGCGGTTCCACATCCACAGGACGATCTTCCCGAGCGACTTCCTCGCGGACTTCGGGTTCGTCACGGTGCGCGCGCAGGGGCGCGTGGAGCTCGCGCGCTTGGAGCTCGGCGGTCTCGTGCCGGTCGCGGAGGGCACGCGCGAGCGCGTGCTCCGCGTCGTGCGGGAGGCTTTCCTGCCGGTGCCGGCGCCGCAGCGCCCCTGACCTTCCGGTCGATGGACGACCTTCATCGCTCGTCCTCGCTCGCCGGAGACTCCTCGCACTCGAGGCATACCCAATCCACGGCCTTTTCGCCGGTGGCGCTGAGCGCCGCGGGCACCATCGTGACGCCGCACACGGGGCAGATCGGCGGCCGGTCGTCGTCCCGCGGGGCGCGCATCAGTCGGCGACGAACGCTTCCAGGAGCCCGGCCTCGTCCTCGAGCTCGCGCTGCGCCGCTCGTGACAACGGGGCGAACGGCTCGAGCTCGACGCGACCCTTTACGACCTTCCACGTACCGGCCACGAGCCCATCGACGAGGAACGTCTGCGCGACGTCCCCGTTCTTGCCGATAACCGTCTTCCGGTGTTGCTCCGGCAGCACGCGCGTCCGGTCGGCGAACGCGAGCAGGAGGTTGTCCCACTTCGGCAGGAAGCGGACGGGCGCGGGGGCCTCCGGGTCCGGCAGTGGCGCGCGCGGCACGTCGAGCAGCTCGCGGCCGTTCTCGTCGCGGAAGCGGCGCACGTCGAGCAGCGCAAGCGCGGCCTTGATCTCGGGGACGTGCATCATGCTCCAGGCGACCATGTCGCGCACCGTCGCGGGCCCGAACGCGGCGAGGTAGCGGCGCAGCATCTCGGAGCGCGCTTCGACCGGCACGTGCCCATCGGGCTCGTCGAGCGCGACGAAGCGGCCCTCGGGCCGACCGCGCCAGAGCGCGGTCTCGTGGTGGTGCAGGAGGTGCGCGCACTGGCGGGCGGCGCGCCAGGCACGTCGTGCATCGATGCCCTTCAGCCCGTGCTCGCGCTCGATGTGCGCGAGCGCGTCCGCGTTCGTCACCGGGCCCGCTGCGGCGAGCTCGCGCATGCTGGGTGCGAGACGCTTCGCGAGCGCAGTCTCCCACGGGAAGTTCGTCTCGCTCATGGCCGCACGGATGAGCGCGTAGTCGCGCGGGGTCACGAGGTGCAGCGTCTGCCGCATCACCGTCCCCTTGATGACGGCCCCGGCGGCCAGCTGCCGCTCGAGGGCCTCGCGGCGGAAGCCCGTCGTCCGCGTCCAGATGCCGACGTACGGCGCCTGCGGCCACTGCGCCTGCATGCCGACGAGCCGCTCGATGACGGCCGTGGGGGAGAGCTTCCTCCGCTCCAGCAGGAGCTGGCGCGCGAGCGTCGCCCGGTTCAGTTGCCGCAGCGTGAGGACGTCCCCGGGCACGTGCGTACGGTACCGAGCAGTAGACGGGATACTTCGACGGTGCCGAGCGAGCGGAGCCTGGAGCTGCGGGATCTCGCCCAACGTGTCGTCGCTGCGCTCCCGCGTGCGGTGGTGGAAGAGGCGGTTCTCACCGGCAGCGTGTCGCGTGGCGACGCAGATGAGCTCTCCGACATCGAGATGCTCATCGTCACGCCGAAGCCGCTCGAGCTGGCCGCCTGCTTCGGGCACGCCCGGGCCGGCGGGCTGGACGAGCTCGACACGTGGGGCGATCCGGCGACGCCGGCGAGGCGCGTCTCCGGCCGGCGCGAGGGCGTCGCGGTCGAGCTCGTCTGGTGGTCGCGCGAGCACGCCGAGTTCTCGATCGATTCGTTCTTCAACCGAGAGTCGTCGTCGTCCGCCGCGGATGCGATCGCCCACGGCATCGTTCTGCGAACGGCGGGATCGCTGTCGCGGTGGCAGGCCCGCCTCCGTGACTATCCGGAAGAGCTGGCGAAGGCGCGGATCGAGGACGCGGCGCTGACGTGGGGCGGTTACGCACCGGCCGGGTTGCTCACGCTCGCGCGCCCAGGCGAGAGGCTCGCGCGCACCGAGCGCATGCTCGACGACGCCTCACGCGTGCTGCGCATCGTCTACGCGCTCAACCGTGCGTGGCAGCCGACGCACAAACGCCTGGAGGCTCGGGTCGCGGCGCTCGCAGTGAAACCGGCCCGGCTCGTCGAGCGCCTCGACGAGGCTTTCGCGGAACAGGACGCGCGGCGCGCATTGCTCGTCATGACGGAGCTGCAATCGGACACCGTCGCGCTCGCACCGGACGGCCCGAACGTCGACCGCGCGCGCCGTTGGCTCGCGGCGGCCGCCGGTCTGCTGTCGTCCGGCGGGCGATAGAGCCGGCTCCTGCCGGGCCGGCCATCCTCACGGTGGCCTGCGCGAGTGTTCGGAGATGTCCCTTGAGGCGGGTTCTCCCGCGATCTAGCCTGCCAGCGAGATGAGATCGCCGGGCGTGCTTCTCGCTCTACTGTGCGTGCTAGCTGGATGTGGTTCAGGGGCGCACCACAGCGCGATCCGCGTCGCCCTGACCGCGCAGGATCATCGTCCGCTCCTGCGGCTGACCGGTCGGAACCATCAGCCGCCGCCGAACGAGCAGTGGGGTTATTGCGTGCAGATCGGGACGGCAGGTGGCAGGCCGGTCCCCGGGATCGTCCAACTCCATCTCCAAATCCTCTTGGGCCGCAGGCCGGCGGCCGGGGTGGGGTTGGTCTCTTTCAAGAAGGGCGCGCGCGACCATTGGTGCGGTTCGATCGGGGGCGAGTACAACGTGTTCGAGGCAGTCCCGCCGGGGAAGCAGCTCGTCTTCCAGGCGGTCGTGACGGCGATGGGGGTGACGGTCAAGAGAGACTGGCCGATCGTCGTGCACGTCGTGCAATGAGCTCGCCTGCGCCAGCGTGTCGGAATGACCCCTGAGCGAACAGACCCTGTCAGCTGTAG